>NZ_DATIDM010000051.1:0-12646 GCF_035456225.1 Flavobacterium sp. | reverse complement strand
GATATTAAATTAAATTCTTACATTTGGTTTTCACCAATTCAAAAAGAATGCCAGAAAGAATACGGATCTACCTTGCCGACGACCACCAAATTCTAATTGACGGACTTGTTGCCGTTTTAAAAACCAACAAAAATTTTGAAGTAGTCGGTTATTCCTTAAATGGAGATAATATCGTAGCTGAAGTTTCTGAAAAAAATATTGACATCCTGATTATGGACATCAACATGCCGGGAAAAGACGGCTTAGAAGTCTTAAAAGAATTTAATCAAAAAGCAATTGCTCTTAACGTAATTATTTTTTCCAGTTTCGATGACCTCAAATTAATAAAAGAGGTTTTGCAGTTGGGTGCTAAAGGCTACCTTACGAAACAATCAGCCGGTGAAAATATAATTGAAGCAATTAACTCGGTATATAATGGTGAAGAATACTATTCTAAATCAATACGTGAAAAAATCTTTCTTTCTTTTACCGGAAAAGCAAATCAAAACAGTACAAAACCCAATCAGATTACACCGGATTCCTTAACAGACCGAGAGCTCGAAATATTAAAGCTCATCTCTTTGGAATATAGCGGAAAAGAAATCAGCGAAGCATTGTTCATTAGCACAAATACAGTAGAGACACACCGCAAGAATCTTCTCAAAAAACTAAACATGAAAACCACCGTCGGGCTAGTCAAATTTGCCTTAAAAAACAACTTAATCAATCAATAGAACTAACTTAAAAACAGAAAAATTATGAGCACACCTCTTTTAAAAAACTACGGATTTGAAAACACAAGTGATGACGAATTTGAATTCAATTTCGAAATTCCAACAAACTGCAATTATACAACACAGTATGATCCTGTCAAAAAAACAAATACGATCAGCGTTCAATTAAATACAGGACAGACACAGCCTTCAACTACATACGATACCCAGTATACAACTTTTTATACGGTAAATGGTATTTTGGATGTTCGTTTTCAGGAAACTTTGAATGGGATTACAACTAAAAAACCGAAAGTAAACATTGATTCGAATGCGTATTAATCCAATGTAAATAAAATCCATTGAAAATCAGATTTTTAATATTTATACTTTACACCTTCACGGCCTTTTCACAGCAAAAAGCCGTGAAGGATTCTTTTGATTTTTACAAGGAAAACCATCAGTACATAAAAGCTTTCAACTTTTCTGATAAAAAAACTAAACTTTATTTAAAAAAAGGAAACTATACCAAATATATCAATCAGGTTATAAAAAGCGCCGACCTTCTTTCTGATGAAATCAAAGACAACAAAAGAGCTTATAAATTAGTCCTGAATACATTAAATACAACTAACAAGAAAGCAAGTGACTATGATATGGTCAAACTTTTAAACACTTTGACTTACATCAACATCGACTTGCAAAAATACCCTGAAGCAATAAAAATTGCCACCAAAAGTCTCAAATTGGCAAATAAGTCAAAAAATGACACTATCACTGCAAGATTATACCGCGGAATACTGATAGGTTATCTCAAGACTGAGAAAACTGACAGTATCTACAGGTACTTAGAGCCAAACCTAAAAAGCGCTCACAAAATAAAGGATAACAAATTCATAGCCGATGCTTATAACTCCAACTATGCATTTTATAACCTTATAAAAGAATATGACATTGCTAAAAAATATTTGGACTCTTCATTGATATTTGCAAAAAAAGCTAATAGTAAAAAAGCCATAATAACTGCAAAAAGCAATTTAGGAGTTCACTACCTTGTTACTGAAAAAAATTATAAAAAAGCAATAGAAATCTATGATGAAATAATCAATGACACTAAAAATGATTCAGCGAATACAAAATATGATTATGCTATCGCATGTGTTAACATGGCGTTTTGCTATGAAAATTTAGGCGATTATCGCAAAGCGTATAACTACCAGACTCAATATGTGAATTATACAGACTCACTCCTACTTCACAAAAACGATACAGAACTTGAGCAGATACGAACTCAATACGAGTTGGACAAAGCTGAAAGTAAATACGAAGAAGAAAAACTGCTTCTGAAACAAAAGCAATTGAAAAGTGAAAAAATGCTTTACTTATTGCTTACAGTTTTAATGCTTTTAGCCATTTTATTTTATTTCTTCTACCAAAATTTAAAGCTGAAACAAAAAAACAAATTCAAAGACCTTAACCATAGCATTCAGCAAAATCTTGTAAATGCAACCATTGACGGTCAGGAAGAAGAACGTAAACGACTTTCGGGAGTTTTGCACGATAACATCAGTGCTTTACTATCCTCTGCCAGCTTGCATTTAACAGCTTTCGAAGCAAATCATCCTGAAATTGACGACCAACTCAAAAAAACCAAAGCCATTATCAAAGAAGCACACGATAAAGTACGCGATTTGTCACATGCTTTGGTGCCTCCTGTTTTGGAAAAATTGGGATTAATTCCAGCTCTTGAAGATTTATGTGAAAAGAATTCCAATTCATTAATCGATTTTCAGTTTAACAATCTTATCGAGAAAGAAATTCGTTTTCAGAATGATTTCGAAATGAAAATGTATTTTATTGTTGCTGAATTGTTTAACAACATCATGAAGCACAGTAATGCTTCTGCAGCTTTCTTAACCATCAAAAAGGAAAACAATCAGCTTTCAATAAACATTGAAGACAACGGAAAAGGATTTAATACCAAGGAAGGAAAATCAACAGAAGGTTACGGACTTTCGCAGATAAAAACACGTATCAAAAGCCTAAAAGGAATGATAACCATCGACTCTAAAGAGAAATCCGGAGTGGTTATTCTTATCAAAATACCGGTACCAAACCAAAAGTCAGACGCGGGTTCCCATTTCCACAACGTTTAAATTCTGAATTTTATCTCCTTCTATTTCAAACTGAAGCATGGTTCGTACCTGATGAAAACCGTGCTTCCCGGCAGCTCCCGGATTCATGTGCAATAAATTCAATTCCTTATCAAACTGCACTTTTAAAATATGAGAATGTCCGCAGATAAATAACTTCGGCGGATTGCTTCTTATTTCATTTCTGATATCCTGATTGTATTTTCCCGGATAACCACCAATATGGGTAATCCAGACATCCACATCTTCACACATAAATCTGTTATTTAAAGGAAATTCCAGTCGTGCTTTGCCATCGTCAATATTACCATAAACGGCACGCAATGGTTTGATTCCTTTGATGACATCCGTAACCGATAAATCCCCAATATCCCCGGCATGCCATACTTCATCGGCCATGCGGACATATTTCAAAATCGTTTCGTCGATATGACTGTGGGTATCGGAAAGGAGAAGGATTTTTTTCATTTTTCTTTTTGACTGGCTGAGTTTTTGAATAGCAAAGTTACAAAGTTTGGGGATAAGAGACGATGGAAAAGGGAAAAGGGAAAAGGGAAAAGAGACAAGAGACAAGAAGCAAGAAGCAAGAGACAAGAGTGTGGAAGAATATTTTGGATGACAAAGACCATTTCAAGCACCCGGAAGACCATCTGAAGGATACAACTACGCTTCCGCCTCCTTTTTCTCTTTTCTCTTGCCTAGTATCCCCTACTTTCACCCAAAACTTTACGACTCTGCCACTTTGTAACTTTACAACTTTGTAACTTTGCTACTTTTCACATAAACTTTGTAACTTTGCTACTTTGTAACTCAACAATTATCCACCCCTTGAGATATTTCATCGAATTCGCATACAACGGAAAAAATTACCACGGTTGGCAGTACCAGCCGCATTCAGCATCCGTACAGGAAACCTTATCCAAAGCCTTATCCGTTTTATTTAGAAAAGAGATAGAAATTATGGGTGCAGGCCGTACTGATACGGGTGTACACGCCAAACAGATGTATGCACATTTCGATCATGAAGATATTCTTGATTCCGATTATTGGACGCAAAAACTAAATTCGTTTTTACCAAAAGACATTGTAGTGTTCCGAATTATTCCGCTTCACGATGATGCGCATGCAAGGTTTGACGCCACCAGCAGGACTTATGAATACCACATTCACACCTTCAAAGATGCGTTTGAAAACGAAGGAAGCTGGTATCATTTTCATCCGCTTGACGTGGATAAAATGAATGAAGCCGCAAAAATCCTCTTCGATTATATCGATTTTGAGTGCTTTTCGAAAACACATACCGATGTGAAAACCTTTAACTGCGTCATCAAAGAAGCCTATTGGCAGCAAAACGGAACAAAACTGGTCTTTACCATTTCCGCCGACCGGTTTTTAAGAAACATGGTCAGAGCCATAGTCGGAACCTTAATCGGAGTTGGTATCGGTAAAATTTCATTCGACGATTTCCGAAAAATAATCGAAAGCAAAAACAGAGGCAACGCCGGATTTTCAGTTCCCGCCCATGGATTATATTTAACCAAAGTAATTTATCCGTATATTCACCAGCAATAATGAAAGTAATACAATCCATATCGCTTAAAAAAGTAATGAAGTATGCAAAGCCCTACCAGAAAAGGCTTTATATGGTTGTACTGTTTTCGATTACGCTTTCCGTTTTTGCGGCAATCCGCCCATACTTGCTAAAACAAACTGTCGATACTTATCTTAAAGCACACGACCAGGTTGGGTTATTGTATTATATCATAGTAATGGGGGTTGTATTGATACTCGAAGTCGGTTCACAATTTTTCTTTACCTATTGGGCAAGTTGGCTAGGACAGGATATCGTAAAAGACATACGCGAAAAATTATTTCATCATATAACGGCGTTCCGAATGAAATACTTCGATAACGAACCCGTTGGAAAACTGGTAACCCGCTCTGTAACCGATATTGAATCCATTGCCAGTATCTTCAGTCAGGGATTATTCATGATTGTGAGTGATTTAATGAAGATGACAGTCGTACTCGGAATCATGTTTTACATGAACTGGAAATTGAGTTTTATAGTTGTACTCGGAATGCCTATTTTATTATATGCAACCCGAATTTTTCAGCAAAAAATGAAAATTGCTTTTGAGGAAGTCCGTAATCAGGTAGGAAATTTAAACACCTTTGTTCAGGAACGTGTTACCGGAATGAAAATCGTTCAGCTTTTTAACCGTGAGGAAATCGAACTGGAAAAATTCAAGCAAATCAATACGCTGCACAACAAAGCCTGGTTAAAAAATATTTTATACAACTCCATCTTCTTTCCTGTTGCCGATATCTTATCGTCGTTAACGTTGGGAATGGTGGTTTGGTACGGCGGATGGAATATTATGCACGGCGATACGATGACGACTTTCGGTGATTTGTTCGCTTATACCATGTATATCGGAATGTTGTTCAACCCGTTACGTCAGATTGCGGATAAATTCAATGTGATGCAAATGGGAATCATCGCTGCTGAACGTGTTTTTGAAGTTTTGGATCGTGAAGACCTGGTTCAGGAAAACGGTGATGTGATTGCAGAACATTTCAAAGGCGATCTTTCGTTAGAGAATGTACATTTCAGTTATATTGAAGGTGAAGAAGTGTTGAAAGGTATCAACCTGAAAGTTAACGCAGGAGAAACCATCGCCATCGTTGGGGCCACTGGAGCGGGTAAATCTACTATCATTAATCTGTTGAACCGATTTTATGAAATCAGTAGCGGACGCATTTTAATTGATGAAACAAATATAAACGACTTTGATTTGTATAGCCTCCGCCGACAAATTGCCATTGTTTTACAAGACGTTTTCCTCTTTGCTGATACTATCCTGAATAATATCACACTGAACAATCCGGATATTACCCGAGAAGAAGTTATACTCGCAGCAGAAAAAATCGGTGTGCACAATTTCATCATGAGTCTGCCGGGCGGTTATGATTATAACGTAAAAGAACGCGGAGCCATGCTGTCTTCGGGTCAGCGCCAATTGATTGCTTTCTTACGCGCATATGTGAGTAATCCGAGTATTTTGATTTTGGATGAAGCCACATCGTCTATCGATACATATTCGGAAGAATTGATTCAGCTGGCTACCGAAAAAATCACAAAAGGAAGAACATCTATTGTCATTGCTCACCGTTTGGCTACTGTCATCAATGCCGATAAAATCATCGTAATGGATAAAGGACTGATTGTAGAAGAAGGCAAACACTTCGAATTAATCGCTAAACCAGAGGGTTACTACAAAAGTTTATACGAATCACAGTTCGCTGTGGAAAACAATTAAATTGAGCCACTAAAAATCGTTTCAGTTTATCATTAACTAAAGAAACTTAACAAGCCGTAATACGCTAAGGTTAAGAAGAATGTATCAATCAATCCGTGCACTATAATGTTAATCCAGATGTTTTGGTATTTCTGATAAAGCCATCCAAAGGCCAATCCAAATAAAAAAGTTATCACTAAACCTACTGCTCCTTGATATAAATGTGGAAGCGAGAACAAGACTGCCGTCAAAATTACTAATACAATTTTCTGATTACCAAGTATTCTGCGAAATTGGGAAAAGGCAAACGCCCGAAACAACAGTTCTTCGGAAAAGGCAGCCGAAACCCACATAAAAACGAGATACTTGAAATACATCGCCGAATTACCTTTCAAAGCCTCAAAACTCGAATAATCTGCCGGTTCGTTAAAAATTTTATTGATTAGAGGCTGGAAAATAAAATCCATGGAAAGTTCCAAAACCACATAGGCTATTAGTATGATTCCAATAGATTTCATCTCAATTTTTCTGAAATTAAGTGCTTTTAAATTACCATCCTGTAAAAAGGTGAACAATAATATTAAAAAAATAATGCAGATGAACGTGTATGGAAATTTAGTCCAAGGATTGAAAATAAAGCCAAACGCAATGGCAAATAACAAAAACGCCGCAAGCTTGTTATTTAGTAATTTAGAGATTGTATTCATTAGTTTTGATTGATTTTCAGGCTATTTACTAATAAATCTTTTATTTCCGGCAAAAATACATTAAATCAAATTACTTGACATGTCAACTAATTGTTTTAACAAAAAATTAAGACCTTCAATTTGAAAACCTGTTGCATTGCAGCAAACAAATAAATCCGTATTTTCGCATCCACAAACTAATAAAGAAATAATTATTTGATATGAAATACGATATTATTGTTTTAGGAAGTGGTCCGGGCGGATATGTAACTGCCATCAGAGCATCACAATTAGGCTTTAAAGTAGCCGTTATCGAAAAAGAAAACCTTGGTGGAATCTGCCTTAACTGGGGTTGTATTCCAACAAAAGCTTTATTAAAATCGGCTCAGGTTTTTGATTACCTAAAACATGCTTCCGATTATGGTTTGACTGTAAAGGAATTTGATAAAGACTTCAACGCTGTTATTGCACGTTCCCGTGGTGTGGCAGAAGGAATGAGCAAAGGTGTTCAGTTCTTAATGAAGAAAAACAAAATCGATGTTATTGACGGTTTCGGAAAAGTAAAACCAGGAAAAAAAGTTGATGTAACAGCTGCTGACGGAAAAGTAACTGAATACACTGCTGACCATATTATCATTGCAACGGGTGCACGTTCAAGAGAATTACCTAACTTACCACAGGATGGTAAAAAAGTAATCGGATACCGTCAGGCGATGGTTCTTCCTGAACAGCCAAAGAAAATGATCGTAGTGGGTTCCGGTGCTATCGGAGTTGAATTCGCTCATTTCTACAACGCAATGGGAACTGAAGTTACGATCGTTGAATTCATGCCAAATGTAGTTCCGGTTGAAGACGAAGATATCTCAAAACAATTTGAGCGCTCATTGAAAAAAGCAGGAATCTCTGTTATGACAAATTCTTCTGTTGAACGAATTGATACTACTGGAAACGGAGTGAAAGCTTTCGTTAAAACAGCTAAAGGAGAAGAAGTTTTAGAAGCAGATATTCTACTTTCAGCAGTAGGAATCAAAACCAATATCGAAAACATCGGATTAGAAGAAACAGGTATTGCAACCGACAAAGATAAAATCTTAGTAAACGATTTCTACCAGACAAACATTCCGGGTTACTACGCGATTGGTGATGTAACTCCGGGTCAGGCTTTAGCTCACGTAGCTTCTGCTGAAGGAATTTTGTGTGTGGAGAAAATCGCAGGTTTACATGTTGAGGCGCTAGATTACGGAAACATCCCGGGTTGTACTTATGCAACTCCGGAAATTGCTTCTGTAGGTTTAACTGAAAAACAGGCAAAAGAAAAAGGATACGAATTGAAAATCGGTAAATTCCCGTTCTCTGCTTCTGGTAAAGCAAAAGCTGCCGGAACTCCGGACGGATTCGTAAAAGTAATCTTCGATGCTAAATATGGTGAATGGTTAGGCTGCCACATGATTGGTGCCGGTGTTACCGATATGATTGCTGAAGCAGTTGTAGCCCGTAAATTAGAAACAACAGGTCATGAAATCCTTAAAGCGGTTCATCCTCACCCAACTATGAGTGAGGCAGTTATGGAAGCTGTTGCTGATGCTTACGGAGAAGTGATCCACTTATAAGATATAGATAAACTAAAATAATCCGGAAGAATCCGTTTTGTGAAAACAGAGCGGATTTTTCTTTATACAAATCCTATCAAACCCAAGTAAATGAAAAACACAAAAATCCTTTTCGCTTTTGTACTCCTTACATTATCCTTTGTTTCTTATTCGCAAAACGGATTTATAGAAATCGAAGTCAGAGATTCGGTTAAACTGAAACCTATATCAATCGACTACATCTTATCGGTAGAGGAAAATTATGAAGAAGAAGCCGTAAGTGCATTAGAAGAGGTAAGCGAAGACAGCAAAAGTGATGAACTGAAAGCGAAAGCGCAAGAAAAAATAAAACTTAATAACCTGGAGACGTTCCTTAAAAAAAACAAATACAAATACATCTCGCTAACAGATTCAAGTTTTGAAACCGGTAATAAAAGCAGAGTTTATTTTGAAGGCGGTTATTCGGTTACGGTTTCATCTGTTGAGGAATTAAAAAAACTCACTACCGAAATAAAAAAAATGCAGGATATTGCCGGGTACGTTGGAACCGTAAAATATGAAGAACCGAATATTTATGAGGATCAGTTATTGAAATCACTCCTTGAAAAAGCAAAGATAAAAGCGCAAAAGATCGCTACACTGGCCAACATAAATTTGGGTAAGATTATTGAAATCAGAGAAGTTAAAGAAGTAGATAATTCCAGCTATAATTTTTTTCAGCAGATTATGAAATTAAGCGGAAAGAACAAACACAATCTTGTGAATTCTTTTACCAACAACTATGTTAAAGCACTGGTCATAAAGTTCAAAGCCGAATAAGTTCAAAAAAAAATCATACTAAAATCCGTCTCACCATCGAGGCGGATTTTTTATTTATAAGAGTATCAATCAGTTGCATTTTAACACAAAAAATTTTACTCTTTAACTGTAACATTTATTTCTGCCCAACGTATAATTAGGGATTTTAAAAAGAAATTAATATCCAAAATGACACAAAAGGTGTTGTATCTTCAAAAAGGGAATAAAAACCACTACTCCAACATGATTCCGGTTATTAATAATAAAATGATCTTACATTCATTTTTCATATTAATCATTTCTAAAAATCGAACCAAATACAAATTAAATTATTAGTTAAATGACAACAATTTTATCTTTTTGGTGGTTGATACTTTTTGTATTATCCATAGTTTTTTACAAATTTGTTTTGCGTGTTTTCTTTGGAATGGTAATAGTTCCCGAAGACAAAATCGGTTTAGTGACCAAAAAATTCGTGCTTTTCGGAGCCGACAAATCACTTCCCGATGGCCGTATAATTGCAACCAAAGGGGAAGCGGGTTTTCAGGCACAAACACTTGCTCCGGGTTTATACTGGGCGATGTGGATCTGGCAATATTCAGTAGACATGACGCCATTTACCATTATTCCGGAAGGAAAAATTGGGCAGGTTTTAAGTAAAGATGGTAAAGAGATCCCAACCGGAAGAATTTTGGCCAGAAAAGTGGAAAGCGATAATTTCCAGGATGCTACAGCCTTCTTAAATAACGGTGGTCAGAAAGGACGTCAGACAGCTTTTATTACTAGTGGATCGTATCGTATCAACACATTCCTGTTCGATATTATTATTACAGATCAGGTAAAAATATTTGAAAACATGGTTGGCGTGGTAACTGCCTTGGATGGTGATCCAATCCCATTAGGACAAATTGCAGGTAAATTCGTTAACGGTCACAACAACTTTCAGGACTTTGATAAGTTTCTTGAAGAAGGCGGTAACAGAGGACTTCAGCCGCAAGTTATGCTGGCCGGATCTTATTACATCAACACATGGGCGGTTCAAATTGAGCAAAATCCAATGACCGATGTGCCTATTGGTTATGTTGGTGTGGTGATTTCTTATATTGGTGAAGATGGTCAGGATGTTACAGGAGATACTTTCAAACACGGAAACATCGTATCAAAAGGACAACGCGGTGTTTGGATGGAACCGCTTGGACCCGGTAAATATGCTTTGAACCAATACACTACTAAATTAGAACCCGTTCCAACGACCAATTTGGTTTTGAACTGGGCAAATGCACGAAGCGAATCGCATGATTTGGATAAAAACCTGTCGACAATTACGGTACGTTCCAAAGACGGTTTCCCTTTCAATCTGGATGTCACACAAATTATCCACGTTCCGGCCAATGAAGCGCCAAAAGTTATTGCTCGTTTCGGAAGCATGACGAATTTAGTATCGCAGGTTTTAGAACCAACCATTGGTAACTACTTCAGAAACTCCGCACAGGATAGTGATGTAATTTCTTTCTTAAGCACGAGAAAGGAACGTCAGGAATCGGCTAAAAATCATATCAAAACGGTTTTGGATGAGTACAATGTGAATGCTGTTGATACGTTAATCGGTGACATTGTTCCACCGGATTCATTAATGAAAACATTAACCGACAGAAAGATTGCCGAAGAAGAGCAAAAAACGTATCAAACCCAAAAAATGGCGCAGGAACAACGTCAGGGGGTTGAAAAAGAAACCGCTATTGCCGATATGCAGAAAGAAATTGTTCGCGCTTCACAAAGTGTTGAAATTGCGCAAAGAACAGCCGATGCGACAGTTAAAAAAGCGGAAGGTGATGCAACCAGTTTAAAACTGAATGTAAATGCTGAAGCAGAAGCAACAAAAATGCGTGCCAATGCCGAAGCGGAAGCAACAAAAGCAAGAGCCGGAGCGCAAGCCGAAGCTACTCGATTAAACGCAAGTGCAGAGGCTGAAAAGATTTCAAAAACCGGTTTGGCTGAAGCAGAAAAGATTATGGCTATTGGTAAATCTACGGCAGAAGCGTATCAATTACAGGTTTCAGCCATGGGCGGTGATAACTTTACGAAGTATAAAATCACGGAAGAAATCGGTAAAGGAAATATCAAAGTCATTCCGGATGTATTGATTTCAGGAAACAATGGTGCTGATGGAGGAATCAGCGGTTTACTTGGGATGAAATTAATGGAAATGATGGATACCAATAAACAAAAACCGGAAGAAAACTAAATCTTTTCTGAAATAAAAAACTTAAATCCGTTCTGCAAAACAGAGCGGATTTTTAATTTTTACAGACAGAATCACAATAATTTAACAAAAAAATGATTTTTACGCATAAAAGTTCTACCAGATTTTTTTACCATTAGGGTCGAAACTGGAAATGTTTGAAAAAAATATCACTAATTAACCTAATAAATTTAGACCTGAAACAGTGCAGCCCGATTTCAAAAGAAACGCTTTTTAATCTTTCTGGCAATAACTCGAAGATTATCCCCTTGGAGAACAAGCGGCAACTTAAAAAAAAATCATAAGATGTCATTCTGAACCTAAAACACTGACACTAAAAAAATTGCAAACAGAATGCAAAAAAAATAATTAGCAACAGTTGAAAAACAAGTCCCTAACAAAGAATATAAAAAAATCGTCTCTATCATAAAAAATTCAACTAAATTCCTAAATAATGTTTTTTGTAGGAAAAAATAATACCAATTAATGGCTGATTTTTATCATGTTTTAATGCTGTAAGTTTGAATTCCTTTACAAAACTAAAAACATTAATAATAAAATTTTTCAATTAACATGGAACTATTAGAAAGACCAAATCCTATCGACAAAGAAGTTTCCTGGGACAAGACCAAAACCATCATGAGCAAAACAGACCGATTCGGCACTATCGAATATGCCAATGAAGTTTTCATCGATGTTTCAGGATATGAAGATTACGAATTAATGTCGCAGCCACATAATATTATTCGTCATCCGGATATGCCACAAGTAATTTTCAAAGTGCTTTGGGATAACTTAAAAAAAGGCCAGAATTATCACGCAATTGTAAAAAACATGGCCAAATCCGGTCGTTATTATTGGGTAATTACCGATTTTGATATCTCAAAAGATGAAAAAGGAAACATCGTGAATTATTTTGCCAGACGAAAAGCCGTTCCTCAAGAAGTAATAACTAAACACATTGAACCATTATATAAAAGACTACTCCAAATAGAAAATGCCAGCAGCATGGAAGCCAGTGAAAAATACCTGGTAGGTTATCTGGAAGAACAGAACAAAACCTATGTGGATTTCATTATGGAAATCATGAGCGAATACGAAAAATCGATTGAACTTCAAAACGCAGCTGCCAATGAGGTGAAAACTGAAGATAAAAAAGGATTTTTTTCAAAGTTCTTTAGTTA
>NZ_DATIDM010000050.1:0-25395 GCF_035456225.1 Flavobacterium sp. | reverse complement strand
CTTCCTACAATGGCTACGATATTGTTCATTTCTATTAAATTTTGCGCAAAAGTACGCTTTTATAATTTAAGAGACGAAATTCAAATGAATTCCAACATCTTGTCTCTTATCTCTCGACTCTATTCTCTAATTTTCTTATTTCTGATTGTATCCGAAACGGCGCAACTGATACGCGTTACTTCTCCAGTCTTTGTTCACTTTCACAAACATTTCGATGTGAATCTGTTTCCCAAAGAATTTCTCCAAATCCTGACGGGCTTCTATCCCTACTCTTTTTATCGCCGATCCTTTGTGCCCGATGATAATTCCTTTCTGCGTATCGCGCTCCACCATGATTACCGATTTAATTCGGATGATATCCTCGTCTTCGATAAATTCTTCCGTTTCGATTTCCACTGCATACGGTATTTCCTTATCGTAATGCAAAAGGATTTTCTCGCGGATGGTTTCATTTACGAAGAAACGCTCCGGTTTGTCAGTTAAAGCATCTTTCGGATAATAGGCCGGTGACTCCGGAAGCAATTCAAGAATTCGGTTAAATACTTCTGTAACATTAAAATTTTCCAAGGCCGAAATCGGGAAAAGTTCCGCATTAGGCACCTTTTCTTTCCACAGGTTTACCTGTTCTTCCAGTTGTTCCTGATTGGATTTGTCGATCTTATTCAGCAATAACAAAACAGGAATTTTAGAATGTATGATTTTATTGAAAAAAGCTTCATCTTTCAGTTCCTTTTCTCCTACTTCCACCATGTACACCAAAACGTCGGCATCTTCAAAAGCCGATTTAACAAAATCCATCATCGAATTCTGCAATTCATAGGCCGGTTTGATGATTCCCGGTGTATCTGAAAACAATACCTGAAAATCCTCTCCATTCACGATACCAAGAATACGGTGACGTGTGGTTTGCGCCTTAGATGTAATGATTGAAAGGCGTTCTCCTACGAAAGCATTCATTAGTGTCGACTTTCCAACATTTGGATTTCCGATGATGTTTACAAAACCTGCTTTGTGTGACATAGTAAAAAATTTAGCCTACAAAGGTAGTCATAACCAGCGAATAGAAGAAATTTTAAAGTTTTTTTATCTTTTTGTTGTATGTATCAAATTTCGGTGTACCTTTGCACTCGAAACATCGCGGGATAGAGCAGTAGGCAGCTCGTCGGGCTCATAACCCGAAGGTCACAGGTTCGAGTCCTGTTCCCGCTACTAAGAAAATATTGAGAATACAAACCGTACATCGCGGGATAGAGCAGTAGGCAGCTCGTCGGGCTCATAACCCGAAGGTCACAGGTTCGAGTCCTGTTCCCGCTACTAAGAAGAGAATCATTTTGGTTCTCTTTTTTTTTAAATTAACTGAAGTTGTTTATTTCTTACATTTTAAGATTTATACTACTGTTAATCAAAACGTTTCACAAAAGAATCGCTTTTATTTTTTACACATGAACACAAAAAAAATTGCCGAGTACCGAAAATTACTTGATGTTACAAAAACTGCAACATTAAAGGAACTGAAAACGATTTACAGAAACAGTATGAAGGAAGATCATCCGGACACTATTGCTGATCCTGTTGAACGTTTGGCTGCTGAAGAAAGAAGCAAGCAAATTATTGAAGCGTATCACTTTTTAGTGAGCATCGCACCGGAAACCCTTGAAAAAGACAAGGAAGAATACACAAAAACCACCACTACATCCAACATTTTGGAATTCTACATGGACAATGGGGTTTTATACATCAGTTTCCTGGATGGTAATCAGTTTGAGTATTTCGGTGTTCCAAAAAACACCTACATCAAAATGATTAATGCCGAATCTCCGAACCGTTTTGCAAAGCGTCATATCTTTAATGAATTCACCTATAGAAGCGCAAGTAAATTAGTTGCTGCAGAGTAAATTCATCTTCACAATATACCAAGACCATCAACGAGAGTTGGTGGTTTTCTTTTTTACGAACAACCGAACACCACCCCTCATCGTCAATCAATCTTCCTAAAGCGCTTTTTTAATTTGTCTTTTTTTTCCTAAATTTGAAAATAACCAAAAACAAAAAATATGGAATTTAACTTTTTAGCGGTACTGGTTGCCTCATTAATCACTTTGCTTGTCGGATTTGTATGGTACAACCCTAAAGTTTTCGGAACAATCTGGATGAAAGAAACCGGAATGACAGAAGAAAAAGCCAAACAAGGCAACATGCTTAAAATTTTCGGTCTGACCATTTTTTATTCGCTAATGCTTGCCTTTGTGGTTCCTGCTTTGGTAATACACCAAATGGGCGCTTTAGGAATGGTTGGCGGACCTGAATTCATTGCTTCAGCCAAGCCTTCGTATGCAGCTTTCATGGCCGATTACGGAGACGCTTTCCGTTCGTACCAACACGGAGCTCTTCACGGATTTATGTCGGGATTATTTTTAGCATTACCGATCACAGCAATCAACTCTTTGTTCGAGCAAAAATCATGGAAATACATCCTGATTAACGCCGGCTATTGGATTGTATCCTTAACCATAATGGGGGCAATCATCTGCGGATGGAAATAAAAATTAACATTTTATTATAGCGCAATCGCTCTACATTTGTAGGGCGATTTTGTCTTTATGAAACAGTCTTACCATTATAAAATATATTCTTCAGCAACAGAACTTCCGGATTCTTGGAACTCACTTGCTGTTTCCAATATTTTCCTTTCGACTGATTACCTGAAAGCATTGGACGAGTCTGCTCCAAAGAACATGACTTGCCATTATATCGGGTTGTTTAATGATGGTGAACTGATAGGTATCGCCCTTTCCCAGTTTCTGGATCTGAATCTGGTGGATTCTTTTGGGGAACGAGACAATTGTATCAAAACCTCGATTCGTAATTTTGTATTCCGAAACTTCACTTCCCACGTTTTATTCATGGGAAACAACATGCTTACAGGACAAAACGCTTTTATTTTCTCAAAAGAACTGGACACTAAAAAAGGCATCACCTTACTTCACAAAGCGGCAGAGGAACTTCAATCCCGATTTAAGAAAAAAGGCAAAAAAATTCACCTGACCACCTTTAAAGATTTTTTCACCCACGAGAATGATATTTTAGAAGCTTCGGAATTTCAATCTTTTTACAAGTTCACTACACAACCCAACATGATTTTTTCGATAGCCGACAACTGGAAAACCGAGGAAGATTATGTTGGTGCATTAAGTAAGAAATACCGGGACCAATACAAAAGAGCCCATAAAAAACTGGACGGTGTTGAAAAACGAAAAATGAGCCTGGCAGAAATTAAGCAATACAACACAACCCTCAATGCACTTTATTACAATGTTGCCAAAAACGCTCCTTTCAACACGTTTTTTTTATCGGAAAACCATTTTTACGAACTCAAAAATCAATTAGGCCATAACTTCCTTTTTTACGGCTATTTTCTGGAGGGTAAACTAATCGGATTCAACACATTGATTAAAAACGGGAATGTTATCGACACCTATTTTTTAGGCTACGACGAAGAACACCAACGAGAAATGATGGTCTATCTGAACATGCTTTACGATATGATCAACTATTCGATTAAAAAACAATACAAGGGAATAACTTTTGCTCGAACGGCTTTGGAAATCAAAAGTTCTGTAGGCGCTAAACCTTATGAAATGGTTGGTTTTATTCAGCACTCGAATCCACTGATTAACCGTTTTGCAGGGAAGATTTTCAAATCACTCGAACCGGAAACGATTTGGCAGGAACGGAATCCGTTTAAATGATTTTGGGTCCTTATGTAAGAGATGAAAGAGACAAGAGACAAGAGACAAGAGATAAGAGATAAGGAAAATGCTCAAAGAATGCCCCAAGTGATTAACCAGCCCCGATGGGAGCGGCATCCTTTTTTTGGCTTTAACCAATGGCAAAAAAAAGATAGAGCGGACAGCGGGAAAATGGTTTACTATCCTCCCAAGCCATTCGCTCCTGACTATTTTACAAAGTTTCCAGCTCCATTTGGACGTTTTCCCAATCTTCCAGCAACTGATCCAATTCTTTCTTTTTCTTTTCGTAGGCCGCAAAGAAATTAGCATCACCGGCATGTTTGTCGTAATTATCGGCCAAAGCCTTGTCGTCATGCTGTATGTTTTTTTCCAACTGCTGTATCTGGCTTTCAATTTTGCTCAAGCGGTTTTGCAGGGATTTGTTCTTTTTCTGTTCGTCGTAAGAAAGCGATTTGTTTTCTTTAGGGGTTTCCTTCACCACTACATCCTTCTTCTCTACCTCGCGCATGTTTTCCATTTTGCGTTGTTCCAGAAAGAAATTGATGTCGCCCAAATATTCCCTTATCTTCTGATCTTTGAATTCATACACGATATTAGACATTCCCTGAAGAAAATCACGGTCGTGAGATACCAGCAACAACGTTCCTTCGTATTGCTGTAAAGCAGCTTTTAAGACGTTTTTAGACTTTATATCCAAGTGGTTGGTCGGCTCGTCCATTACAAGCACGTTGATAGGCTGTAAAAGCAATCGGCACAACGCCAAACGGTTTCGTTCGCCTCCGGAAAGCACTTTCACCTTTTTCTCTACATCGTCGCCGCGGAAAAGGAAAGCACCCAACATGTCGCGTACTTTGGAACGGTTCGTGTCGGTTGCAGCTTCAATCATCGTATCAAGCAGGGTTTTTTCACCATCCAGATATTCCGCCTGGTTTTGGGCGAAGTAACCCAACTGAACGTTATGTCCTAATTTTATGCTTCCGCCGAATTCGAATTCATTTACGATGGCTTTCATAAAAGTGGATTTCCCCTGTCCGTTCTGACCTACGAAAGCGATTTTACTTCCGCGCTCCACCAACAGATTAATATCCTTTAAAATAGTTTTCTCGCCATAAGCTTTGGTTACATGCTCGGCTTCCACCACAACACGTCCAGGCGTAATGGAAACCGGAAAGGAAATGTTCATTACCGAATTATCGTCTTCATCCACTTCAATGCGTTCCACCTTATCCAATTTTTTGATTAAGGATTGTGCCATTGAAGCTTTTGATGCTTTGGCACGGAATTTTTCGATAAGCTTTTCTGTTTCTTCTATTTTTTTGGCTTGATTTTTTTGGGTTGCCAATTGCTTTTCGCGGATTTCCTGACGTAACACCAAATATTCCGTATACGGCTTATTGAAATCGTAAGCTTTACCCAATGAGATTTCGATTGTTCGGTTGGTTACATTATCCAGAAACATTTTATCATGGGAAACAATTACCACTACGCCCGGAAACGTTCGAAGGAAACTCTCCAGCCAGATGATACTTTCGATATCCAGGTGGTTGGTGGGCTCATCCAGCAATAATATATCGTTGCTTTGAAGCAATAGTTTGGCCAATTCGATACGCATTCGCCAACCTCCCGAGAATGTATCGGTCTGATTATTGAATTCTTCACGTTTGAAACCCAATCCTAACAGGATTTTTTCTGTTTCCCCAACGTAATTATATCCGCCTAAAATTTCATAATGATGGGTAACATCACCTAATTGCTCAATCAGTTCAGAATATTCAGCACTTTCATAATCGGTTCTTGTGGCCAACTGATGGTTGATTTCGTCGATTTTTAATTCGGCATTTTTGATTTCTTCAAAGGCCTGATAGGCTTCTTCCAAAACCGTTCTTCCTTTTACAAAATCAATATCCTGACGCAGGAAGCCAATTTTCACTTCTTTTTCTGTAGCAATACTTCCGGAATCCGGCTGCAAATCACGAGACAAAATTTTTAGCATGGTTGATTTCCCGGCTCCGTTCTTTCCAACCAAACCTACTCTGTCTCCGGCACCCAGACGAAAAGTCACTTCTTCAAACAGATATGTACCTCCGAAAGAAACCGATAAATTGTGAATATTAAGCATAATATAGTACTAATGTTACCAAGGTAAATCTACAAAAGAATTACCTTTACCTAAATTTTTTGCAAATGTTAAAAAAAGGATCCAAATTAAACAGCATTTTAACAGGAAGTTGTCCTAAATGTCAGGAAGAAAGTATGTATTCTGACAAAAACCCCTATCACTTGTCTAATACCTTAAAAATGCATGAGACCTGTAGCCATTGCGGAACACGTTATAAAATTGAGCCTTCCTTTTTTTATGGGGCGATGTATGTAAGCTATGGCGTTGGAATTGCGTTTGGAGTGGCTGCTTTTGTCATCAGTCATTTATTTTTAGGTGCCAATCTAAAAATCTCTTTTATTTCCATCATTGCAACCCTAATCGGCTTTATGCCAGTGATCATGCGATTGTCAAGAAACATTTGGATCAATATTTTCATCCATTACGACAAAAACTGGAAAAATAAACCTTAATTATTTTTTCTTTCTATCAAATCGTTTGATGTCGATTTGCATGTCTAACGGTGCTTGATTTTCGACATGATTGAACAATTCCCTGGCTAAAAAAGGCCCCAGCATTACTCCACGGGTCCCAAGACCGTTGAGAATGTGTAACCTGTCGAAATCTGCATGGGTTCCAACTAATGGACGACGGTCATTTACAGTTGGACGAACACCTGCAAAATGTTCAACGATTTCGAAATCGCAATCTATTAATTCTTTCAGACCATTTATCAATTCCTGTTTTCCTTCTTCTGTTGGCGTATCGGTTTTGTCATCCCAGTTATAGGTAGCACCCACTTTGAACAAATCATTCCCAATCGGAAGAATAAAAATACTGGATTTCAAAACTACATCCAGATTTAATTCGGGTGCTTTTATAATTAGCAACTCACCTTTGGTTCCATCTAAAGGCAATTGATTAAAATAAGGGTTATGCTGCAATCCGAACCCCTCGGCAAAGATGATATGTTTCGCTACTATGTCTTTATACTTTACGGCATCATCTAGAAACGTTATTTCAGAATAATCGAAAGTTTCATTTAAGAACAAATTGCTTATTTCGAGGTATGCTGTATAAGAATTAATAAAAACAGCCGTGTCGACGTATCCTGTATGCAGTACTTCACCAAATCCGAATTCAGACGAAATCGATTTATAGTCTTTTTGAATAATCCTGGTGGAAAGAAAAGGGGAAAGCGTGGGTTTATCAGCTGCCTGAAACCAATTGTTCTGCTCTTCAATTGAAGCAAATTTTCGATAAACCGGTATTTTATGATCGAAGGTTACCTTTAGGCGTTCTTCAATTTTAGCATAAAAAGGAAGTCCGTACTCCAATTGCTGTTTCGCCTGCCATACCTGGCTGAAACGTTTCAAAATGACAGGGTTATATAATCCTCCAGCCACTTTAGACGATGAGGAAGAGAAATCTTCAACTACAAGAAAAGACTTCCCATTTTGAAGCAGCGTTTCTGCAAAACAAATTCCGGCTATTCCGGAGCCAACAATTAAATAATCTATCATAGTACAAAAATAAAAAACTCTCACCGTTATGGTGAGAGTTTTTATATAATTAAAAAGAATTTACTACTAGTAGTTCCACATATCCTGTTCGAAGTTGCGGATTTTTTCTTTTACACGCTCAGATTCCAATAATTGCATCTGAGAGTTTTCTTTCATGTAGTCCTCGATTTTTCTATCTCCGTATACATTCTCTTCTTTGTAAATCACAGCGCTGAAACGACGTGCATTTAACAAGTGATCAAAAGTAAGCGGCATAGCTGAATTCTTATCATTGAAAGCTTTGGCTTCATGTAACTCATCTCGGATTGAAGGGAAATATACCCAAAACAATTCGATAACGTCAGCATTTTCATTTCCAATTTCTCTCGCTTCCGGAGCCACTGGACAAATACCCAACATTCTGTATTTCAATTCACCTTGTCTCTTATCAAAGTACCAGTATCCTTTAATTTTATAACCTGAAATATCAATTCCAGTCAATTCTCTCTTATCGATATACTGTAGATCCAAAGTCTTTGTTGGAGTACCAGGAACAGTTTCTGTTACCCATCTTCCATCAACTTTTTTCTTTACAGTTTTTGGTTTCGGGAAATAGTCGTCATAATAAGTGTTGATTTCATCACGACCTGCCTGAGTAGTATCAATGTAAGTGAAAGAAGAAGCCATATCTTTTAATGTCTTCTTGGTATTAAAGTAGTCATCAGTATATACTTCCGTAATTTTACCGCTTTTAATACCTTTTAAAAGAACATCAAACAGAGAACGTCTGTCGCTACCAATGTTTACCGAATCAATAGGATAATACAATGGAAAGTTAACTCTTTCGTCAAGATCTATGACTTCCCAGATTGCTTTACCCATTAAGATATCACGATCGTGCACATACCCGTAAGGTAGCGGTTTATCGTTATCGGCATTCATTTGCGCAGCAGTTTTCTTCCCTATTTCAGCCGGAGTTTTAGCATTCAACAAGTTAGACTGTGCGAATGTTGTATAACTTCCTGCAACTGCAAAAAATACTACTAAAAAGTTTCTCAATTTCATGTTCTAAAATTAAAGTTATTTAAGTTACTGTACTTAAATGATTATTTTATTTCGTATGTAACCGGTGCTGTTTTACCAGTCATGACGTTAGCTGTTACACCAACAATTTTAGTTTTGATATCTGTGATAACAATAACATCACCTCTTCCTGCTTTAGCCATTGCCGCTTTACAAGCAGCGTTAACTCGGTCTCCTTGTACAATAACCGCAGCCTGTCCTGGTGCCTTGAACGTAAACTGAGTTACTTGGAAGTTCAAGTCATACAAGAAATCTGGCAAAATTGCAGAAATTTGAGAAACTTCCAATCTAGACTTAGCTCCTGAATTAGCTCCAGTCGTTCCACCAATCGCACCGAAAGGAGGTGGGATGTTCTTGATACGGAATACTTTCTTGTCAGAAACTGTTTTACCGTCAGACATTTTTCCAGTAGCTGTAACAGTAACTTCTGTACCAGAACCTGGATTTAAGTTGTATTTACCTTTTCCAGAAGATGTTAAACCTGGCGCTGAAGCAGTAACTTTATCTTCAGAGATACCTGCAAATGAAATAGTCATTGGGTTAGGTAAACCTCTATATACTACGTTCATTTTGTCTGCAGAGATGTTTGCTGAATTAGGTCTTGGTACAACTACATATTTTCCTTCGAATTTCAATGGAATGTTTTTCCCATCTTCTAAGAATGTAAAAGTACCACCAAACTGCTGCTCACCAATACCTCCAGCCGTCATTGAGATAACCGCTTGACCGTTCTCAATTTTACCAGGACCTTGGAATGAAGTTGGTTTTGTGTTAGCATCATATTTACCTAATACTACTTTACCTGTTACTTGTTCTCCTTGGAAATAAACGTTTTTATCAAGAGCTACAATTGCTTGAAAATTTTTCATTGAAGCAGCTTCTTTAAACGTGTTACCCATCAAAACGTTGTAAACACCAGACTCCATAGTCTTGATATCATTTTGCATTGCAGTCAATTTAGTTAAAGACGCAATAGCCGGGAAACCTTTGTAGTGGTAATCTAAGTATTTTTTTGTAACACCTTCACGGTCTTTAACGTCAGCAGTATTAAATTTCGTTTCCAATTCTTTGATAATTGGTTGGAATTTAACATCTTTTCCGAAAACCGTTTTCATGTCAGCAACAAATTTGTCGATTTTTCCAACAACTTCTTTTCCTTTTGTAGAATATCCGTCACCTTGGAACCAAGCTTCGTCAACTTTATCACCTTTATCCATTGCTTCGTAAGGTAGTTTTCCTGTTTTTTCGTCTACCTCATAACCTGCAGAGATATCTTTTTTCAAAGCCTCTATATAACTGAAAAAATCTCCAGATAATTTAGAAACTTGCTGAGCCTGATCGTTAGGAGTTTTAAACTTCAATGGATCTTCCCCTGCTTTAGCTTCTAAGAACGTTAACATTTTTTTGTTATATTCTGAAGTTGTAAGATTAGAAGTGTCGAACTTTTCGTTCATCAAACCAAAAGCTGATAATACTTCTTTTGACATATTCAATGCCAACATCGCGATGAAAACCAAGTACATTAGGTTAATCATCTTCTGTCTAGGACTTAATTTTCCTCCTGCCATTTTCTAATTAGTTTTTAAAAAAGTTAATGATTTTGAAACTAATTAGCCTCTGTTACTCATTGCAGAAAGCATTCCGCCATATACATTATTTAATGAAGATAAATTTGCAGTCAAAGATTGCATTTGATCTTTTAATTTTAAGTTGTTTTCAGCAACTTCTTGGTTGATTTCAGCATTGCGAGTAGCACTCTCTAACTGTACTTTATACATACCGTTCAAAGTCTCTAGCTGAGTAGCAGCTAAGCCCATTTCGTCAGCATATTTCTTTTGAGAAGCGATAGCATCAACTGTAGGAGCCATGTTTTTAGCAGCACCTTCGAAATTTTTAATGCTGTTTCCTAAACTTGCCATTAACTCACCGTCAATTTTGGCTTCTTTCAACATGTTATCTAATTTTTGAGATAACAAACCTTGAGCTTCAGTAGGGTTTTCTACTTTTTTAGCATCTTTCTTTTTTGCTTCACCTCCAGCTAATTCTGGGTAAACTAAAGTCCAATCTAATTCTGTTTCAGTTTCGAAAGCTGATAAACCGAAGATAAGCGCCTCTGTTCCCAAACCAATGATAAGGAATGTACCCGCTCCTGGCCAGTGCATAATTTTAAATAATGCTCCGATGATTACTACTGCTGCCCCCATACCGTAGGCGAAACTCATTACTTTTTTTGGAATTAATGCCATAATAAATAAATTTTAGTTAGTTAAGTTAATATAAAAATTGGTTAATTTTTTAAAATTATTTTTGAGTTTTAGTGTTACTTGTACCCATGTAATCCTGAACTGTTCTGAATCCAATATAAGATCTAGCAGAGTCAGCATATTCATAATCACGTGTACTTACCTGCAAGAAATAAGCAACATCTTTCCAAGAACCACCACGTGTTACTTTACGCATGTTAGACAAATCCGGAACGTTCGGGTTCATTGTAGAAACATACTCATAAGCTGCAGGATCATAAGACGAATCCGTCCATTCAGCCACGTTACCAGCCATGTTATACAAATGATACTCATTTGGCTCGTAAGATTTAGCCTCCACAGTGTACAACGCACCGTCCGCAGCGTAATCTCCACGGTTTGGTTTAAAGTTAGCCAAGAAACAACCTCTGTCATTTTTAGCATAAGGACCTCCCCAAGGATATGTACCTGATTCTAAACCTCCTCTAGCGGAATACTCCCACTCTGCCTCTGTTGGCAAACGGAATGAATTCACCTGATCTCTTCCTTTTTTCTTTTTGATGTATGAATTCTTATTCATTGTTCTCCAAGCACAAAACGCTTTAGCCTGCTTCCAAGAAACACCCACTACAGGATATTCACCGTAAGCCTGGTGCCAGAAATAATCATTATGCATTGGCTCGTTGTAAGAATATGCGAAATCTTTGATCCAAACTGTTGTATCAGGATAAATCTGGATGTTTTCAGTTTTGATGTATTTACTTCTTTTAGTTCTGCTGCTTCCAACAGTTTTATCTTTTGCAGCTGCCTGAATATCCATCCAAGAATAACGGAACTTCAATTTAGACACATCAAATGTTCTTAAACCATTATAAGACTCTGTAGCCGGCAAATACAATGAATCCATCACCTCTACATAATGCTCATCCGGATATTTCTGAACATCATTATGCAATTTTACTTTTCTGTTCAAACGTCTTCCAGCATAAGGATCTTCATCAGTCCCAACACTATAATAGTTCTCATACATATATTTATCATACGCAGACATTTTTGCAGGATCCTGATCTTTAAATGCGAAATCACCGATACTTCCTCCGGTTTTTCCGTTTCCTCCACCAGGTTTCATACCTTGTTCATCAGCAAGTATAGCCAATCTTGTTCTGGTAACTGAATCTTTTACCCATTCCACAAACTGACGGTACTCACTATTTGTAATCTCCGTTTCATCCATATAAAATGAACGTACGGTAACCGTTTTTGTGGGAGCATCCTGAACATTAGCTAAATCATCATCTGATTTTCCCATAATAAATGCACCTCCAGGAACCAAAGTCATTCCAAATGGCTTCTCTGGATGCCATTTTCTTCCTTTAACTCCTACTAGCTCTCCTCTGTCGTTTTTATGACAGCTACTAAAGAACAATGAAACAAGTGCTGTAAATGCTATGAACTTCTTCATATAAATCTGGGTTAATTATATATACAATTTTAAGGGCGTAAACCTATTTATTTATTTTTTAAAAAACAATTTTTTTATCTAAAAAAACTTAAAAAAAAACAAATCGTCATAAAACTGACAAGGCTTATCGCATTTCTTTCTACTTATACTAAATTTTTCTTCTGCGCTTTCCACCATCTTTCAGGGATTTCCTGACCTATCGCACCTAAATAATCCTCATAGGTGCATGGTAATAACGTACTTCTTCTTAATTTATTGTTAATACCCGATAAAAAAGGTATTTCAATCCACCAACGTTCGGTTTTATCGCTCTTAAAGAAAATCAACTCTTCATCCTCAAGCGGTACTATATATTTCAGGTAATCTTCTTTATCTCCAAAAGGATACTCTTTGGAACGATAATGAAACCCTTCTATAAAATACCAAAGAACCTGTGCTACCAATACGGATTCAGCTTCAGAACCATTATGATTAAAAACTCCAAACGAGGTTACTTTATCGCTTATTCCGGAGTAGCGCGAAAGTACACAAATTTCTTTTCCATTGAATCCATTGGGATTAAATTTCACAAAATTTCCTGAATCTGCAGATTTTACTGAAGTCAAATCCACTGAAACTAGGTCTGCATCTCTAAAAACGGGTTCCGCAATGGCCGAATTATTACAAATTTCACCCAAGCGGTAAGCATCAAAATACAATTTCTCTATCAAATCGATTTCTTCCTGCGAATTGAAGTACGTTTGATACCCTATATTACTATAGTTAAACAAATTAGAAGGCTCTTCTACAATCATGCTGGACAAAAAAGAATTTGCCGGCACTCCGCTTTCCTTTGCAAAATCGAATTTACTGTCCACAGAAACTACATTAACCATTTGTTCCAGCTGATCATACGCACGATACATGGCATACGTCAAATCCTGGGATCCTCCGATAACAACCGGCACAACCTTATTCTTTATTAAATAGGCTACCGCATTTTTCAACACATAATAGGTATCTTCCAATGCATTTCCCGGAACAATATTTCCTAAATCAACAACCTGTGATTCCCAATTTCCGGGATACAGACTGTAAAATTCTTTGCGGATATGATTCAAATCAACATCATAATTCCCTTCTCCTGAACCACGGTTATCCGACACCCCAATAATTGCAATCGCGGCTTTTTCAATAACCGGAAATTCGGTTTCCGAATGAAACACAACTTTTTTACCCAAAGCCTGACTGCTCAAACCCTGAACAAATTCAAAAAAATCAGAATCAAGTGGCTGAAAAAAATCAAATACCATAATTTATTTCTTTTTAGCAGGTGCTTTTTTAGTTGTTGTCTTTTTTGCTGCAGTTTTCTTCGCCGGTGCTTTCTTCTCAATCAATTCCTTCACCTGTTCCAACGTCATTGCCGCAGCATCCACATCTTTACTCAATTCGATTTTAATTTTCCCTTTGATGATTACCGAACGACCCCATCGTGCTTTTTCCACCACTATTCCTTCGGCTTCCCAATTATGAATAACCTTATCGATATTTTTTTGCAATTTTTCTTCAATCAACTCTTCCACATCCGATTGTGAAAGTTTATCAAAATTATATTTCTTGCTCACATTGATAAACAAACCATTCCATTTAATGAAAGGCCCAAAACGCCCAACACCTTTCTGAACCGGCTCATTCTTATAGGTAGCGATTGGCGCATCGGCTTTCGCCTTCTCATCAATCAGCTCCTGTGCTCTTCCCATGGTAACATCTAGCGGATCTTCCCCTTTCGGTAAAGAAATAAAAACACTTCCGTGACGTACATACGGACCGAAACGCCCATTACTCACTTCAACTTCTTCTCCTATATACGCACCCAATACTTTTGGAAGCAAAAACAAATTCAGCGCTTCTTCCAAAGTGATATTCCCAATATTCTGCTCGGTACGCAAACTTGCGAATTGTTTGTTCTCGTCATCAGCCTCTCCAATTTGTGCCATCGGACCGAATTTGCCCAAACGAACACTCACCTGTTTTCCGGTTTTCGGATCTGTCCCTAAAATACGCTCACCGCTTTCTCTTTCGGCATTTTCTTCCACATTTTTAACGGTCGGATGGAAATGATTGTAAAAATCGTTCATCATTTTAGCCCATTCGATGTTCCCTTCAGCGATTTCGTCAAAATCCTGTTCCACTTTTGCCGTGAAATTATAATCCAAAATGGTCTCGAAATTCTTAACCAAAAAGTCAGTTACGATGGTTCCTATATCTGTTGGCACCAATTTCCCTTTATCTGAACCGGTATTTTCTTTCAGCGATTTCTCTCCTACTTTTCCGGACTGCAGTGTCAATTGCGTATAGTTTCGCTCCTGACCTTCCAGATTCCCTTTCTCCACATAATGACGGTTGATAATAGTAGAAATCGTTGGTGCATACGTTGATGGACGTCCAATTCCTAACTCCTCCAACTTCTTAACCAAAGAAGCTTCCGTGTAACGTGCGGCAGGACGCGAATATCTTTCGGTCGCCGTGATATAATTATTTTGAAGTCGCTCGTTTACTTTCATAGCCGGCAACATTCCTTCCTGTTCTTCTTCATCGTCATCATGACCTTCGAGATACACCTTCAGAAACCCTTCAAATTTGATTACCTCTCCGGTTGCCATAAAAAGTTCTCCGTGGTTATTGGCTTCGATTTTAACATTGGTACGTTCCAATTCGGCATCACTCATTTGAGACGCTAAAGTTCTTTTCCAGATCAAGTCATATAAACGTGCCTGATCGCGATCAATATTCACCGTATGACGTGTCATGTCTGTCGGACGAATCGCCTCGTGTGCTTCTTGTGCGCCTTTACTCTTGTTGGCAAACGTTCTCGGTTTGGAGAATTCTTTCCCGTAAGACGCAATTATTTCCGCTTGAGCCGCATCCATCGCTTCCTTGGAAAGATTCACACTGTCCGTTCTCATATAAGTGATAAGTCCTGCCTCATACAAACGTTGCGCTAACTGCATGGTAACTCCAACCGGCAAATACAATTTACGGGCAGCTTCCTGTTGCAAAGTTGATGTCGTAAAAGGAGCCGTAGGTGATTTTTTGGTAGGTTTTGTTTCCAAATCCGCTACCTTATATATAGAACCGATATTCTTATTCAGAAAATCTTCGGCTTCTTTTTTTGTATTGAAGTTTTTTGGCAATTTTGCTTTAAATGCTCTTCCTGCTTCATTTGTAAATTCTGCTACTACCGAATAAGAAGCTACTGCCTTAAAGTTTTGGATTTCACGCTCACGTTCCACAATCAATCGGACAGATACCGATTGCACACGACCGGCCGACAATCCTCCTTTGATCTTACGCCATAAAACCGGTGACAATTCATAACCCACCAAACGATCCAAAACCCTTCTCGCCTGTTGTGCATTAACCAAATTATAATCGATTCCTCTAGGATTTTCGATTGCCTTCTGAATGGCTGATTTTGTGATTTCGTGAAAAACGATACGTTTGGTTTTTTTTGGATCCAATTTCAATTCTTCCGCCAAGTGCCATGAAATAGCCTCTCCCTCGCGGTCTTCATCGGAAGCCAACCAAACCATATCGGCAGCTTTAGATAACGTTTTCAATTTACTCACCAAGGCTTTTTTATCCGGAGAAACTTCATATTTCGGTTTAAACCCATTCTCCACATCCACACCAATTTCCTTCGAGGGTAAGTCGGCGATATGCCCGTAACTGGACTCAACCTGAAACTCGCTTCCTAAAAACTTCTCTATGGTTTTCGCCTTTGCCGGTGACTCAACGATCACTAAATTCTTTGCCATCTACTTTTTATTTATGCCGCAAAAGTATAGGATTTTTTTAAATATTGCGTTTTTGCAAATTTTAAAAGCAAATTTTGTCGATTAAAAGCTCCGATAAAGATTATCCTTTATACAATAAAAAAAATTCGGAACTAATTCACAGATAATAAAAAAACAAAAGTTATACCTATATATAATACCTTTTTTACGATTTTAAAAGCTGAAAAATATTTCTTCCTATTTCATTGCATATCACATTTCAAATGTCTAATTTGTTAACAGAGCAAAACACAAAACAATTAAAAACTTCTTAATGAATCGAGAGGAGCAATTATCCAAATTAAAACAAACTCCAGAATGGGACGTCATTATTATAGGTGGCGGTGCATCCGGATTGGGGATTGCGCTCGATTCCGCAAGTAGAGGCTACAAAACAGTTCTGGTTGAAGCCATTGATTTCGCCAAAGGCACTTCCAGCAGGAGCACAAAATTAGCGCATGGAGGGATTCGCTACTTAGAACAACTAGATATTGCTCTAATACGGGAAGCTTTAAAAGAAAGAGAACTGATGTTAAAAAATGCCGGCCATTTGGTAAAAAGTCAATCCTTCGTCATTCCGGTATACAATCGCCTGAATGGCTATTATTTCTCCACGGGTTTAAAAATATACGACTTGCTCGCCGGCAGCACCAGTTTCGGCAGTTCCCAATCGATATCCAAAGAGAAAACAATCGAATTATTACCGACAATAGCACAAGAAGGATTACAAGGCGGCATTATTTACCATGATGGTCAGTTTGACGATGCGCTTTTCGCCATAAATCTTGCCCGGACCGCCATTGAAAAAGGCGCCTGTCTTTTAAATTACGTCAAAGCCGTCCAAATACTAAAAACCAAAGACAATCAAATTTCCGGCATTATAACAGAAGATCAGGAAACGGAGGAAAAATATACACTAAAAGGCAAAGCTGTAATCAATGCGACCGGGGTATTTACGAATGCTATCATGAGTCTGGACAGTTCAAAAAACAAAAAGTTTGTTATCCCCAGCCAGGGAATTCATCTGGTTTTTGACAAATCATTCTTGCCTAGTGAAAATGCACTTTTAATTCCGAAAACGCGTGACGGAAGAGTGCTTTTTATGGTACCCTGGCACGATAAACTAATTGTTGGTACAACCGACACTCCGGTTGACGAACCAAGTTTAGAGCCAAAACCTTTAGAAACAGAAATCAATTTCATACTGGAAACGGCTCAAAATTTTTTGACAAAAAAACCACAACGAAGCGATGTCTTATCGGTTTTTGCAGGATTAAGGCCTTTGGCTCTACCTAAAAAAGAAGGGAAAAACCCGAAAGAAATATCGCGAAACCATCAGATTATTGTTTCTGACTCCGGTTTAATTTCTGTTATCGGCGGTAAATGGACGACATATCGTAAAATTGCCGAAGATGTAGTGGACAAAGTGATTGAAATTCACGATTTACCCAAAGCCGAATGTAAAACCCGAAACATTGCGATTCACGGCCACACAACCGTAACGGAATCTGAACGAAAAAACCACTTGTCTGTTTATGGTACTGATACTCCGGAACTTTTAAAATTACAGGAAAACGAACCTGCCTTAAAAGAAAAACTACACCACAATTACCCATACACACTATCCGAAGTGGTTTGGGCCATCCGAAACGAAATGGCTCGAACAGTGGAAGATATTTTAGCAAGACGCTTACGATTACTTTTTTTAGACGCCCGGGCAGCCATAGAATGCAGCGAAAAAGTTGCAAGTCTCTTATCAAGAGAATTAAATAAAGGCACCGACTGGAAACAAAAACAAATTGCCGATTTCAAAAAAGTCGCACAGGGTTATCTCCTTGATTAAAGCATTTATCAAAATATATTTGCCTGTTAAGAGCCATTTTTCATCGGAAACGAAGCCAATTCATCTCATTAAAACCAATACCAAAACCCAATCAACAAGCAAGCTCCCAAAACTTTTGTTAAACAAATCTGCCATCTTGTCAGAAAATAAAATTTAGTACTATCTTTGCCCATAGATTTTACACTTTTAAGTGCTTTATGGAAAAGGAAATTGATGAGAAAAAACAAGGTACGAGCCTGGTTTTAGAACAAAAAGAAGAGAATACTAAAAAACTTTTTATTGAAAGTTACGGTTGTGCGATGAATTTTTCGGACAGTGAAATCGTAGCTTCCATATTAACCGAACAAGGTTACAACACCACCCAAAATCTGGAAGAAGCCGATTTGGTTTTGGTGAACACCTGTTCGATTCGCGATAAAGCGGAACAAACCGTTCGCAAACGTCTGGAAAAATACAATGCCGTAAAACGCAGTATCAATCCGGGTATGAAAGTGGGCGTTTTAGGTTGTATGGCCGAACGTTTGAAAAGCCAGTTCCTTGAAGAAGAAAAAATCGTAGACATGGTTGTCGGACCTGACGCCTACAAAGATCTGCCGAATCTTTTGAAAGAAGTGGAAGAAGGCCGCGATGCCATCAACGTAATTTTATCGAAAGACGAAACCTATGGTGACATTTCACCGGTACGCTTACAAAGTAACGGTATCAATGCCTTTGTTTCAATCACCCGAGGATGCGACAATATGTGCACATTCTGCGTAGTACCGTTTACACGCGGTCGTGAACGCAGCCGTGAACCGCAATCCATTTTGGAGGAAATCAAAGATTTATGGGAAAGAGGCTTTAAAGAAATTACGCTTTTGGGTCAGAACGTAGACAGTTACCTTTGGTATGGAGGCGGACTGAAAAAGGATTATGACAAAGCCACTGAAATGCAAAAAGCAACGGCAGTGGATTTTGCACAGTTATTAGACATGTGTGCCGAACAGTTCCCGAAAATGCGTTTCCGTTTCTCGACTTCGAATCCGCAGGACATGCATGAAGAAGTATTGCACGTTATCGCAAAACATCATAATATCTGCAACTACATTCACTTACCGGTACAATCGGGAAGTACACGTATATTACAGGAAATGAACCGTCAGCATACCCGCGAAGAATATATGGCTTTGGTGGATAAAATCAAGGCAATTATTCCGGGATGTTCGATTTCACAGGATATGATTACCGGTTTCCCAACCGAAACTGAAGAAGACCACCAGGATACTTTAAGTTTGATGGAGTATGTTGAATACGACTTCGGATACATGTTTGCCTATTCAGAAAGACCTGGGACTTTGGCTGCCCGAAAAATGGAAGACGATGTTCCGGAAGAAGTTAAAAAACGTCGTTTACAGGAAGTTGTTGACCTACAGCAGGAATTAAGCCACAGAAGAACTTCGCGTTTCTTAAACCAAACTGTTGAAGTTTTGGTCGAAAAAGAATCAAAAAGATCGGATGCGCACTGGAGCGGAAGAAATTCTGAAAACGTAGTGACGGTTTTCCCGAAAGGCAATTACAAACCCGGTGATTTTGTACTGGTAAAAGTAGCCGACTGTACTACAGCTACCCTTATCGGAGAAGCGATCGGATACAGTGAAATGCAAAACTAAAACAGTTTAATAAATTGAGATTGCTTTGCAAGCTCGCAACGATACATGGAATCAGTTCAAGCCATAAAACAGCGATTTGAGATCATCGGGAACGACCCGAAGCTCAACCGTGCGATTGAAAAAGCCATTCAGGTCGCCCCTACCGACATTTCGGTATTGGTTACCGGAGAAAGTGGTGTGGGTAAAGAAAGTATTCCGAAAATAATACATTCCCTTTCGCACCGTAAACACGGAAAATACATAGCCGTGAACTGTGGAGCCATTCCCGAAGGAACCATCGACAGTGAATTGTTCGGACACGAAAAAGGATCATTTACCGGAGCAACCGGAACCCGCGAAGGTTATTTTGAAGTTGCGGATGGTGGAACTATCTTTTTGGATGAAGTGGGGGAATTGCCGTTAACCACACAAGTGCGCTTATTGCGTGTTTTGGAAAACGGTGAATTTATTAAAGTTGGTTCTTCGCAGGTACAGAAAACCAATGTACGCATCGTGGCTGCTACCAACGTTAACATGTTTGATGCCATCGAAAAAGGAAAATTCCGTGAAGACTTATACTATCGTTTAAGCACGGTGGAGATTATGCTACCTCCACTACGCGAAAGAAAAGACGATATTCATTTATTGTTCCGAAAATTTGCTTCGGATTTCGCACACAAGTACAAAATGCCTCCCATCAAACTGGACGACAATGCCATACAATACCTGACAAAATACCGTTGGGGAGGAAATATCCGCCAGTTACGAAATGCCGCGGAACAGATATCGGTTTTGGAAACCAATCGAGACATTACGCTGACTACCCTGCAATCCTATTTACCAACAGAAGGAAGCAATCTGCCATCGGTAATCGGTACTAAAAAATCGGAAAGTGATTTCAGTTCGGAACGTGAGATTTTGTACAAAATTCTTTTCGACATGAAAAGTGACCTGAACGATTTGAAGAAACTGACTTTGGAACTTATGCAGAGCGGCAATGCCAAAAATGTTCAGGAAACCAACAAAAATCTCATCCAACGCATTTACGGACAAAAAGAAGAAACCGAAGTCCCTTTTGAAGAGCCTTCGTTGACAGCCTTTCCGGTGCAGAATCAAAATCTTCAGGAAGAATTTGTAGATGACGATGATGATCAGAATTATCTTTTTGCCGAAACCGTGGAAGAAGAAGATTCACTCCGACTGGACGAAAAAGAAATCGAACTCATCAAAAAGGCTTTGGAGCGAAACAAAGGAAAACGAAAAGCCGCTGCCGATGAATTGGGGATTTCGGAAAGAACATTGTATCGCAAAATAAAACAATTCGATTTATAATATATTTGGATTTTAAAATCAGATGAAACATTTACAATATATCATTGCTGTTGCCACACTGTTTTTTTTCAGCAGCTGTTCGGTTTACAACTTTACAGGGACCGGAAAAATTGATGCCAAAACCTTTCAGGTAAACTATTTTCAAAACAATGCGGCTTTAATTGAACCTGGAATCGAGCGTACTTTCACAATAGCTCTTCAGGACTTAATCCAAAACCAAACCAATCTTAATTTGACAAGTTCAGGTGGTGATTTAGTTTACGAGGGTGAAATCAGAGAATACCGAATCACCCCGATGACAGCAACAGCTGATCAGCAGGCAGCGCAAAACCGATTGACCATCACGGTAAATGTACGTTTTACAAATAAAAAGAATCCGGATGATGATTTCGAAAAACCATTTTCATTTTACCGGGACTTCCCTGCAAATGAACAATTGGTAGGATCCAGACTAACAGAAACACTGGACTTTATTTTTGAAAGGATTACACAAGACATATTTAACGCCTCGCTGGCAAAATGGTAAAAAAGTTGTCTGTATTCAGTAATTAGTTTGCAGTTTTAAGTATCTTTAAAGTCCTGATTTCACTGAACACTGAACACTGAACACTGAACACTGAACACTGAACACTGAACACTGAACACTGAACACTGAACACTGAACACTGAACACTGAACACTGAACACTGAACACTGAACACTGAACACTGAACACTGAACACTTGAACGTAAACGATTTAACATACCTTATTTCCAAACCCGATTCTTTAACCGGAAGGCAAACCATCGAGCTGGAAACAGTTTTGAATGAATTTCCTTATTTCCAGTCGGCTAGGGCCATTCATTTGAAAGGGCTTCACAATCAGAAGAGTTTTCGTTACAATCAGGAATTAAAAAAAACAGCCGCTTATACCACTGACCGAAGTGTTTTATTTGAATTTATCACTTCTGAAAATTTCACATCCATCCATAAAGCTTTTTTAGAAGAAAAAGAAACGGCCATCAATGAAATTATCGTCAACCAATATAAAATTGTAGTTCCGCAAGCAATCGAGGTTAGGCCAAAAGTAAACCCTTTGGAACAATCGATCCTTACCTCCATCCAGATTGCCGAACCCGAAACAGCAGCCGAACCAGCACCGACAGAACCAGTTTCTTCGGAAAATATTCAACCCCAACCTGTTTCTTCTGAAGAAGAAAAACCTAAATCACTGGAAGAAAAACTGGAAATAGGAAAACCTCTGGAATTCTCTGTTCAGGAAAAACATTCGTTCCAGGAATGGCTTCAATTGGCAAAAATTACTCCGATTAACCGGGAAAATGAGCCACAGGATGCGGAAACAGACAACGAAAAAAAGAAAAAATCGGAATTAATCGATAAATTTATAGAAAGCAATCCGAAAATTGTTTCGGTTAAAAATGCGCCTGTAACCCCTATAAATATTGAGAAATCCACGCAGGACAACTCTTACTTGATGACGGAAACTTTAGCCAAAGTATATTTGGAACAGAAAAAATATCAAAAAGCAATTCAAGCTTATGAAATATTAATTTTGAAATATCCGGAAAAAAGTAGTTTCTTTGCAGACCGTATTTCGGATATTAGACTTTTACAACAAAATAATAATTAAAGAATTATAATATGTTTTCAATTTTTTTAGTGTTAATCACAATCGTATGTTTTTTACTTGTAGTGGTAGTTATGGTTCAAAATCCTAAAGGAGGAGGATTGTCTTCTTCTATCGGAGGATCACAAATGATGGGCGGGGTTCAGAAAACAAATGATTTCCTTGATAAAAGTACTTGGACATTGGCTGGTTTATTAATCGCTTTAATCTTATTGTCAAGCTTAAGCTTTACTGGAAATTTAAGTGACAACGGTTCAAAAATCATTGACAACAGCGCTACTGCTCCGGCACCGGCTCCTGCGCCAGCTGCAACTGCACCTGCTGCACAGGACGCTGCAAAACAAGAAGCTCCGGCTACTACTGATGCTGCTCAACCCGCTGCTGCAACAGAAGAAGCTAAAAAATAATTTTCTGAAAATACTTTTTTAAAATGCCAGCCTGTCAGTGCTGGCATTTTTTTTTGGTAAATTTGTCAGTCAAAAGTACTTGGCATAATTTCTGAAATGAGCATGTCAAATTTTTGACACTGAACAAAAATTCATAAACCTTTTCAATTGGCTAAAAAGCAGATTAAAAAAAGTAAACTATAAAAATTAATAATATATAAATAATAACAGCTATGGCATTAAACATCAGACCACTTTCAGACCGCGTTCTTGTAGAACCTATGGCAGCAGAAACACAAACTGCTTCCGGAATCTTCATCCCGGATACTGCTAAAGAAAAACCTCAAAAAGGGACGGTAGTTGCTGTAGGAAACGGGACTAAAGAGCATACCATGACCGTTAAGGTAGGTGACACTGTTTTATACGGAAAATATGCAGGAACCGATTTGAAATTTGACGGTAAAGACTACCTTATCATGCGTGAGGACGACATTCTTGCGATTATCTAATTCCAAATAACAAATTAAAAATCAATGTCAGTAAACTGACGAAACGAATCAACAAACACATAAAACATGGCAAAAGATATAAAATTTGATATTGAAGCACGCGACGGTTTAAAACGCGGTGTGGATGCATTGGCAAATGCAGTAAAAGTAACTTTAGGTCCAAAAGGACGCAACGTAATCATCGGCAAATCTTTTGGAGCACCGACAGTTACCAAAGACGGTGTTTCAGTAGCAAAAGAGATTGAATTGAAAGACACTCTTGAAAACATGGGTGCGCAAATGGTAAAAGAAGTAGCTTCCAAAACCAATGATTTAGCCGGAGACGGAACTACTACCGCAACTGTTTTGGCACAAGCCATCGTTAAAGAAGGATTGAAAAACGTTGCAGCCGGAGCTAATCCAATGGATTTAAAACGCGGCATCGACAAAGCTGTGGAGGCTATTGTTACTGACCTGCAAAAACAAGCCAAAGAAGTGGGAAGCTCTACGGACAAAATCAAACAGGTAGCTTCAATTTCCGCTAACAACGACGACGTTATCGGTGAACTTATCGCCATGGCTTTCGGAAAAGTTGGAAAAGAAGGTGTAATCACCGTTGAAGAAGCAAAAGGAACCGATACTTACGTAGATGTTGTGGAAGGAATGCAATTCGACAGAGGATACCTATCCCCTTACTTCGTAACAAACCCTGAAAAAATGGAAGCGGAACTGGAAAATCCGTACATTTTATTATACGACAAAAAAGTATCTTCTTTAAAAGAACTACTTCCAATATTAGAACCGGTGGCACAATCCGGGAAACCGTTGTTAATCATTGCTGAAGATGTGGACGGTGAAGCATTGTCTACCCTGGTAGTTAACAAACTACGTGGTGCTTTGAAAATCGCGGCAGTTAAGGCTCCTGGTTTTGGCGACAGAAGAAAAGCGATGTTGGAAGATATTGCCATCTTAACCGGAGGTACTGTAATTTCAGAAGAAAGAGGCTTTACTTTAGAGCACACTACTTTAGATCTTTTAGGAACTTGTAAACGAGTTAATATCGACAAAGACAATACAACAGTTGTAAGCGGAAATGGTGATCACGAAATGATTAAAAACCGTGTAAACCAAATCAAAGCGCAAATGGAAACCTCTACTTCCGAGTACGACAAAGAGAAATTACAGGAACGTTTGGCGAAGTTGGCCGGAGGTGTAGCTGTACTTTACGTTGGTGCTGCTTCAGAAGTGGAAATGAAAGAGAAAAAAGACCGTGTTGATGACGCTTTACATGCAACCCGTGCTGCGGTTGAAGAAGGTATTGTTGCCGGTGGAGGTGTTGCTTTATTGAGAGCAAAAAAGGTATTAGAAAAAATCAAAGCAGAAAATGCAGACGAAGCTACCGGAATCCAAATCGTATCCCGCGCTGTGGAATCTCCATTAAGAACCATCGTTGAAAATGCAGGTTTAGAAGGATCTGTAGTCGTGGCAAAAGTAGCTGAAGGCAAAGACAACTTCGGATACAATGCAAAAACCGACGAGTATGTGGATATGCTAAAAGCAGGAATCATCGATCCTAAAAAAGTAACCCGTGTTGCTTTGGAAAATGCTGCTTCAGTTGCAGGAATGATCTTAACTACAGAATGTGCTTTAGTAGAAATTAAAGAAGAAAATGCAGGAGGCGGAATGCCAATGGGAGGCGGAATGCCAGGAATGATGTAATTTTCTAAAACATTTCTCACAAAAAAACTGTCTGAATTTCGCTTCAGACAGTTTTTTTTTATCTTTGCCCTTCTAACTTCACGTATAATGAAATTAAAAAAAACAATCTTTTTACTTATTACCCTGATTATTCAGACTTTAGCTTTCTCTCAAGCTGAACTAAGCCAAGGAAACGAAAAAATCAGCGAGGTCCTTACGGAATATTTCAAGATGGATAGGGAAAACATCCACCTTCATCTGAACAAAAACACTTACCTGACTTCAGATGAAATTTGGCTCAAGGGGTATATCATCGAAAAGAAAAGCAAAAAACCATATTTGCCTACATCCAATGTACACATCAATTTGATTGATGAAAAGGGTACAAAAATCAAAACATATCTTTTTTTCGCAGACAACAGTATCTTTGAAGGGAACAT
>NZ_DATIDM010000049.1:0-4806 GCF_035456225.1 Flavobacterium sp. | reverse complement strand
ATGGAGCGTTCCAATTTCATTTTGGCAGACTGAACGCCTTCTTCGATGTATAAATCCTCAGTGCCTAACCATTTTTCAGCTACCCGAATATCTCTCACCATACGGAAAACACCGTCAGGTCCTAAAGAACCAGCTTGGTCCGTTCCTTTCATATTCCTGTCGATAGTGATGTGTTTTTCAATAATTTTAGCGCCCATACCTACCGCCACAACCGGAGCTGAAATCCCGATGGTATGATCGGAAAAACCAATGGTGTACTCACCGTAGTTTTTTTGCAGATAGGTAATTGTCTTTAAATTCAAATTATCCGGATGCGTTGGATATTGCGAAACACAATGAAGAATGGACAATTGGGAATGGTATTTTGTTATTACTGCAATCGCTTCATCCAATTCCTTTTTCCCAGCCATACCGGTCGAAAGAATTATAGGTATTTTTGTTTCGGCCATGGCGGCTAACAGAGGTAAATTCGTTAAATCCCTGCTGGCAATTTTCAAACAATCCGGCTGAAACAATTTTAACAGAGAAAGACATCCTATAGAACATAATGTTTCAACAAAATCCAATCCTTTGCTTTTTGCATATTTAAAAACTTCAAAATGCTCCTCATCGGTCAATTCTAAATATTCACGATGTTCACCATAAGTTTTTCCGAAAGAATGTGGCGAATCATACGCTCGGTTCATTTGAGAGTCGGTCAATTCCTCTTTCAAGTCTCTTTTGGTCAGTTTAACCGCGTTCATTGGTTTTAGATTCAAACCGAAATCACCTTCAAAAACAGGTCTTGAAACCAATTCTACAATAAGTTTGGCTATATCTACTGAACCATTATGATTTTGTCCAATTTCACCAATGATGTATACTCCATCTTTCGTTAAATCCTCCATAGTCTATCTCTTTATCAAATCGTAAAACGTAAATTATTTAGTGTTTTCAACAATCTGATTTGTCATTATTCTCTTGTAATGTCCATTTTCATCCAAAAAAGAAATTATTTCTTTTATTCCAAAATCGTCATCGTATCGTTCGGTAAGTTTCAGGTAAATTTCGGATAAAGTGGAAAAATCAACAGCAGTATCCAAAGTCATCCGAATATCACTTCTTCCTTCCAAAATAGAATTCGCAGCAATTAATTTAATTTGAAACAAATTACTGTGACCGTATATATAATTTGTCACGTGTTCATGGTAAAATGCCTCCTTTGTTGTCAAACTTACTTTTTTCAGTGCCTGAAGGGTTACATATTCTGCCCAAAAACCAAAATGTGTTTTAATACTCGGATTACCGTTAATGGAAAAACTTATATAGTCGAACGAAGGATTGTTTTCGGCAAAACCGATTAAATTCCGCATCTCGGAAACATCCAAAAATGGGTTATCTGCACAAACGCGTATTATTTGGTCAAAATGACAGGTATCAGCCGCATCAATAAAACGCTGAAGAACATCACTTTCACTTCCTCGGAAAACCATGCAATCCAATCCTTTTGCAATTTCTACCAAAATATCATTCTCTTCCAATGCAGAAGTTGCTAAAACTATCGGCACATGAGGGAAATTTTGCTGTAACTTCATTATAATCAACTCCAAAATAGTCTTGTCCTTAAAAAAAGGCAATACCATTTTTTGAGGTAATCGGGTCGAGCCGACTCTTGCCTGAAGCATAAAACAAAACGATGTTCCGGTACTCATATCGGTATTCTGTTAAACTATCTATCCGAAATTAAAGTTTCGCATCGGCTATTTCGCCCAATATTCCTTTCACATCAAACAGAAGACTGCTTTCTTTTTGCAGAATGCTGAAATCCATGTTTAGGAATTCTTTGTGTGCTACTCCTAAAATAACAGCATCATACTTTTCATTTGGAATTTCTGTTGTAGTTACCAATCCGTATTCGTGCATTACTTCCGCAGGATTTGCCCATGGATCATAGATAGTCAGGTTTGTTTCATAATCTTTCAATGCAGAGACCACGTCAACCACCTTGGTATTACGAACATCAGGACAGTTTTCCTTAAATGTAATCCCCAACATTAAAATCTTGGAACCATTTACTTTGATGTTCTTTTTAATCATGAGTTTAACAACCTGTGATGCTACATATTCCCCCATACTGTCATTAAGACGTCTTCCGGCAAGGATAATTTCCGGATGATAACCGTGCTCCTGGGCTTTCTGGGCTAAATAATACGGATCTACTCCTATGCAATGTCCGCCCACCAATCCGGGTTTAAACGGTAAGAAATTCCATTTTGTTCCGGCCGCTTCCAAAACAGCATGTGTATCGATATCCAGAATATTGAAAATTTTGGCCAACTCATTCACAAATGCAATATTAATATCACGTTGTGAATTCTCAATTACTTTTGCGGCTTCTGCTACTTTTATGGTTGGTGCCAAATGCGTCCCGGCAGTGATAACCGATTTGTACAATGCATCCACATTCTTCCCTATTTCTAAAGTAGAACCGGAGGTAACCTTTAGTATTTTTTCTACCGTATGTTCCTTATCGCCCGGATTAATGCGTTCCGGAGAATAACCGGCAAAGAAATCTGTATTGAATTTCAGCCCGGAAATTTTTTCCAGTACCGGAATACATTCTTCTTCGGTAACCCCAGGATATACAGTGGATTCGTAAATAACGATATCGCCTTTTTTCAGCACTTTCCCGACAGTTTCGCTGGCTCTGTACAAAGGTGTTAAATCCGGTCTGTTATTTTTATCGACAGGTGTTGGAACGGTAACGATAAAATAATTGCAATCGCTGATGTCTTCCAGAGTTGCCGAACAATAAAGTCCGTTCTCCTGTGATGCTTTTTCCTTTAAAACCGATTTAAGAACAGCATTTTCCACTTCTAAAGTAGCGTCGATTCCTTCATTCAATTCTTCGATTCTGGTTTTATTTACATCAAATCCGACAACAGGATATTTAGTAGCGAATAATCTTGCCAACGGCAATCCAACGTACCCTAATCCTATGACTGCAATCTTTATATTCATTGTGTATTTTTTACTTATTTAAGACCCTATCGATTGATAAACGAATCCTATTTTTTCAAGTTCTTTTCTGTCTAATAAATTTCTTCCGTCGAATATGAAGGCCGGTTTTAGCATACCGTCATAAATTTGCTGCCAATCATAATTTCTGAATTCATCCCATTCTGTCAAAACGGCTATGGCATGCGCATCCTTACAAGCTGCATACGGATTTTTTTCAACGGCGATACCTCTTTTGTTCTCCGATTCAGAGCGGGTTTCAAGGTAATTCAAATCGGACATAATTTGTTCTTCTTCCACTTTTGGGTCAAAAACTGAAACACTGGCCTGTTCACTCAACAAATCATCCGCCACATAAATTGCAGCCGATTCTCTGGTATCATTGGTATCCTTTTTAAAAGCCCAGCCTAAAAAAGCTATCTTTTTCCCGGAAACGGTATTGTATAATGTACTGATTATATTTTTTGCAAAACGACGTTTCTGATGGTCGTTCATTATGATAACCTGTTCCCAATAATCAGCAACTTCGTTTAAACCATAGGTTTTGGCAATATAAACCAGGTTCAGGATATCCTTTTGAAAGCAAGAACCTCCGAAACCTACAGAAGACTTAAGGAATTTAGGTCCGATTCGACTATCCATTCCAATAGCTCTGGCGACTTCATTTACATTAGCTCCCGTTCTTTCGCACAATTCACTCATCGCATTGATAGATGAAACACGTTGTGCCAAAAAAGCATTGGCGGTTAATTTTGACAATTCCGATGACCATACGTTTGTGGTTAAAATGCGGTCTTGAGGAACCCAGTTGGCATAAATATCAACTAGTGACTGAATCGCTTTTTGTCCTTCCGGAGTTGTATCACCTCCAATCAGAACCCTGTCTGGTGCGAGTAAATCCGCTACAGCTGTACCTTCAGCTAAAAATTCCGGGTTGGAAAGAATCTGAAACTGCACTCCGTTTCCTGTATGATCCAAAATATCTTTAATAGCACTTGCAGTTCGCACCGGCAACGTTGATTTCTCCACTACTATTTTATCGGTTTTGGCTACCCTTGCAATTTGACGTGCACATAATTCAATATGTTTTAAATCGGCTGCCATTCCTTTTCCGACACCATAGGTTTTAGTTGGCGTATTTACGGAAATAAAAATCATATCGGCTTCCTCAATAGACTTATCGACTTCTGTAGAGAAAAATAAATTTCTTCCGCGGGTTTCTGCAACAATTGCCGCTAATCCTGGCTCATAAACCGGAATATTGTCGGTGTTTACGTCATTCCATTCGGCAATCCTTTTTTCATTCAGGTCTACAACAGTTACTTTGATATGCGGGCACTTTTGAGCAATAACTGCCATTGTTGGTCCTCCAACATATCCTGCCCCGATACAACAAATATTCTTTATCATGCTTATTTAAGATTTTCCCAATACCATTTAACAGCCTCTTTCAAACCTTGCGAAATGGAGAATTGTGGATTGTAATTTAATAGTTTTTTTGCCTTGTCAATACTGGCAAGAGAATGCGGTATATCACCTATTCTGTTTGGTCCATGGACGGCTTTAATGGTAGCGATTTCAGGATCGTATTCGGAAAGACATTCTTTTAAGTGATTAATCAAATCATTCAAAGTTGTCCTGTCTCCGTATGCAGTATTATAAACTGTATTAACAGCTTCCGGATTTTTAGCAAACATCGCCAATTCATTCATCTGAAGCACATTATCAACATAAGTAAAGTCTCTTGAATAATTACCGTCCCCGTTAATTACCGGACTTTCGTGCTGCATCAATTGGATAACGAATTTG
>NZ_DATIDM010000048.1:0-7937 GCF_035456225.1 Flavobacterium sp. | reverse complement strand
TGGGTAATCGAAGGCCCTCGTAAATTCGAGAAATTCTCGGTTATCAACAGAAATAAATATGCTCTGAACGCGCCAAAAGTGGAAATCAAAACAGAAGATCAGATCTTACTTGGCCGTAAAGAGGACCAGAAAAAAATCAGTATGGTAAAAGTTCCTTTAAATAATACTAACGATAATTCTAAATCATAAGAAATGGATAGTGTAGTTATCATAGAAAAAGGAATTTTCATTGTGGCAATTTTTGCCATCACAATGGTAATGGCAATGTATTCCACATGGGCAGAAAGAAAAGTGGCTGCCTGGCTTCAGGATCGTATCGGTCCGAACAGAGCAGGACCTCTTGGATTGCTTCAGCCACTTGCCGATGGTTTAAAATTATTCTCCAAAGAAGAATTCATCCCGGAAACCCGAAATAAACTTTTATTCCTTGCAGGTCCTGCTATCTCAATGAGTGTGGCTTTAATGACCAGCGCGGTTATTCCGTGGGGTGACAAATTACATATTGCCGGAAGAGATGTTATCCTTCAGGCAACCGATATCGACGTAGCCTTGTTGTACATCTTCGGTGTATTGTCGGTAGGAGTTTACGGGATCATGATTGGAGGCTGGGCTTCCAACAACAAATTCTCGTTAATGAGTGCCATGCGTGCCGGTTCCCAAATGATTTCGTATGAAGTTGCCATGGGATTAGCGGTTATTGCATTAATCATGATGTCGGGAACATTAAGTTTACGTGAAATTGCCGCACAACAACACGGTATGAACTGGAATGTGTTCTACCAGCCGGTAGGATTCATTATCTTCCTGGTGTGTTCGTTTGCGGAAACCAACAGGACACCTTTCGACTTGGCAGAATGTGAGGCGGAACTTATCGGAGGTTACCACACCGAGTATTCTTCCATGAAAATGGGATTCTATTTGTTCGCCGAGTATGCCTCCATGTTTATCTCCTCTGCTATTTTAGCTATCCTTTATTTCGGAGCTTACAATTATCCAGGAATGCAATGGGTGGTTGAAAACTGGGGTGTTAATATTGGAAACACGATCGGAATCTTTGTTTTATTTGCAAAAATCTGTTTCTTCATCTTCTTCTACATGTGGGTTAGATGGACAATACCGAGATTCCGTTATGACCAATTGATGAATTTAGGATGGAAAATGCTGATTCCAATTGCCATTGCCAACATAGTTATCACCGGAATAGTAATTTTACTAGCCGATAAATTTTTACACTCATAAGAAATGTCACTAGATACAATTTCATTATCAGGAAAAAAGATGGAGGTTTCCAACAAAAAGATGTCTTTTTGGGAAAGCCTTTATTTAGTAGCGATAGTTAAAGGGTTATTTATCACGATTCGTCACTTATTCACACGAAAAGTAACCATTAAATACCCGGAACAAAAACGCGAATTGAGTCCGGTTTACCGCGGACAGCACATGCTGAAACGCGATGAACAGGGAAGAGAGAACTGTACAGCATGCGGACTTTGCGCTGTTGCCTGTCCGGCGGAAGCTATCACCATGAAAGCGGCCGAAAGAAAACCGGGAGAAGAACATTTGTACCGCGAAGAAAAATATGCCGAAATCTACGAAATCAACATGTTGCGTTGTATTTTCTGCGGGCTATGTGAAGAAGCATGTCCGAAAGACGCTATCTACTTAACCGAAACCAAAGTAATGGTGGCTTCAGCAACCAAACGTGAGGACTTCATCTATGGTAAAGACAGATTGGTAATGCCTTTGGAAATGGCATTGCGTAACAGCAAAAACAAAGCAAGTTAATCATGGGACAGATTCTATTTTACATCTTAGCAACCATCACCTTGGGAACTGCTTTCTTTACAATTTTTAGCAGAAACCCAATTCATAGCGCCATCTCTTTGGTAGTTTGTTTCTTTTCGATTGCAGGACACTATTTGTTGTTAAACGCACAGTTTTTGGCAATCGTTCACATTATCGTTTATTCGGGTGCAATCATGATCCTAATGTTGTTTACCATCATGTTGATGAACCTCAATAAGGAAGACGAATCCCATAAATCCACCGCTTCAAAAATTGCCGCCACCATCGCCTTCTGCTTGGTGGGTATCGTTTTATTGGCAGGATTATTAAGGACAAAACCGGTAGTGGAAAGTTATTACCAATCTGGTGAAGACTTCCAATCGATTAAAAAATTAGGTACAGTTTTATTAAATGAATACATGGTACCGTTTGAATTTGCTTCCGTATTGTTATTGGTAGCAATGATTGGAGCAGTATTAATTTCGAAAAAAGACAAACAAAAAGAAGCATAATATTATATGGAAACTATTTTAAAGGAAATTGGAGTAGAAACCTACTTATATTTATCGGCTTTATTGTTCAGTATTGGAGTATTCGGAATTTTATTACGAAGAAACGCCATTATCATGTTCATGTCGATCGAAATCATGCTAAATGCAGTTAACCTGATGCTGGTAGCCTTTTCTACCTTCCACCAGGATGCTTCGGGGCAGGTTTTCGTATTTTTCTCAATGGCGGTAGCTGCTGCGGAAGTTGCCGTAGGTTTAGCGATTTTGGTTTCCATCTTCAGAAATCACGGATCGATTGATATTGACAATTTAAAGAACTTAAAAGGATAACCCCTAATGGACACAGGATTAGTTTTACTCTTATTATTAGCCCCGTTCGTAGGGTTTCTAACAAATATATTTTTAGGAAAACAGCTTGGTAAAAACGCTTCAGGATATTTAGGAACTTTAGCAGTGATTGTTTCTTTCGTAGTGACAACCGTTTTCTTTTTGCAGGTAAGCGAAACCAAACAACCGATCACCGTTCCTTTATTCGATTGGTTTACATTAGATACTTTCAACATTAGCTTCGATATATTATTAGACCAGTTGTCACTGTTGTGGCTGATGTTCGTAACAGGTATCGGTTCGTTGATTCACATCTACTCCATCAGCTACATGCATGATGACGAAAATATCCACAAATTCTTTTCATACCTGAACCTGTTCATTTTCTTCATGATTACCTTGGTAGTTGGAAGTAACTTGTTAATTATGTTCATCGGATGGGAAGGCGTTGGATTGTGTTCGTATCTGTTAATCGGCTTCTGGTATAAAAATCAGGATTATAACGATGCTGCCAAAAAAGCATTCATCATGAACCGTATCGGGGATTTAGGTTTCCTTATCGGAATCTTCATCATCGGATATGTGTTCAACACTTTGGATTTCATGACCATCAAACAAGCCGTTCTTGCCGGTGAAGCTAAAGCGAATTTAGCATGGCTGGGCATTGCGACTTTATGCTTGTTCATTGGTGCTTGTGGTAAATCGGCACAAATTCCGTTATACACCTGGTTACCCGATGCGATGGCAGGTCCGACTCCCGTTTCGGCTTTAATCCACGCAGCAACGATGGTAACCGCGGGTATCTTCATGATCACGCGTTTAAACTTCTTATTTGATTTAACACCGGATGTACAGACCATTATTGCAACCGTTGGTGTTGCCACTTCAGTATTGGCGGCTTCCATTGGTTTGATGCAAAACGATATCAAAAAAGTATTGGCTTATTCAACGGTTTCTCAATTAGGATTAATGTTCCTTGCTTTAGGCCTTGGTGCTTATGAGGTAGCTGTATTCCATGTAATAACACATGCTTTCTTCAAGGCTTGTTTATTCCTTGGTTCCGGTTCTGTTATTCACGCTTTACATGGCGAACAGGACATGAGAAGAATGGGTGGTTTAAAAGGTGTAATGTCGATTACCTACATCACTTTCCTAATCGCAACTTTAGCTATTTCGGGTATTCCTCCATTTGCAGGTTTCTTCTCTAAAGACGAAATCTTAATGGCAGCATTCCACAAGGACAAAGTGCTTTGGGTACTCGCATCGATTGCTTCAATCATGACGGCATTCTATATGTTCCGTTTGTTATATCTGACTTTCTTCAAAGAATTCAGAGGGACTGAAGAACAAAAACATCACTTGCATGAAAGTCCGGCATTAATCACTTTCCCATTGATTGTTTTAGGAATCCTTTCAGCAGTTGGAGGAGCTTTAAGCTTACCGGGTAACAGTTGGTTAAACAACTACCTGCAACCGGTTTTCGCTCACAAAGCACACGCAGAACATCATTTGGATAACACAGCTTATATGCTAATGGGACTTGCGGTAGTTGGAGCCTTGATCGGTATCGGTATCGCATATTCAAAATACATCAAAAAAGGGGAAATTCCTGCAGAAGACGATCAAATTACTGGTTTTGCCAATGTGGTATACCAGAAATACCATGTAGACGAAAGTTATATGCGAATCATCGTAAGACCAATTTATGCCATTGCGAAGTTCTTACGTGATTATATCGAAACAGGTCTTTCAGATTTAGTTTTTGGTTTCGGAAATGTTGCAGAAGGCCTGTCCCTGCAAGGTAAAAAACTGCAAAACGGAAACATCGGTTTCTATCTTTTTGCCTTCGTATTCGGACTTTGTTCGGTAGTGTTTTATTTATTCTTCTTACGATAATCTATACATATAATGGACGTAACTATAGTACTAATTCTATTATTAATCGGAGCGCTGGCAACTTATTTCTCCGGAAATGCGCTGGCTTCAAAAGTAGCCCTGTTTTTCAGTGTGGCGGCTTTAGGTGCTTCTCTTGTTATTTTAAATCAGTTTAATCAGGGTATCGACTGCGGTTTTTCTGCAGTTTGGATGAAAAACCCTAACGTTTTATTTTCCCTTAAAGTTGACGGGCTGTCGATAGTCATGATGCTTTTAAACACGGCTTTAATTCCGCTGATCATACTGTCTTCTTTCGGAAACAACTTCAGTAACCCAAAGAATTTCTACGCTTTGGTGATGTTCATGGCATTCGCGATGGCGGGAACCTTCCTGGCATCAGACGGATTCTTATATTACATCTTCTGGGAGTTGTCTTTAATTCCGATCTATTTCATCGCCCTGATCTGGGGTAACGACGAAATTGCGGAACGTAAAAAAGCGGTTATCAAATTCTTCATTTATACGTTTGTGGGTTCGTTGTTCATGTTGGCTGCCTTCATCTACATGTACCAAAAAGCGGGAAGTTTCCAGTTGGACAAATTATACGCTTTAGAATTGTCGTCTAAAGAAGAATTTTGGATTTTCATGGCCTTCTTCGCAGCTTATGCAATCAAGATTCCACTTATTCCTTTCCACACGTGGCAGGCAGCTGTGTACCAAAAAGCACCTACTGTAGGAACCATGCTTTTATCGGGTATCATGTTGAAAATGGGATTGTATTCGGTAATCCGTTGGCAATTGCCTATTGCTCCCAATGCGGCTAAAGAATTACAGTATTTTATTATTGGCTTAAGTATCGCCGGAGTAATTTACGGTTCTATCGTAGCCTTAAAACAAAAAGATTTAAAGCGTTTATTGGCATACTCTTCATTAGCTCACGTTGGTCTTATCGCGGCAGGTTGTTATACACTGACCGTTGATGGTTTACGCGGCGCTGTTTTACAGATGATTGCCCACGGTTTCGTAATTGTTGGTTTGTTCTTCGCAGCAGAAATCATCTACAGACGTTATGAAACCAGAACAATAAGCCATATGGGTGGCATCCGTCAGCAAACACCGAAATTCGCATCGATGTTCATGATCTTGGTATTGGCTTCTGTAGCCTTACCGGGAACCTTCAACTTCATAGGTGAGTTTACCGTTTTATATAGCTTGTTTACGAAAAATATTGCTTTAGCGGTTTTAGGTGGAACGACTATCATATTAGGAGCTTTCTACATGTTAAGAATGTTCCAGCACGTAATGTTAGGTGAAACCAATGCCAGAGCTTTCGCGGATGTTACGCTGACCGAAGGTATCGTAATGGTTGTAATCATCGGTTTCCTATTGTTCTTCGGATTGTTCCCGAAACCAATCATCGAACTGATTGCACCGAGTATCAAAGAGATTTTAGTACACATTAAATAAATTTAGTCAAGAGAATGAATACTTTAATAGCAATTGCAGCATTGGGCATTATCGTCCTTCTGGCTGAAATTTTCAACTTAAGAAAAGCCATTGTCCCTGTAACTATTGTAGGGTTATTGGCCATTTTAGGTATGACTGTGACTGAATTTGGAACGACCGGAAGCTACTATAATAATATGATTGCAGTAGACAAATTTTCGGTTACTTTTTCAAGTTTATTTATCGTGTTGACAATATTCCTGGTAACGTTGAGTCAGAATTTTTATGAGAAACAAGCCTCAAAAATTTCTGATTTTATCTCTATCAAACTGTTCCTGTTAACCGGGGCAATCGCCATGGTTTCTTTCGGAAATTTAGCCATGTTCTTCCTTGGGATTGAAGTCCTTTCCATCTCATTGTATGTTTTGGCCGGAAGTGACCGTTTGAACATGAAAAGTAACGAAGCCGGTATGAAGTACTTCCTTATGGGATCGTTCGCATCGGGAATTATTCTTTTCGGAATTGCATTAGTTTATGGTGCTGTAGGTTCATTCGATATGGAAATAATCTCTCTTGCATCCAATTCGGCTACAACAGAAGAGTGGTTCTATATCGGGGTTTCGATGATTACCGTGGGAATGTTGTTTAAAATAGCGACCGTTCCGTTCCATTTTTGGGCACCGGATGTTTATGAAGGCGCACCGGCGTTGACAACGGCTACCATGAGCACATTGGCAAAAGTTACGGCAATGGCAACGTTCTTCAAACTGAATATGGCCATGAACGGTAATATGAAATTTGCTTACGAATTGGTAATCGTAATCGTTTCAATCGCTTCAATGACAGTGGGTAACATCATGGCATTGCGTCAGAACAATATCAAACGAATGTTGGCCTTCTCGGGTATTTCCCACGCAGGTTTCATGGTAATGGCCTTGTTGAATTTACAAAACGCTGCCGGAAGCTTGTTCTATTACACCGTAGCCTACGGCTTGGCAGGTGTGGCGGCTTTCACTGTAATTATATATGCTTGCAAAGGAAAAGATAACGAAGACATCGAAAACTTCAACGGATTAGGAAAAAGAAGTCCGCTATTGGCTATGATCCTTACAGCCTCTTTATTATCAATGGCCGGTATCCCGATTTTCTCCGGATTCTTCGCAAAATTCTTCATCCTGAATCAAACGTTACAGGCTGGTTGGTTAGTCTTGGTGATTGCCGGAGTGATCAACTCGATGTTGGCAGTGTACTACTACTTCAGAGTAATCAGTGCCATGTACACTAAAGAAACCAGTGAAGAAGTAACAAAAGTACCTTTCGAATTCTATTTCGTAGCTGTAGTGGCTATGGGCTTGAATATCGTCATTGGTTTATTCCCATCATCGTTGATGGATTTGTTCTAAAATAAATTTTTCAGAATAGACGAAGGCTGCTCAAAAAGGGCAGCCTTTTTTATTTTCTCCGTACCTTTACGGCATGTATGCATTAGTCGACTGCAATAACTTTTATGCCTCCTGCGAGCGTGTCTTCCAACCGCAGTTCATTGGAAAACCCATAGTGGTCTTGTCCAATAACGACGGTTGTATCATATCGCGCAGCGAAGAAGCAAAAGCATTAGGTATTCCCATGGGCGCACCCGAATTTAAGGTTCGTGAACAATTGCAGAAAAACAATGTCATAATCTTCTCTTCCAATTACACTTTGTATGGTGACCTCAGCGGGCGCGTGATGAACATGCTTCGACAGTTCACGCCCAACGTGGAAGATTACAGCATCGACGAAGCTTTTATGAATTTAGACGGCGTTACTATCGGGGATTATCACGATTATGGCCTGCAAATCCGAAAGCGAATTCTAAAATGGCTTGGATTACCGGTTTGTGTGGGCATCGCTCCGACCAAAGCTTTGTCGAAAGTAGCGAATCGAATAGCAAAAAAATTTCCTGAAAAAACAAGCGGTGTTCACGTAATCGACACCGAAGAAAAACGCATCAAA
>NZ_DATIDM010000047.1:0-21235 GCF_035456225.1 Flavobacterium sp. | reverse complement strand
AGAAGTTTCAGTTGGCGTAATCAATTACAGAGGTGAAACAAAGGTTTTACCAATAACCGAAATTGTTTCCGAAAACGATTTCTTCGACTACGAAGCCAAATATTTAGGAAAATCACAGGAAATCACCCCTGCCCGAATTTCAGATGACATTCGAGAGAAAGTGGAAGCCGTTTCCAAAAAAGCCTATGAAGTTTTAAAGATGAAAGGTTTCTCCCGAAGTGAATTCATTATCGTAAACGGCGAACCCTATATGCTGGAAATGAACACGATTCCGGGATTAACCACCGAAAGCATTTTACCGCAACAGGCCAAAGTTGCCGGAATTTCGTTAACCGAATTGTTCGATAATGCTATTGAATTGGCGTTATAGGAAATGAATATCAAAATAAACTATTATACTTAAAGACAATAATACTTAATAAATGATATTCCATCCAGATAAAGTTTTTAAAATTTTAAAAAGAGTACAAATCAATAATTACTCTTGTAACTCTTGTAACAAAAAAACAAATCTCGACATGGTAATAAAGGGAGGTTATATAACCTTATTTTTTATCCCAATGTTACCTCTAAAAAAAGACTACAATCTCTCTTGCAGTAATTGTGGCAGAAGAATCAAAAAAAGCGATTTAAACCATATTGAAAAAGAAAAAGTTGTCAATGAGTTTAATTCCACGAGTTATAAAGTACCATTTCGTCATTTTTCCGGTATTTTAATTGTTTTAATTATTCTGGGGTTTGCTATTAATACTGGAGTTCAAATGAAGAAGAAAGAAAAAGAATATATTTTGAAGCCCAATAAGAATGATACATATCTAATTAAAAATGATTCTGGATATACCACCTACAAGGTTAATAGTGTTACTTCAGACAGTATTTTCGTTTATAAGAACAATTTTATTGTAGATGATTTTTCTAAAATTAAAAGTATTGACGTAGATGCCAATTACAAAATACTTCAAGGTTTCAAATTAAACGAAGTAATTAAAATGTATAATTCTAATATTATTTATGAAATAAATAGAAAGGAACCATGAGAAAAGCAATATTCCCAGGCTCATTTGATCCGATAACCTTGGGCCATTACGACATCATAAAAAGAGCTTTACCGTTGTTTGATGAAATCGTGGTTGCCATCGGTATCAATGCCGAAAAAAAATACATGTTTTCACTCGAAGACCGCAAAAAATTCATCGAAGATTCCTTCAAAAACGAACCGAAAGTTTCTGTGGTGACTTATGAAGGATTAACCATTGACCTATGTCACAAATTGAATGCACAATTCATCCTGCGTGGACTTCGCAACCCGGCCGACTTCGAATTCGAAAAAGCAATCGCACATACCAACCGCCAGCTGTCGGATATCGAAACCGTATTTTTACTGACGGCGATCGATACTTCACACATCAGTTCAAGTATTGTCCGTGACGTAATCCGAAATGGCGGAGATTATACTATTTTAGTACCCGAATCTGTCAAAACCAAATAATAACTATGAAATCGCCTTTAATAAAGAGTTTGCGCAAGCAAACACCAATAAACAAAAAAGCGATACCATAAATGACCTCTAATAAATAAATTTTACATTTATGAAAAAAACTTTAGGCTTATTCCTTTTAGGCACTTCAATGCTTTTTGCACAGCAGTCCGATTTAAAAACACCTTTTGAAAAAGGGAACGGAAACCAGTCGGCTACCTATCGCGAAGCAATGAATTACTATCATAATCTGGATAAAAGCTTCGAAACGATTTCGGTAAAAACCATGGGAGCTACCGATAACGGAGAACCGTTGCATATCGTTACTTTCAATCCAGAGAAAAATTTTGATTTTAAAGTCATCAACTCACAAAACAAAACGGTAATACTAATCAACAACGGTATCCATCCCGGTGAAACCGACGGTATCGACGCTACCATGTTATTCATGAGAGATTTGGCTACAGGTAAAATTGCAGCACCAAAAAACACTATTGTCGTAGCAATTCCTGTTTATAATGTTGGTGGCGCCATGAACCGAAACTCAACTTCCCGAGCCAATCAAAACGGACCAGAAGCGTATGGTTTCAGAGGAAATTCAAGAAATTTCGATTTGAATCGCGATTTTATAAAATCCGACACAAGAAACTCCAGAAGCTTTCAGGTAATCTTCAACATCGTTAATCCGGATGTTTTCATTGACAACCACGTAAGTAACGGCGCTGATTATCAGTATACGCTGACTTACATTGCCACGCATTATCAAAAATTGGGTGGAAATTTAGGCAAATTCTTCAACGAACAGATGGTGCCTTCCATTTTAAAAGATCTGAAAGACAAAAAAATCGAATCCGTTCCCTATGTAAACATCTATAATGATGTTCCTGAAAAAGGTTTTGCCAAAAGCATGGAAACACCAAGATTTTCAACCGGATATGCCAGTATGTTCAATACGTTAGGCTCCATGGTAGAAACACACATGCTGAAAAAATATTCAGACAGAGTAAAGGTAACTTACGAATACATGTTGTCCACTTTAAATTTTACGGATAAAAATGCAGCTGAAATTAAAAAACTGCGTCAGGAGAACCTGGCCAATTATTATCCTCACAGCAAATACACCGTGCAATGGGAAATTGATTCGGCACAAGTAAAACAAATTCCGTTTTTAGGTTATGAAGCAAAATACAAGCCGAGTGAAGTTTCAGGAAAACCACGCTTGTACTATGACCGAACCAAACCGTTCAAAAAAATGATTCCTTTTTATGAAGTGTATAAACCTAAAAAAGAAATCACTATCCCGGAATCTTATATCGTTCCGAAACAATATTGGGAGGTAATTGAATTGCTTCGCCAAAACAAAATAGACATGCAGCCTTTGAAAAAAGATACGGTACTTAATGTGGAAAGCTATAAAATTGCCGACTATAAAACCAGCAAAGAAGCTTTTGAAGGCCATTACGGACATTACAATACTTCTGTTACCGCGAGTCGTGAAAATATAAAATTCAGCGAAGGGGATTTTGTGGTGAAAACAAATCAGAAAAACGTAAAATACCTGTTGGAAACATTGGAACCGGAAGCTGCTGATTCGTTCTTCAATTGGAATTTCTTCGATACTATTTTACAGCAAAAAGAACATTATTCGGCTTATGTATTTGAAGATTTAGCCAAGCAGATCCTGGATGAAAATCCGAAATTAAAAGCAGAATTGGAAAAGAAACGTCAGGAAGACAAAAAATTTGCCGACAGTGGTGAAGCCCAATTGGATTGGGTTTACAAACATTCCAAATATTATGAAAAAGAACATCTGCAATACCCTATTTATAAAGTAATGCGTTATTAATCAGATTAACTGAAAAAGGTCACACGAAAATTTCATGTGACCTTTTTTATTTTTATCAAAACCTTCTGTAAGGCTGAAGAAAAAAACTGTCGTTCAAAAAATTTTTAAATCACTTTTTCTTCTTCAAAAAGTAATTTGATGTTCTCATATGAATTCCCAAGCGCTTCCTTTCTTTCTTCCGGTTTTAACCACATCACCTTTTCAATTCCTTCATCGGCTTGGCCTTGTAATTTGCCTTCAAAATCCGTTCTCATTTCAAACCAATGCGTAATTTTTAATTTGTACTTGCCATTACGTTTAAAAATATGATATGTTTTTTGGAGTTTCCGCGTAATTTTCAATCCGGTAACACCTGTTTCTTCTTCAACTTCCCGAATGGCCGTTTCCTCTATCACCTCCCCTTTTTCGGTTCCTCCTTTAGGCAAATCCCATTTTCCGTTTCTAAAAATAAACAGAACTTCGTTGTTTTTATTAAAAACTAATCCGCCTCCGGCCTTGACTGCAGGAATTTTTTCCTTTAACTTTGTTAAAATTTCTTTTTCATCGGGATGATATAAAAATGCTTTCGTAATTTTATTCTGAAACATTTTCACTATAATTTGCTTAATATCAACACTTTCTAACAGAAAGAGCTGAAAATCAGTTTCTTTAACAACTTGATTTGTTAAGAAAAGAGGCTTATCGTTTACAAAAACTTTATACATTTGCAGTATGATTTTTAACACAGACACAGCTAAGAAAACTGCCGAATTGCTTTTACAAATAAACGCAATTAAATTAAATCCAAAAAATCCTTTTACATGGGCTTCTGGATGGAAATCGCCTATTTATTGCGATAACCGCATAACTCTCTCATTTCCACCGATAAGAAATTACCTTCGTGAAGAATTTGCCAAAAATATTGAAAAACAATTTGGCAAACCCGATGTGATTGCCGGTGTTGCAACTGGTGCCATCGGAATCGGTATGCTTGTTGCTGAAATTATGGGACTTCCTTTCGTATATGTTCGTCCGGAGCCTAAAAAACACGGAAGAGAAAATCAGGTTGAAGGTTTCTTACAGAAAGGCCAAAGCGTATTGGTCGTAGAGGATTTAATCAGTACCGGAAAAAGCAGTTTACAGGCTGTAGAAGCATTAAAAGCTGCCGGTGCCAATGTTAAAGGGATGGTGGCTATTTTCACTTACGGATTTGAAATCGCTGAACAAAATTTCAAAAAAGCCAATGTTGAACTTTTCACACTTGGTAATTACGACATGTTATTGAAAGAGGCCGTTGCAAAGCAATATATTACGGAAGACGAATATGACACCTTGAAAGAATGGCGTAAAAGCCCATCTACTTGGGGTGTAGAAGTATAAAAACGTTTTCCTGCATCCGGTTATGCATTAATCTAACACTATTTAAATAATGAATTTAGAAAGTCCAAAAGTCAACGTAGAAAAATCAGCAGATTATTTGTTTACATCTTTGACCGATGTTAAGAATTTTGAGAAACTAATGCCTGAAAGCATTGCAAAATTTGAAGTTTTAGACGAAAATGCGTTTATCTTCGGACTTAAAGGCATGCCGGAAATAAAATTAAAAATGAAAGACAAAGTGGCTCCTAACAAAGTTGTTTTGGGTGCAGCCAGCGACAAATTGCCTTTCACCTTAACAGCTAACATCAATTCATTGACACCAAATACTTCAGAAGTCCAATTACTTTTCGAAGGCGAATTCAATCCGATGATGGCGATGATGGTTAAAGGTCCGATAACGAAATTCATCGAAACCCTGGCAGGAAACATGAACAAACTGTAATTTATCAATTACACAAGGATATAAAACCTATTTGGAAACGAATAGGTTTTTCTTTTTAATACAACATCTGAATTTCTTTAATATCAAATGTTTTCACGGTATCGTCTTCCAACAACACTTGGAGTTTCCCGTTAGACGTAACCCCGTGAATTATTCCCATAAAACGAAGTCCGTCTTTATCCTCAAAAGGCATAGGAAGTCCTTTTTTAAATAACTTTTCATCATACTTTAACCAAAAAGAGTCATACTCTTTATTTTGAAATAAAGCCATGTTGCGTTTTAACGTTTCTATAATGGAAATCAGGATTGCCTCTTTGTCAAATTCCTGATTCAGAATATTAGATAAAGAACTCGCTTTTGGCAAATCGGTGAAGTCTTTTTGGTTCACATTCAATCCGATACCCACAATTGAAACGATTTCACCATTGCTCTTCAAACTGTTTTCAATTAAAATCCCGCCAATTTTTTTATTATCTGCCAAAATGTCGTTTGGCCATTTAATCGCTAAATTAGAAATCTTAAACTGTTCCAGCACCTGCACAATACAGACCGCAACGAGAACATTCAAATGAAAAATCTCATATATATCCACAAGAGAATCCTTAACCAACACACTAAAAGTCAGGTTTTTACCTGATTCAACTTCCCAAATCGAACCCATTTGTCCACGCCCTGAAGTCTGATTTTCAGCAGTAACGACAGTGAAATTTTCAACAAACTGTTTTGTCAGTAATGTTTTTAAAAAGTCATTTGTTGAAGATGTGGCATCGAGTTTGATGATGTTCATATAAATAATTTGGCTTTATGAAGTTTAATCTTATGTTAAGGTTCAAAAATAAAGACAAAAATTGGTAACTTTGCGAAAAACATATTAAAATATAGATGGCGAAAAAGGAGATTAACAATGATGCGTTATTAGCTAACATCATTAAAGGAATAGAAGAAGTAAAAGGTAACAATATTGATATTCTGGATTTAAGAGCAATCGAAAATACCGTATGTGATTATTTCGTAATCTGCAACGGTAACTCCAATACACAGGTTAACGCTATCGTTAACTCAATTCAAAAAGTAGTTTCTAAAGATTTAAAAGACAAACCATGGCACGTTGAAGGTGCTGAAAATGGTGAGTGGGTTTTAATGGATTATGTGAGCATTGTCGTTCATGTTTTCCAAAAACACATTCGTGACTACTACAACATTGAAGGTTTGTGGGGTGATGCAAAAATCACTTCGATCGAAAACAAATTCTAACATTCACACTACATGTCAAAAGATAAAAAAAACAATCCTACCAAAATTAAAGTAAGCCCATGGGTCATTTATGGTGCGATACTATTAATTTTAGTTGCAATCCAAATAGTTTCCAGCGGATCCAGTTTTCAGGAAGTCCGCCCTACAACTTTGTCTAAATTTTATCAGTTTTTAGATTCCAATCAAGTAAACAAAGTGGTCTTCAACAAAACTACCGCACAGGTTTACCTTAAAAAAGAAGCTTTAAACAGTAAGACTCACAGTAAAGTAGAGAAAAAAACCCTGTTAGGCAAAGAGAATGTAGGTCCTCATTACACTTTAGACATCGGAAATTCTGAATTATTTCAAAAGAAACTGGATGAAGCAAGGACTTCCGGAAAATTAAACGATTATTCATCTGAACCGGAAAATAATTGGGGGGACATCCTAATAAGCTTCCTTCCAATAATCATCATTATCGGATTCTGGATCTTCATGATGCGTAGAATGTCTGGTGGAGGTGCTGGCGGAGGTGGCGGACAGATTTTCTCCATTGGAAAATCGAAGGCTAAATTGTTTGACGAAAAAACAGATGTCAAAACCACATTTAAGGATGTTGCCGGATTAGAAGGTGCCAAAGAAGAAATTCAGGAGATTGTTGAATTCCTGAAAAATCCTGAAAAATATACAGAAATCGGAGGTAAAATCCCAAAAGGAGCCTTGTTGGTAGGACCTCCGGGAACAGGTAAAACCTTATTAGCAAAAGCCGTTGCCGGTGAAGCGCAAGTGCCATTCTTTTCACTTTCCGGATCGGATTTCGTTGAAATGTTCGTGGGAGTTGGAGCTTCCCGCGTACGTGATTTGTTCAAACAGGCAAAAGAAAAATCCCCTGCCATCATCTTCATTGACGAGATTGATGCCGTAGGACGCGCCCGTGGAAAAAACAACATTTCAGGCTCAAACGATGAACGCGAAAACACCCTGAACCAACTTTTAACGGAAATGGACGGGTTCGGCACAAATACACACGTAATCGTATTAGCCGCTACTAACCGTGCTGACGTTTTAGATAAAGCACTTATGCGTGCCGGACGTTTTGACAGACAGATTTATGTTGACTTACCGGACATCCGTGAGCGTAAAGAAATTTTTGAAGTACATTTAAAACCTTTGAAAAAATCAGAGGAATTGGATACTGAATTTTTAGCAAAACAGACTCCAGGTTTTTCGGGTGCTGACATTGCTAATGTTTGTAACGAATCTGCCCTAATTGCAGCCCGAAAAGGTAAAAAATCTGTGGATAAACAAGATTTCCTTGATGCGGTTGACAGAATTGTCGGCGGATTGGAAAAGAAAAATAAAATCGTCACTCCTGCTGAAAAACGCGCTATTGCCATTCATGAAGCCGGTCACGCCACGGTAAGCTGGATGCTTGAACACGCTGCGCCATTGGTAAAAGTAACAATTGTACCTCGCGGACAAAGTTTAGGTGCCGCATGGTATTTACCGGAAGAGCGTTTAATCGTTCGTCCTGAACAAATGCTTGATGAAATGTGCGCCACTATGGGTGGTAGAGCTGCAGAAAAAGTGATTTTTGATAAAATTTCAACCGGAGCTTTAAGTGATTTGGAAAAAGTAACGAAACAAGCACGTGCCATGGTTACTGTTTATGGTTTGAATGATAAATTAGGAAACGTTACCTATTATGATTCATCAGGTCAGAGCGATTACAACTTCTCAAAACCGTATTCTGAAGAGACTGCTCGTGTAATCGACAAAGAGATTTCCGATTTAATCGAAAGTCAGTACGCAAGAGCAATTCAAATCCTGAAAGAAAACCGCGACAAACTGGTTCAATTGGCAGATATTCTGATTGAAAAAGAGGTTATTTTTAAAGATGACCTTGAAACAATCTTTGGTAAACGTCCTTTCGAAAAAACAGAGAGTGAACCAATTACGGAATTGCAGTAATTTTTTTTAAGAAAATATTATAAAAATCTTAATTCGATTGCGAGATTGAATTAAGATTTTTTTATCTTTGAGTGTTTTCAAATACAATATTTCGAGATTTAAAATATTTTATGAATCTTTTTAGAAAATTTTTTGGCGCAGCTTCAGAAGGTTCCCACGAGGATAAGGAAGGCGAATTAAGCCCTTATCATCCGGAGCCTAAAATGCCCATAGATGAACTTTTTACTTATAACTTCAAAAAAAATGGAGGTAAATTCCTCTATTGTGAAAACCTAAATGAAGTTCACGAGAATTTCGAAAGTATTTTGGAAGAAAATGACTGGTTTGAAAAAGAAACCATGTGTTTGGAACCGAAGCTTTTCAGCCTTCTTGATGAAAACAAATTAAACCACACAAATCCAAAAAATCCGATATTTTTACTGGCTTCCTGTGAAAATCTGATTGCAGATGAAGGTTCCATTCTGTTTTCCTCTAATCAGATTAAACAATTCAAACCTAATGATTTGCCTTCCCACATCGTAATTCTTGCAACTACGAGCCAGATTATCGGCAACAAAAGTGATGGTTTACGCGAAATCAAAAAAAGATACGATAAAGAGTATCCAACGAACATCACCACTTTTAAATATTTTGAAAAAGCAAAAGAAGAAGACTTCTTACAGTACGGAAGTTGTCCAAAAAACTTATATTTGCTGCTTCTAGAAGACTTATAGCATGCATGAAAATGTAACTCGAACCATTTCCGGTTTACTTTATATTTTAATTCTCGTTTCGGCAACTTTATATTCAGAATATAGTTTCATTTTGCTTTTTGGACTGTTCATGATTATAACGGTTTCCGAATTCAGCAAACTGATTCATCTGAAACAGAATCTGCCAATCTTACTTGCCCTGATAAGCTTCATACTGTTTTTTTGTTCTCCGAAAAACAATTTCAATACTGACATTCTGTTGTGCCTCGCGGCTCTTTTTGTATCAGTAAACTTAATCGCTGATTTGTTCGTTGAAAACAGAAGACCCAAAAACGATAAAATGTCGAAGTATGTCAGCCTTTTTGGTTACATCATCATACCGTCTATATTACTGATGAAAACGCCTTTTATTGTAATGGATTTTTACCAAAAAAGTGGCGTGGATTTTAACCCTAAAATCATCATCGGAATTTTTATACTCATTTGGACCAATGACACTTTTGCCTATATCACCGGAAAATCGTTTGGAAAACACAAACTTTTCGAACGTATTTCACCTAAAAAAACCATTGAAGGTTTTGTGGGGGGATTAGTATTTACGATGATTGGCAGCTATATATTAAGTTATTTCTTTACATTTTTAACACCTGTAATCTGGATTTGCACCGGCTTAATTGTTGGCCTTTTCGGCACTATAGGAGACTTAATCGAATCAAGATTCAAACGTGTCGCCGGAGTTAAAGACAGCGGAAAGATAATGCCAGGACACGGAGGTATTTTAGATCGATTAGATAGTGTTATATTTGCAATACCATTTCTTTATTTATTTTATCAAATTTTAAACTATGTTCATACAATTTCATAAAGAAGGCGCTAAAATTATTTTGGGAGCTACCATTGCTGCCACAGTAATCATTTTTGGAGCGGATTACCTTGTAACAACATTGCCTTGGCTAAAAATGGCTATTCAGGTTCTGACGTTGTTTATGCTTATAATGGTCTTACAATTTTTCAGAAATCCGACACGTGTCACACTAATTAACGACAATCATGTTATTGCTCCTGTAGACGGAAAAGTGGTAGTGATCGAAGAGGTTTTCGAACCTGAATATTATAAAGACAAGCGTTTGATGGTTTCTATCTTCATGTCGCCGATAAACGTACATGTAACTCGTTATGCCGTTAATGGTTTGGTTAAATACAGTAAATACCATCCTGGAAAATACCTTGTGGCCTGGCATCCAAAAGCAAGTGAAGAAAACGAAAGAACCACAGTGGTAGTAGAAAACCGTGTTTTCGGAGAGATTCTTTACCGTCAGATTGCCGGTGCTTTGGCTCGACGTATTGTAAACTATGCAAAAGAAGGTATGCAGGTTGTACAAGGCACCGATGCCGGTTTCATTAAATTTGGTTCGAGAGTAGATTTATACTTACCTTTAGGTACCCAAGTTAACGTAAAGCTTAACGAAAAGGCAATTGGCGGAAAAACAATCATTGCCATTAAACAATAGATGGGAGAAGATTTAGACATCTTATTTGATGAGGCTTTTAAAAATGCCCAATTAATCCCGCAAGCTTCTGTACCGATAGATTTGCAGTTAATCCTTTATGGTCTGTACAAACAGGCCACAGCCGATGAGACTGACAGCTTTTATTTTCGTCAGGATTCCCAAAACCTGCGAAGCGCATTCAAGCTTAACGCATGGATGCAGGTAAACCATCTCACATCAGACGAAGCAAAAAAACGATATATTGAGATTATCAATAAACTAATGAAAGAACGAAATTTGTAACCGGATTTCGTTCTTTCTTTTAAGACACATTTTCCATGAAAACACAAAAAATAGCATTTCTTGGTTTAGCCTTCCTAACACTTTTCGCTTGCCGTCAGAAGAGCAATCTTGAAGAAGTAATTCAAATTCCGGAACCTGAAGCGCAGGAAACCCAATCCGTATATGGAAACCCGGCCGAAGTAAAAGCCGAAAAAGGAAAATTCAAAATGCGTGGACTAACTTATGCTTACAACGCATTAGAGCCTTATATGGATGGAAAAACAATGGAAATTCACTATTCGCGTCATCATTTAAGCTATTGTAACAATTTAAATAAAGCCATTGCCGGAACGGATTTGGAAAAATGGAAACTGGAAGAAATTCTGAAAGGATCGGATCCTAACAATATGGCAATTCGAAATAATGCCGGAGGCTATTACAACCATAATTTGTACTGGGAAGTTATGAGTCCGAAAGCAGGCGGACAACCAAAAGACAGTTTGGCAGCAGCTATCAACAGTGATTTTGGTTCCTATGATGCCTTTAAAGCACAATTTGTGGATGCTGCCAGTAAACAGTTTGGTTCGGGTTGGGCTTGGCTTGTAGTCAACAAAGCAGGAAAATTAGTTGTTGGAAGCACCCAAAATCAAGACAATCCTTTAATGCCGGATATGCCGGTTTCCGGAACACCTATTCTTGCTTTGGACGTTTGGGAGCACGCCTACTACCTGAAATATCAAAGCAGACGTGGCGAATACATTTCAGCCTTCTTTAACGTGGTTAATTGGAGTGTTGTTGAGAAAAAGTATCTTGAAGCGATGAAAAGGGTTGTGAAGGAATAAAACAACCTTATTTCGGATTCTTGAATCTAAACAAACAGTTATAGCAATCGGGCGAAACAGGTTTAAAGAACAACTTCTGAGAAGGGCATAAAAACGAATTCGTTTTTATGCCCTTCTCTTTTTCTGAAATTGTGAATATTAATTTCGACAGTTACAAAAATCAAATAGCTATCTCCATTGATTTACAAATTCTAAAATATTCTACAAAAGGGCCAAAAAAAACGACAAAACATACACCACAACACAATACAAATCAGCACTTTAAATAAAATTTTAGTAAATTTACTACATGTTGAAACAGTAAAAAATCAATTTGTAAAGCGCGTCTGTCAACATGCAAATTTTTTAAAATCAGATTGGCAAACAATCAAAATGAAACTGCTGAATCTGCATTCAAATAAAAATACAAAATTCATTCATTCAAATTACTATTAAGTTAATGGCCTTACCATCATCTTAATATTTTTTCTAACTAAAAAAGGAACAACTATGAAAAAATTATTTTTGATCGCTACGTTTGTAATTTCTTCTGTTACTTTCGCTCAATCTACTGCAAAAGAAGATATTGAAATCATTCAGGGGAAATATGGAAAATCCAAAAAAGAATTAGTCAATACGTACATGGCGCTAAAAGAATCCCAAGCTTCCGCCTTTTGGAAAGTCTATGACGCCTATGAGCAAGAACGCAAACTTTTAGGAAAAAAAAGAATCGAATTGATTAATGACTACATCAACAATTATGAGTCGTTGTCTAATGAGAAAGCTGATCAGCTCCTAAAAGCAACACTTAAAAATGAAATGGCTTACGACAAACTGTATTCAAAATATTATGAAAAAATGAAAAAAGCCATAGGAGCGATAGATGCAGCCAAATTCATTCAATTAGAGAACGGATTACAAACGGCAATCATGGCGGAAACCCAGAACGCAATTCCTTTTATTGGCGATATGGACCGTTCAAAGTAATATTAGATTAAAAAATTGCAGATATAATAAATCCCAAGTACTTATACTTGGGATTTTTATATCTTTTACAATGTATCTTTCCTTTTTTAAGCGAACTAAACGTTGTTCAGTCATGTTGATTCCCTTCCTCTAATTCTGCCAACCCTATTTCATGAGGATTTATCGCTAAAAGGAAAAGCATTTAGACAGTATCTGCTTCATTATTCCATCCTCTTAAAACAAATTTATCTCCATTTTTTATTTCCAAAGGAATAACTTACAAATAACATTAAACCGTTATGTCCCCAGTCAATATCATAGTCAGCATTGTTTTCATCAAAATTCACATTTAAATCCAAACCGGCATAACCGAGGGCTACATCAAGTTTCTTCCAAACTCTGTAGACAGCTGCCAAATTATAGCCAAAGGTTTTCCCATCAAAATTGTCAATTTTTAACTGAAAATAGTTTAGTTCAGCTCTTAAGGCAAATCTATCGGTAAAAGCGTATCCTCCCCAAATTCCAAAATCGACTAATGGTGCAACTGCATCATATTTTCTGTTTTTTTCAATTTCGGCAGTTTCACCCCGAAACTCTATTCCAATTTTTGTGGTAATCGTATGGGTACCAATCAATAACCCAGCTTCATATTTTGGTTTGCTAAAAATGGCATAGCCATAAGAAAAACGGAAGAAATTAGTTTCAATCTCAGTTCGCAAATCAGAATTTATAGGATATGTTTCATCTCCTATTGTAAGTTCCCTGTCTATAGTTTTACTAGTGTTTCTTCGGGAATTGAAATAACTTAAGTTAAAACGGGAGCGACTCGAAGATCTCCATTCAAATTCACCTAAAAAAGTTGAATTTTTCTTGTCGAACCCTAAATCTCTCTCAAAATCAACATCAGTTCCTCTACCGGAAGTACCCTCAATACTTATAGTGGTATTATTTATCATTTCGTAAAAACCAGCTGACACCCTAAATCTTTCCACATACCATGGTACATCGCGAAGATTACTGTCATTACCAGTATCCTGAACAGTAGCAACAGTATCCTGAACAGCAGCGGGGACTTCCCCAGCTTTTACTGTTTCTTCAGTTTGTCCATACAAAACACTACCAAACAGCAGCAGCATAAGGACCGGCGCTTTAAAAGTAAGATTTTTCATAGTAAAAGTATTTTGATTTGTATTGAACCACGCGGTTTGAAAAGGGGGAAAACTGCTTATCAAATTTACGAAAATATTTGTTAATCTAATTCACTCCATTTCAATAACATCTTTATAATGAACATTTTAACCGAGGAACGTACACTCAAAATGATTCCATTATCTATAGTTGTTTTTTACTTGGACAAATGGCTTATCAAAACAATCTGAAATCATACTGATTAAACGGATTTACACAAATAAATTCCAAACTGATTTTAAAAACTGATCGTGATTTATTCCAATTATTTTAGTTTACCCAATAAATCCGTACCGATCAGTATAATCTGTTTCATCCGTAGCCTAATGCGTTATGCATAGCACTTGTGTCCACACCTTAAAAGTCGATAAAGAATTGATTTTGTAGTCAGATTTAAGGTGTTATCAATAAAAAAGAGGTTGTCTCAAAAGTGGGACAACCTCTTTTTGTTAAATTATAAATGAGTTTTTATTTCAAACTAACCAGACTCTGCTCTAACGTAGCAATCTTTGCCAAAGCATCTGCTTCTTTTTTGCGTTCCATTTCAATTACTTTCTCTGGTGCTCCCGCGACGAATTTCTCATTGGATAATTTCGCCTGAACCGACTTTAAGAAACCTTTTGTGTAATTTAGTTCTTCTGTCAGTTTACCGATTTCGGCATCGATATCGACATTACCAGTAATCGGGATAAAATACTCGTTTGATTTCACACGGTAAGACAAAGCACCGTCTACTTTTTCAGAAACATAATCCAAAGCAGTAATGTTTCCTAATTTTATAATTATTGAATCAAAGAATGTTGACGCTTTTTCATTGTTAACTACTTTCAACTCGATAGTATCCTTGAACGGAATGTTTTTGTCTTTTCGGATGGTTCTCACACCTGAAATTACTTCCGTAGCAAAATCGAAATCAGAAATCAAAGTTTCATTTGCTGAAGTTGCTTTTGGCCATTCCGCAACAATTAATGCCTGCTCCGGAGTTCTTTCAGCAATGTGCTGCCAAATTTCCTCTGTTAAGAACGGCATGAACGGGTGCAGTAATTTCAAATTCGTTTCCAACATTTCAATCGCTTTATCGAAAGTTGTACGGTCGATCGGCTGCTGGTAGCCCGGTTTAATCATTTCAAGGAACCACGAACAGAAATCGTCCCAAACCAATTTATAAGTTGCCATCAGGGCATCTGAAATTCTGTATTTCGAGAAGTTATCTTCGATTTCCGCCAACGTTTTCTGCAACTTCGCTTCATACCATTCGATAGCCACTTTTGACGATTCCGGTTGAGCGATATCAGCTACCTCCCACCCTTTGATCAAACGGAAAGCATTCCAGATTTTATTTGCGAAAGCCTTACCTTGATTACATAATTCTTCATCAAACAAAATATCGTTTCCAGCCGAAGCGCTCAACAATAATCCGCAACGAACACCATCGGCACCGAATTTTTCAATCAGTCCAAGAGGTTCAGGTGAATTCCCAAGGGATTTCGACATTTTACGACCTTGTTTATCGCGAACCAAACCAGTCAGGTAAACATTGTTGAACGGTTTAGCATCGGCATATTCGTAACCTGCGATAATCATACGGGCTACCCAGAAGAACAAAATGTCCGGACCGGTTACCAAGTCGTTTGTCGGATAATAATATTTGAAATCTTCGTTGTCCGGATTCATGATTCCGCCGAAAACAGCCATTGGCCATAACCATGACGAGAACCATGTATCTAATGCATCGGCGTCCTGTTTTAGATCGGAAGCCTGTAACGAAGCGTTTCCTGTTTTTTGTTTTGCCAATTCCAATGCTGCTTCCGGAGTTTCTGCCACTACGAAATCCTCTTTGCCTTCTCCGTAGAAATAGGCCGGAATTTGCTGACCCCACCATAACTGACGGGAAATGTTCCAGTCACGGATATTTTCCATCCAGTGACGGTATGTGTTATTGAAACGGGACGGATATAATTTCACTTCCTCTGTTTCCAAAACCGCTTTGATGGCAGGTTTTACAAGATCTTCCATTTTCAGGAACCATTGGTCAGATAATCTTGGTTCGATTACCGCTTTGGTTCTTTCGGAAGTTCCTACTTTATTTAAATGCGTTTCTGTCTTTGCTAGAGCTCCGATAGATTCCAATTCTTTGGAAATTTCTTCACGAACTACGAAACGGTCTTTTCCTGCATAATGCAATCCGAAACTGTTTAATGTCGCGTCTTCATTGAAAATATCGATGATTTCCAAATTGTGCTTAACACCCAATTCTTTATCGTTTACATCATGAGCAGGAGTAACTTTCAGACATCCAGTTCCGAATTCCATATCCACGTATTCATCAAAAATGATTGGAATTACACGGTTACAGATGGGAACGATTGCTTTTTTACCTTTCAGATGCTGGTAACGCTCGTCTTCCGGGTGGATACAGATAGCAGTATCTCCCAAAATGGTTTCCGGACGCGTTGTAGCAATAGTTACAAACTCGTTGCTTCCTTCAATCTGATATTTTAAATGGTATAATTTACCTTGTCTTTCTTCGTAAATTACTTCTTCATCGGACAATGTTGTTTTTGCTTCCGGATCCCAGTTCACCATACGGTAGCCTCTGTAGATCAAACCTTTATTGTACAAATCAACGAACGAACGGATTACCGAAGCCGACATATCCGGATCCATGGTAAACTTCGTTCTGTCCCAGTCGCAAGAACAGCCCAATTGTTTTAATTGCTCCAGGATGGTTCCTCCGTATTTTTCGGTCCACTCCCAAGCGTGTTTTAAGAATTCTTCACGGGTTAAATCGTTTTTATTGATTCCTTCTGCTTTTAATTTTGCAACAACTTTCGCTTCTGTTGCAATAGAGGCGTGATCCGTTCCCGGTACCCAGCAAGCGTTGAAACCTTTCAATCGGGCACGACGAATCAACACATCCTGAATGGTGTTGTTAAGCATGTGCCCCATATGCAGGACTCCGGTGACGTTTGGTGGCGGAATTACAATGGTGTAAGGTGTTCTGTGGTCCGGTTTTGAATGAAAATAGTTGTTCTTCATCCAGTAATCGTACCATTTCTGCTCTGCTGCTTTCGCTTCAAATTGCGCCGGAATTGTCATATCTGCTGCTTCTGTTATTGGTTATACGGACTTTATGCCGCAAAATTTTTTTCTAATGTTTACAAAAATGCGATTAGTTTCTCTAATAGCCCCGATGGGAGCGGCACCATGTAGAGCGGACAGCGGGAAAACGGCCCGCAAAAGAGCCTAAACATTCGCTCCAAAAAAATTGGTATGCTTTTTGCAAATATATCTGCAAAAATAGCTATAACTGAGCAAATAAAAAAAGGAGTTAAATTATTTGTTGGTTTATTAAAACAATGTAATTTTACATTAACCATTAAAACTTGACAAGATGAAAAAATTATTGGGATTAGTTGCGACTTTAGCATTTAGCGTAATGTCTTATGCTCAAACCGGACCTAAAATCGAATTCAAAGCAAAAGACAACACTATTGATTACGGAACCGTTACCAAAGATTCTGACAATGGAGTAAGAACTTTTGAGTTCACCAACACGGGTGATGCTCCGTTAATCATCACAAACGTACAATCTACTTGCGGTTGTACCGTTCCTACTAAACCAACTGAACCGATTATGCCTGGAAAAACAGGAAAAATCGAAGTAAAATACAATATGAATCCTGGTAAAATTTCTAAAACTATTACCGTGGAATCGAATGCTGTAAATTACGAAGGTGGTAAAGTAGCGTTACGCATTAAAGGTGAAGTAATTGTGAAAGAAGAGAAAAACGTTCTTCAGAAAGAAAAAGTTGGTCCGCAATCATAAATTGTGCAACATATAAAATAAAAATCCCCGCCAAAGCGGGGATTTTTTATAATATCTTTTTTAACTGGAATTCGAATTTCTTCACTATTCCTTTACGCTCTATTTCTATCTTAATAGTTTTGCCGTCTTCTTCCTGCAGCATCTCGTCTATTTTCTGTTTGGAAAGATTACCAATATTTTTATTATTGATTTTCAACACCTTATCCCCTGTTTTTAAACCTGCAGCTTCAGCCGGTGAATTTTTCCTTACCGATGCTATTTCATAAACCGGTTTTAAAGTGAATTTATATTTCAACGTACTTTCATCCAAAGCTATCTCATTCACATTTAACACGTTAGTAGACCGGTCATCCCGTATTTTATCTACCTCCTGAATCCATTGAACCCCTCCATGTTGTACTTCAATCCCACTCATGTTATAATTGAAAGGATCATTATAATAACCGCTTTTCTTCAGATAAAGATGCCCTCCATTATAATCCATAACAATGGTAAAACGTTTAAGCATTGCTCCTCCCAGAGAACCATTTCTGTTTTTGACCAATCGCAACTGTTTGTACGAAGACGTATCGGGGTAAGAAACCAAAGGAGATTTGAATTTAAATTCTGAAAATTCCAGTTCATCCAGCCGCGATTTTTTCCCGAAAACAGTTCCACCGATACCTTCACCCAAGACATCTTCGAAGTAATTATCATTAGTCTTGATCAGATCATTTTCAAACAACCATAATCCGTCACCCAACCCGGTATCCACTAACAGTTTTAAATCGACTTCGTTTTTATCCAATTTGGCTTTTACGTTCAGGTAGGCTCTGTCGTTAACAACTGTTATCGGTAAATCTGTAAACGACTTCATCCTTTTCTTTGATAGAATTTTTCGATCCCTGTAAACAGTTACTTTCTTTTTTTGATAATCAATCTCAACAACATTGTTCTTGAAGAAAGAATAACCCAAAATACCGTTAACAGGAATTCCTATTCGTGAAGAAAAATTGAGATTTTCATCAAGGATTACCAAAAGGTCAAATTTATCATTCTTATAACCATTGACATTGGCGATATTGGTATCCGAATAAATACCTTCAGCCATTTCTTCATTCCCCATACCTGAAATCTTAATTTTTTTGGTATTGTAAAGCTGAATAGTATCGTTTTCAGGAAAACTGAATATAATCGACGGCTCTGAACCGGAATCTAAAAGCATATTTAATTTAGTACCATTGATTTCAACCGGGAGTATTATCAGGTTATCTACGAAAGTGAAAGGAATAACAACTTTGTCCTTATCGGATTCAAAGTGAAAACCATTTTGTCCGAAAACGCAATTACAGAGCATTAAGAAAAAGACAAAAACAATCGCTCTCATCAGGAAGGTTTTTCTGAAAATTACTACATAAATATTTAATTTCCTAAAACTTTAAAAAATTAATAACAATTCATTTTTTAAAGTTTATGAAAAATATCGCAACTTTGTACCTCAAAATAAACGACACATGCCTAAAATTTCAACAAAAGGCCAGCAAATGCCTGAATCACCAATTCGTAAATTGGTTCCTTACGCAGAAATTGCGAAAAAAAAAGGTCATAAAGTATACCATTTGAACATCGGACAGCCCGATATCAAAACTCCGGAAGTAGCTTTAAATGCTGTTAAAAATGCAGACATCACTGTTTTGGAATACAGCCACTCCGCAGGTTTTGAAAGTTACAGAAAAAAGCTTGCTGCTTATTACCAAAAACAAAACTTACCTATAAACACCGAAGATATCATCATCACTACCGGTGGATCTGAAGCCTTGCTTTTTGCAATGGGAAGCACTATGGATGCAGGCGATGAAATCATCATCCCTGAACCATTTTATGCTAATTACAACGGTTTCTCAACGGCATCAGGTGTAAATGTAGTTCCTGTAATTTCAACTATCGATACAGGATTTGCCTTACCTCCTATTGCTGATTTTGAAAAACTGATTACACCAAAAACAAAAGCGATTTTGATTTGCAACCCTGGTAATCCAACAGGTTACCTATACTCAAAAGAAGAAATCATGCAGTTGGCCGAATTGGTTAAAAAACATGATTTATTCCTAATCGCTGATGAAGTATACCGTGAGTTTGCTTACGACGGATACACGCACCATTCTGTAATGAATGTTCCTGGTTTAGAAGAACACGCTATCATGATTGACTCGGTTTCAAAACGTTTCAGCATGTGTGGAGCGCGAATCGGATGCATTGTTTCCAAAAACAAAGAAGTAATGGCTACGGCTATGAAATTTGCTCAGGCAAGATTAAGTCCTCCTACCTATGCGCAAATTGCAAGTGAGGCAGCTTTAGATACGCCGCAAAGCTATTTTGACGATGTTATCACCGAATACAAAGACCGTCGCGACACTTTAATTGCCGAATTAAGCAAAATTGAAGGCGTAAAAGTAGCTACTCCAAAAGGTGCTTTTTACTGTATCGCAAAATTACCTATCAAAAACGCGGATGATTTTGCACAGTGGTTATTGGAATCTTACGACTTTAACGGCGAAACTGTTATGGTTGCTCCGGCTGCCGGATTCTATTCTACAAAAGGAGTTGGATTAGACGAGGTACGCATCGCTTACGTTCTTAAAAAAGAAGATTTAATAAAATCCGTTCAGATATTAAACGAAGCCTTAAAGGTTTATAACAACTAAATAAAGCTTTATTTCAATATAGAAAGCCTTCAGTCCAACTGGAGGCTTTTTTGTTTTTTAGGAGCGACCCGAGCGATAGCGAATTGGCGAAGCAATGGTTCGGACTTTTTTGCAATCCGTGTTCCTGCTGTCCGTTTCAAATGAAATTCACTGAACACAAAAATCCAATAATACTTTGTGAAGTAATCTGTCATTGCAAGCTTGCGAGGCAATCTCACAACGCCAGGAATTCCTCTCCCATCAGGGCTATTAGGGAAACCATTTGAATTTTTAGGGAATAGTAATTAAACTAAAACTCTTTGGATTAGAAGTATGTAAACCCACAACTAAATACAAGCCACGAATTCACGAATTTTAGTCCCAATTCGTGAATTCGTGGCTTATATATTTTTAGATATTAGTTTTAAACTCTACTTAAGACCAATAAAAAAACCACCTCGTTATTTGTAACGAGATGGTTTTTCAATATTAAGATTATCAAATGATTATCGTTTCATCGAGAAGTGGGCTTTGAATAATTTCTCAACTCCGTTCTCTTTGTATTTAACGGTAAACCAGTAATCTGTAGATGGAAGAGTCGCTCCGTTAAACGTTCCGTCCCATCCGGCTCCTGAAGGAACAATTTGTTTTATCAGTTTACCATAACGGTCATAGATATGGATCTCTGAATTCGGCTGATCGTCACTTAATGACCAGATGTTCCAGGTATCATGATAACCGTCACCGTTCGGTGTAAAGTAATGCGGATAACCGATAGTTATGATATGCTCAAGAACGATATTCGTACATCCGTTAGCATCCTGAATCGTTACTGTATGCTCTCCCGGTAAAACATTCGTAAACACATTGCTGGTCTGGAATGCTCCTCCGTCCAAACTGTACAGATACTGTCCGGTTCCTGCCACGGTTACCGTGATAGCTTGAGTATCCTCAAAGTAATTTGAAACAGTAGCGA
>NZ_DATIDM010000046.1:0-8326 GCF_035456225.1 Flavobacterium sp. | reverse complement strand
GTCTTTGCATTCTATTTTTATATTGGTAAAACTGCCATCCTGAACTTTTTCAACAGCTTTTATTATGCCTTTAAAAAGTGTTTTTTTTTCCTTTTTGACAGTAACATTAAAAGTGATTTCATCGTTTTCTTTCAAGGAATCACTTGGATAAGTTTCTTTCTTGTCGACATCCCTGTTGGAAGCAATGAAAGTGAATTTGGCCGATGGAATTTTATTTAGCTCAAAATGAATGTGTGCCTCTTTGAGTAAGGTATCCAAACCATCGTTTTTATCTTTTACCAGAATTTCCAGTTTTAAGACTTCATCTTCATCTATATAGGGTTTTATCGGCATAGGAAACTATTTAATGGGAGGAAAAATTATTTTCTCCCCTAAGCGAATATTTCTAAAACTCAAAATAGCGTTTGATTGCGCTACATCTATATAATAATTGGGGTTTTCATAGATGTTTTCAGCGACAAGAGTAAGTCTGTCATTCATCTCCATTTCCCGTTCATGGGTCAAATCAGGAGAGCTTTTCTTTTGTTCTGCAAGCATCATTTTGTAGGCCACAGTTCCTTTGAAGGTGCATTTGGCCTTGGCTCTGATGGGTTTTCCGTCTTTTCGAAACAAATAGTATTCGACTTCCAGGTTTTTTAGGCGGCATTGTAAACTGTAACCACCCCATAAAAGTTGTAAGTATGCGGTATGATGTGTTTTGCCATTGTAGCCTAACAAAAGATTTTTGAAGTCTTCCAAATCTTCTTCCACCGATTTTACTTCATCAAAAGGATTGACCACGACGGGTTTCAATGCGTCAAAAACACCGCCTGCTTTATCCAGAAAGGAAGTTGCCCCTTTGCCGTCTTTTATTTTACCGGGAGGAATTACACCAGAGCTGTCAAAAAGGAATTCGAAGGTAACTTCTTCAGGTTCTTTTTTGTTTAATTTTAAATCGCTTCCCGTTGAACCCATAGGCTGACTTTCATCAAAAACCACATTGTTCTTGATGGTGTATTTTTCCGGGTTGAGTTGCACAAAAATGGTTTTCTTCGGGTCTTTTGTGTAATCATTGGTTTCAAAAACCTCAATCCTCATTTTGTCTATAATGCCTAAAGCTGCCTGTATCATCGTTCGGATTTTTCTTTTATTTTTTCTAAAACTTTAGAGGTGCATTCGCGAATAAGCTCCGATTTTATAGATTCCAACTGTACTTTATCCAAAGGAATTTGGGATTGAAAAGAAGGCTTTTCTTCTTCAATTTTTACGACAATGTGTAATTCTTTGATTTCTATCGGCATAATTTTTAGTATAAAAAAGATAAAAGCAGTGCTTCCTTTAAAAACCCGGAATGGGAATTTCTTTGAAAAAGTTGTATTTCAAGGCTATAGACTCGACGACTATTTTGTTTTCTTCGGCATTAAAATCTCCATAATCTATCGATAATGGAATAGCATGAGAAACATACCAGGCCTTTACAGGGTTTCCGTTTTCGTTTAATAAGGAAACCACCAGATTGGCAGGACTGAAGTTGAAATTTTCGATAGCATTAAAACACCACATCGCTACGCCGGACATATCCGAAGTAAGCGCTCTTTTGAGTACCAAATCCTGATAACCAGACCGTATTGGCAATTGATGGGTAAACCTGTTTTGGCCTCCTTCTTTTACCGATTCCATTTCCAGGGTTCCTTTTAAGCCTCCCACACTTTGAAATTTGGTATCGATGCTTAATTGAGGGAAAATTTCAAAAAGTACCGAGAAATGAAAACCAACTATTGGGTTTGAACTCGCCATGACATTAAGCTACATGCTCCATCGTAAATCCGTGGTTGGCAATCTCAACGGTGTCTATTGCAGCCTCGTTTGCATCGGATTTCATGTCGGAGCATTTTAAGGAAACAATAAAGCAGTCTTTCACTTTCCAGACTACAACAGGGGAGTGATTTTCGTTCAGTAGTGAAATGGTGATGTTGCGTCTCTCGACAGTATTCATCGCTACGGTATTGTACCATTGATAAAATTCATTGTCTCCTGCAAAAACACCTCTTTTGAGCGAAATGTTGCTTAGTTTTTGCAAACCGGGCATTTTTTTCTTGAAAAATTCAGGACTAGAGCCAACACGATGTTCTATAACATCCATTTCTTTATTTAAACCGGAAACTTCGGTAAAAGCTATTTTTGTACCGCCCCATTCAACACTAAAATGGAACTTTGGTATCGGGAAATCTGTATTAGGCATAATATTATGTTTTTGGAATTAATTGCTAAAATGACTTGTGAAAGGATTGTCTTTTGTAGAGATTATGATTTTTGCTGCATTTGTTTGAATTCAAGTATAATGAACTCAGCAGGTCTCGATGGAGCATATCCTATTTTCACGATTAATCGCCCTTCCAGAATGTCTTGAGCAGTCATCGTTTGGTTGATTCCCACAGCCACAAAAAAGGCATGTTCGGGTTTGGCTCCGGCCAATGCACCATCGTTCCAAATCAGGGTCAGATAATTTTCAATCATTCCTTTTACATTTACCCAGGTTTGAGAAACATTAGGCTCAAAAACATAGCGCATACAGGCTTTTTTCACCGATTCTTCAATCATGTTGGCAAGTCGTCTCACGTTGATATAGCGCCAGTCATTGCTGTTTCCGTCGAGTGTACGTGCTCCCCAAACCAAGAATCCTTTGCCTGTAAATTTGCGAATGGCATTAATGGATTTACCTGTTTCATGTACATTCATAGGTTCTTGGTCTAAGTCGTTGATGTCTCTTGTTAGGCCAATAACACCATTGATGCTGACATTAGCAGGTGCTTTCCATACTCCTCGGGTACCATCGGTTTGGGCATAAATTCCTGCTATGGCACCGCTTGGAGGAATCGTATTCATACTTTGGGATAATTTGGCAACAATGCTTCCGTAAATTGGCATTTGGGCGATGAGGTTATTTTCCTGTACCAATTCGTATTTGAGAACAGCATTTATTGCAGTGTCCAGCGAGTTTATCACAAGAGTGTGTAATTTGTTGAGTTCGGCTTGAATTTTTACAAAATCAGGTTCATTATGAACAACAGGAGTTGCAACTGAATTACTCAATTTACCATCATACTCGTTTGGTACAGATTGTGGAGTTGCCAAAATTGTAGCACCCCAATCGCCATTGAAGTCGGTATTAGCTACTGTTGCTAGTGGCAAAGGATCAACATCAGAGGTACCATTGGCTTTTTTTAGGCTTTCATATGCTTTTTTAAAATCGATTAATTTTTGTACTATCGGTTTTAAAGAAATGGATACGATATCTGAATTGGCAAAACTAACTAACCCAGGATTGGTAAAATCGTCCGGTTTGCCAAAAACTTTGATAAGATTCCAGCTTTTGATTAAATTGGTATTGAGTTTTGCTGCGTTTACTGTTCCTGACCAGTCCAATAATTTATTGGCTGCGATTGCCGTTTCACTTTTCTTTTTTAAACCCGAAGCATTATCCCAAACATCAGTATGAAGTTTATCAAAAGCATCAATACTATCTTTAAGGGCAGTGTCGTTTGGGAAAAATTGTTTGAAACCACCTGTAGCTGTCAATGCAGCGCTAATATCTGAAAGTCTGAACGTTTGTGGAAAACTACTTGTCAGATACGGATAATAAGCTGCACCATATTTTAAATTATTACTTCCGATGCTATCTCTGAAATCATCGTTATCTTTTTTTGAAGTTGCGGCACTATCGTATTTCACGTCCATAATCACAAAACGATCCATTAGTTTTTGACACTGTATTAAGGCTTGTTTTTGAACTTCGCCAAGGTCAGTCACACTAAGGTTTACAGCATCTGGAAATAAGAGTAATGTAGGTTCGTCGTATTTTTCAAGAGTGGCTATACCAGCAATAAATTTGGTTTTCGTAGCTGCATCAAAACCAGGGTTTTCTTTATACAAACCAATGGATACTATGTAACATTCTCCTCCACCATTAGCATAAAAAAGTTGCAGACTATTGTAAAGTTTGAATTTGCTTTCTGCAACTGTAGAATTATCGGTTGGGAGAGAATTGGCATCCAGCTCGACAGTGATTCCTGTTGGTTGGGGAGCCCCTCCATAAAGTTGCTGAAATTCCAGAAAAGAGGATACTCTGGTTGGAATATTTGGTGTGGGTGCATTTTCGGTAAAGCCAACAAATGCTGGAACTGCAGTTGCTACTTGAGCCACAGAAGGCGGGAATGCGTCAATCTCATTGATGTAAACCCCAGGTGTTTTAATAGAGCTAATATTCATGACTTGTTTTTATTGGTTCTTAAAAAATTGCTGAAACACTAAGTTTTTATTTTAATGGGAAGGAATTAGATTCTATTTCCCCCGTTATATCTTTTTTGTCATTGTTCCATAATTGAATTTTTGCCTTATCAATGACAGGATATGTTGGTAGATTGTTTTCGTTTTGTACGGCTATCATTTTCATGGTGTACAATACGGAGGGCATATATCTACTTCCTAAGTAGGACCACATTTGGTTGAGTTGATCCGATTTTAGGCTAACCAAATCTAAAATGAGTTTGTTCATGGATTTGGATTGAATTTCAGTAACTTCGGTTTGTTCCAATAAATTTAGGTCATCATAATAAAACACATTGTTGTGTTGCAAACATTTTATAATATATTCTAATTTGTCAAGACCTTCGGAATAACTATCTTGATTTCTAACGTATGAAGTAAACAACAGTGATAAAATCAAATTTTGGGTTGGTTTTTTATACTTCTCAACCGTGTTGCCATTTCCGGGATATTCTTTGTAAAGACTATGGTTTCTAAGGATTTTTTCTTCTTCAATATTTACCAGCGAAAGAATTATTGTTGATTTGTTTAATAGAAATTGATCTCCATCATTTAGCGTAGCAATATTTGTCAGTTCTATAGGTACCGTAATCCCATTATTCATCTCAGCAATTTCAGAAGTTATTTTCTTGGAAAGTTTATCAAGTATCTTGGCTAAATTCATTGCTATTACGAGTTAACACACTGAGTTCTACAAACTTACGGATATTTAAAATCTAATATATAGGTATAAATACCTGTTTTTTTAATGTAAAGTGCTTTGTATGAGTAGTTTATAATTGTTTTTTATTGGTTTTGAAGCTTCAAATAAAGGTTGAAAGGATAAAAAACAGTAAAATGCAACTTTTACGCATGCTCGGTGTCTTTTTATTTTAAAATTCCTTAATTTCGCACCTCGATTTAGAATACGATAAAATGAGTACAAAATTTACTGAATACAAAGGACTTGACTTGCCAACAGTGGCTTCAGAAGTGTTGGATTTTTGGAAGGAAAAGAACATTTTTGAAAAAAGTGTAACCACTCGAGAAGGAAATGAACCTTTCGTGTTTTTTGAAGGACCGCCTTCGGCTAATGGATTGCCTGGAATACACCACGTAATGGCGCGTGCTATTAAAGATATTTTTTGTAGATATAAAACCCAAAAAGGATTTCAGGTTAAACGAAAAGCGGGTTGGGATACTCACGGTTTGCCAGTGGAATTGGGTACCGAAAAAGAATTAGGAATTACAAAAGAAGATATTGGTAAAACCATTTCTATCGAAGAATATAACGAAGCGTGTAAAAAAACCGTTATGCGTTATACTGACGTTTGGAATGATTTGACCGAAAAAATGGGATATTGGGTAGATATGGAAGATCCTTATATTACCTATAAATCCAAATATATGGAAACGGTTTGGTGGCTTTTGAAGCAAATCTACAACAAGGATTTGATGTACAAAGGTTATACCATTCAGCCGTATTCGCCAAAAGCCGGAACAGGATTGTCATCGCACGAAGTAAATCAACCGGGTTCTTATCGTGATGTTACAGATACTACGATTGTGGCTCAGTTTAAAGTTTTGGATGAGTCTTTGTCTGGTTTAGAAAAAATATTTGGTGTTGGGCATTTGTTTGAAAACACCTATTTCTTGGCTTGGACGACAACGCCTTGGACTTTGCCAAGTAACACTGCTTTGACAGTAGGTCCAAAAATTGATTATGTGTTGGTAGCAACATTTAATCAATATACTTTTCAGCCAATGAATGTTATTTTGGCAAAATCTTTAGTAAATAAACAATTTGCAGGAAAATATTTTGAGGTTTCTGACGCTTCTGAATTATCGAATTACAAAGCTGAAGACAAAAAAATTCCGTATTTCATTGGAGCCGAAGCAAAAGGTTCTGATTTAGTTGGAATTCGTTACGAACAATTATTGCCTTTTACATTGCCATATCAAAATCCTGAAAATGCCTTTAGAGTAATTTCGGGAGATTTCGTAACTACCGAAGATGGTACAGGAATTGTACATACTGCGCCTACTTTTGGTGCAGACGATGCCAAAGTAGCCAAAGAAGCTACTCCAGAAGTACCGCCAATGTTGGTTTTGGATGAAAACGGAACACCGGTTCCTTTGGTAGATTTGCAAGGAAGGTTTACTTCTCACATGGGGGAATTTGGTGGCAAATACGTTAAAAACGAATATTACAACGATGGTGAAGCGCCGGAACGTTCTGTGGATGTTGAGATTGCCATTCGTTTAAAAGAAGAAAATAAAGCCTTTAAGGTTGAGAAATACGTTCACAGTTATCCACATTGTTGGAGAACGGACAAACCAATTTTGTATTATCCTCTGGATTCCTGGTTCATTAAAATTACCGAAGTTCGTGACAGAATGTTCGATTTGAATGAAACTATCAATTGGAAGCCAAAGGCAACTGGTGAAGGGCGTTTTGGAAATTGGTTGAAAAACGCCAATGACTGGAACTTGTCCCGTTCTCGTTATTGGGGTATTCCGTTGCCAATATGGAGATTCGAAGACAAACAAGAAGAAATCTTGATTGGTTCGGTAGAAGAATTGTATAACGAAATTGAAAAATCGATAGCGGCCGGAGTACAAAAAGAAAATCCTTTCAAAGGTTTTGAAATCGGAAATATGACAGAATCGAATTATGATTTGATCGATTTGCATAAAAATGTAGTGGATGAAATTACATTGGTTTCGGCTTCCGGAAAACCTATGAAACGCGAATCGGATTTGATAGACGTTTGGTTTGATTCTGGTGCTATGCCTTATGCACAATGGCATTACCCATTTGAAAACAAAGAAAAAATAGACCAAAACAAAGATTTCCCTGCCAATTTTATTGCAGAAGGTGTGGATCAGACTCGTGGTTGGTTTTATACTTTGCATGCTATCGGGACTTTGGTTTTTGATAAAATAGCATACAAAAATGTAGTTTCAAACGGATTGGTTTTGGACAAAAACGGACAAAAAATGTCAAAACGTTTGGGCAATGCAGTAGATCCTTTTGAAACTTTAGGAGAATACGGTCCCGATGCTACGCGTTGGTATATGATTGCTAATGCGAATCCGTGGGATAATTTGAAATTTGATATAGAAGGAGTAGCAGAGGTTCGTCGAAAATTCTTTGGAACACTTTACAACACCTATTCGTTCTTTGCATTATATGCCAATTTAGATAATTTCACTTATGCTGAAGCGGAGGTGCCTTTAAATGAAAGACCGGAAATCGATCAGTGGATTATTTCCGAATTGAACACGCTGATAAAAGTTGTGGATGAGGCGTATGCTGATTATGAACCAACTAGAGCAGCTCGTGCAATTTCTGAATTTGTTCAGGAAAATCTAAGTAACTGGTACGTACGTTTGTGTCGTCGCCGTTTTTGGAAAGGTGAATATGCTCAGGATAAGATTGCAGCATTTCAAACGCTTTACACCTGTTTGCTTAGCATCAGTAAATTAAGTGCACCAATTGCACCTTTCTTTATGGATGCTCTTTACAGAGACTTGACTAAAGCTACTGAAACGGAGAAATTTGAGTCTGTGCATTTGGCTCAGTTCCCAATTTCAGTTGAAAAGTATGTTAATAAAATGTTAGAGTCTAAAATGCAGAAGGCGCAGACTATCTCTTCTCTTGTTTTATCACTACGAAAAAAGGAGATGATTAAGGTACGTCAACCTTTGCAAAAGGTAATGATTCCGGTACTTGACGAGAATCAAAGGATTGAAATTGAAGCAGTTTCAGACCTGATAAAAGCGGAAGTAAATGTAAAAGAAATCGTGCTTTTGGATGATGCTTCCGGTATTTTGGTTAAACAGATTAAACCGAATTTCAAAGCTTTGGGGCCACGCTTTGGAAAAGATATGGGATTGATTTCCAGGGAGATACAAAATTTAACTACAGAACAAATCTCACAATTTGATAAAGAAGGCTCGCTAACTGTTGTAATTGCGGGAAAAAGTGTAATTTTATCTTTAGAAGATGTAGAAATATCTTCACAAGACATAGAAGGAT
>NZ_DATIDM010000045.1:0-14762 GCF_035456225.1 Flavobacterium sp. | reverse complement strand
AAACAATCTGTTCAATTAGCCGTTCACGAACAAAAAGATCCTTTGTTGATTTACAAATTCGAAGCGTTCAACCTGTTCAAGAAAATGTTGGATGGTATCAATAAAGAAGTAATCTCATTCCTTTTCAAAGGTGATTTACCTTCACAAAACCCGAATAATATTCAGGAAGCACACGAAGTGCCTGTACAGGAAGATTACACTATTTCAAAAGAAGAGGTGTTAAACACTGATGAAATGGCTGCCAAGCAACGTGAAGCTGCCCAAATGCAACAACAGCAACATCATCACGTTACCGAAACCATCACGCGTGACCAACCTAAAATCAACCGCAATGACAACGTAACGATCAAACACGTTATGAGCGGAAAAACGGAAACTATGAAATTCAAAAAAGCAGAACCTATGTTAGCTTCAGGAGAATGGATTGTCGTTAACGAATAAACTGACACTTTTAAATAAAATTAATCCCCAATTACGGTTGTAGTTGGGGATTTTTGTTATATTTAGCCAAACATTTCCCCAAATGAGGTTTAAAATCACATTATTTGCGTTACTTATTGTTATAAATATTTCCGCACAATCTACAGATGATTTGAAGCGTGATACCAAAGCGCTCTACAACGCCACCTACACGATGTCGTTTGACACCATGCTCGATTTTACTTATCCGCTTGTTTTCAAATTTGTGGAAAGGGCTGATATGTATGGTACTTTGGACAGTTCTTTCGACAACGAAGTTTACCGTATTCGTTACCAGTACACCACGCCGCATTTCACTTATTCAGATATGCTCATGACCGACAATGGTTTGTACTGTGTCATAAGTTATGAGAATTCAATCCTCATGACCTACAAACAACCGTTAAGCGATGACACCAGAGTTAAAAAAATAACGGAAACACTGCATAAAAATTTTCCGGATTCCATCGTACGTTTTGAAAAAGAACGCAATGCCTTCAACATTATCAAAACAGATAAACTGGTGGCCATTTTTGATGATTTTACAGAAGGAAAATGGAAATTTATTTCTTTCGATCCCAAATACAAAGAGCTGCTTGACGCAGTAATTACCGAAAAAATCAGAAATCAATTGGGCTTATAACACGGTCCGGATTTTTATACATTCAGCAATTCAACCCCAACTACAACCACAGTTGGGGCATTTTATAAGTATCATTTCTTACCTCGCCGTCACACTTTTATTTTTTGTTGCCTCAACACTTTTCTGATTCCCGATGCGGACAGTCCTGTAACCCACTTTTCCATCTTTACCTCCCTGACTCCAGGCCACCAGAACTTCTGTTTCGTTCAAAGGTTTTACTATTGGAAATGTCGACATACCTTCAGTAGCTGACGTTATAAATTCAGTTTCCAGAACTTTACCGTTTTTAGCCCTATGCTGCAATCCAATCCTGCTGAAATAATTACCGTTCACTTCAGCACTTTCATCCCATACAATGACAACATTCCTATTGTTTAATGTCGAAATCTGCGGATGTTTTGCAGAAGCATTTTTGCTTACATTATCACGTTTTGAAAAGCTCTTTCCGCTATCTGATGAATTAGTGTAAAACACACCTTCTCCCCCTCCCATGGTATACCAGGCGAAGTGCATTCCATTATCATTTTGTGTCATGGTCGGACCGGTGTGAGGACATCCGTTTATTTTCCAGTTGTCGGCACTGATACGTTTTGGCTTTGAGAATGTTTTTCCTTTATCCGAAGAATAAGTGAGTACCATATCGCGGATTTCATCGTTGATAATATCTCTGTATGCCGCATAAATGACTCCGTTTTTCCCCACAAATAAATCGGTTCGGCAGCACTGGCAAGTAGTTTCCCCTATAACTTTTTCAGTTTGAAAACCATTCTTCCCTTTGGTTACGGCATAATACAAAGTAGAAACGTCCATATCCGTTTTACTGCGGTTGTCCAACCAGATAATAGCCGCTTCTCCATTAGGAAGCAGGTCGATATCAAAATAACGCTGATCGATTCCGTTTTCATCTTTTACCAATCGCGTTGCCGGCGTCCAGTTTTTTCCGTTGTCAAATGACTGGGAATACTGAATCAAACCTCCATATTTTTTTTTAGGTGTAGGATTATCGATTCCCCAAACCGCTATAATTTCCCCATTGGGTTTGAATATCATTTTTGGCATGTTCTCCCCATGAAGTTCCACTCCTTTACTGGACGGTATTTCAATGGGAGCGCCGAACCTTTTTGTTTTAGTATTGAAAACGGAATAATTAAGAATGGCATCCGCTCCTTTGGTTTCCTTTCCGTAAGACATCACAGTCCGTCCCTTTCTGTCGGAGGTAAAAAACGGGCAGCTTGTTGTGGTTCCGTTTTCGGAAGAAATATATTTTGCTTCGGTTTCCCTGATTTGGGAATTACCATACTCTACTGCAAACAACGCTATCGTAAACAGCAAAAGAAATTTATTTTTCATTTGATTTTTTCTTGTTAAGTTGAAAATTATATTGCAATCCGAAAACGAACGTACGCGGTGCAGCCGCAGTATAACTTGGAGTCGATGTAGGCGTATTACCTCGGGTTACATTATAAGCATACAATTTATCGGTTAAATTCATCACATTCACATACGCTTCCAATCCTTTAAACTGGTAACCGATGCGTCCGTTAAACACATTGTAACCATCATATTTCACGGTATTGATCTGATCTTGGTACCAGCTGGAAACCAATTGCCATTCTACGGAAGTACGCAAACCGAGCAGCCATTTCGGGTAATAACTCACTTCCGAATTCGCTATCCAATTAGGAGCAGACGGCATTTCAAAACCATCTAAATCCTGAACCGGATCGGTCGGTTTATCGGAAATTTTAAAATCTACAAACTCATGTTTTGCGTATGTTCCACCCATTCTGATTTTAAATTGGGGATCAGGAATATAATTCACAGCCAATTCCACTCCTTTGTGAAGCGTTTCTCCTGCCGAACGGTAATCGGTTGAATTATCGGGCTGGCGAACATTCAACAATTCGTTTTTTCCTTCCATATAGTAAACCGAATACTCAATTCTCATCTTTTTATCCAGGCAGCCAATCCATCCTCCTACTTCATAATTATCAAATTCCGCAGGTTCTAAATTATAATAGAATTCGGCCGGAATACCTGTACTTCCGCCTGTTCCCGGTTTAGATCTGAAAATGGATGTTAGTCCCGGAGGCGCAAATCCCTGTGAATAATTACTGTAAAAGCCTGCGCACGACCACGGATTATAATTTACTCCTACTTTAAACGTAAACTGATCATACACTTTATTTCCTGTGGAATAGTCTATATTATTTGTATAATCGAAACTCATGTTATCATAACGTGCACCTGTTGTAAAAATCAGATTATGGAGTGGCTTTAAAGTTAACTGTGCAAAACCGGCCGTATTGTGAATTCTCGCATTATAATCGGCCAGTTTAATATCGGGGCGTTCCGCAATAATTTCATAACTGCTCACTGTTTGTCCGCCCGGATTTAAATTAGCTTTCAAATCCACCTGATAAGCATTGTAATCTACTGGAGAATTGTCATACAAACCACCCACAACGAAAGAACCATCCAAAAAATTAAACTTCTGATTGTGCTGTGCCAATACCCCGTAACTTTTAAAATTGTTGGAATTGATTTCCCCTTTGGCAATTGTTTGGCCTTGCACCCATTTAATGCCGTATGAAGGATTCTGTCCTAGTTCGTTATCTCTATAAAAAGTTGTAAATGAAGTCTGTGCTTTGTCATTCCAATCCTTTTCAAACGTTAATCGGGTTCGCAACGCATCCGATTTTCTATAAGTGAAATCGGTAGTACTTTTGTAAGTCCGATTGTAAAAATCAGCTTCGTTAACAGAACCGCTCATGTCCGAATAATAAGAACCATTGAACAACGTCCCTATTAATCGGGTAGTTTTATTGATATTGTAATCGATTCTGGCATTGATGTTATCCTTGTTGTAATCAGAGAAAGTCATCCACGAATCGCGCTGCGCACTGGTCAAACCCGACACATGGACTCCCACTTTACCGATTGTTGCACTTGCAGCAGCCTGAAAGCGAAGGTATCCCCACTGATCAGCCTGTAGACCCAATTTCATTTCCGGCTGTAATGACGGTTTTAAAGAAATCAGATTCACCGCTCCACCAACGGCTTCAGGTCCGTAAAGCGAGGAAACCGGCCCTCGAACCAATTCAATATTCTGTAGGTTAAACTGATTGATTTCTAAAAGCGCATTGTGGTTGAAAACGCCCATCGGACGAATTGACAAACCGTCTTCGAGGTACAAATAGTACGGATTGGTAGTCATGGGCTGACGAATTGCCATGGAATGTTGTTCGTTCCCAAGGTTAACCATTAAAACACCAGGCGCTTTGTTTACAATTTCATAAACAGCTGTGGCTTTGGTTTCATTAATTGTTTTTTGAGTTACTTTCGAAATTGCAACCGGCACTTCTCTTTTCAGAGTGGCACCTCGGTTAGCGGTAATCACAACGTTTTCAAGCTGTTTTGTGGCGACAGAATCTTTATCTGTTTTATTTTGACCGTACAGCATTTGTCCTAATACCAATACGGCAAAGTATATTTTTTTCATTTTGCATGTTTAATTATTGCAGACATCATTCTGTTCAAATAAACCAACGAATACTGTTTGCTCCATGAGAGAATAATGGATTTGGGGAACTTAAATGAAATCCGAAGGAGTGGCTGCAATGTATCGCCTGGACTATTCCAAAGCATTGTACAACCAAGCCTGGGCCAAAAGAAGGCACAAACGGATAAACATTAAAAGTTAAAAACAATAATTAAACGGCGGGAGGATGAAAAACAGCGATAGGGTTTTCGTAAACGTACAGATCGTTGTATCTTTCATTGATTTTCTCCTGAACAGGAGTATTCAGATTCACGATTTCAAATGAAGGTGATTTTTCTAAAAAGAGGATTTCAAATTCTGTATGAAACGTTTTTTTATCCTTTGAAGCCGGATTGTCGTTTTCGGAAACTTTTGCCAATTCTTTCATCAAGTGACATTTTCCGTTACATTTCATTTCGGGTTTGGCCTTGTTCTCACAAAGTTCTTTCACAATGTAATCGTAATTCAAAACGTATTCCACAACCGGAAGGACCGGTTTAAGGAAGAAAAGGAACACGACGATTACAATTGCATTTTTCATACGATAAAGATAGTCCATAATTCTTTTGGTAAAACTGATTTATATCAGATTATACAAATTCATCATAAAAACAGCTTAAAAAGAGGAGAAACAACTTTAATCAGCTTCAAAAAGGCTACTTTTGTAATCTGATCAAGACGAAAAATCCATTTCAGAAATAAAAAAATGATAAGCAATCCAACCTATACCGAGTTTTTCAACATCGTAAAAGCCAGCATTCAGGATGGGACTTTTGCAAAACTGACATTAACCAAAACCATTGGCCGACCGGAACTGCAGAACATTTATGTGAGAACTGCTGTGGAAAACGGCGTATTAAAGTTATCCATAATCCATAAGATATACAAAGAAGGTTTGCAGGAAATCGAAAAGATTGTGGAATTGGATGCGATGGAAACCGAACTGGTACCATACATCAACAATCCGTTCATGTGGGTTTTACTGTTTACGACGGAGGCCGACATTACCATGAAACTGAACAAAAAAAGAATTCCAAATATCACCGAACAGCCGCCTACTTTTAAGCATCCGGATGCGGTTTTGGAGGAGTTTAGGAGTGATAATTAATTGGAAAAGGACGTATTGTTATGTATGTCCTTTTTTATTTCAATGAAATGAGATGTGGCTTCGAGAACCTCAGCCACCAAAACAAAAAAGGTCTTCCACAAGAGAAAGACCTTTTTTAAAAATATAAAAAACTATAATTACTTTTTAATCACCTTAAACAATTTGGTTTTCTGCTCGCTCTGTAAACGAACGAAGTAGATACCATTTGCCGCGCCGTCAAGTGAAAGTCTTGCTTCCTGTTGACCTTCACAGTACATTGTTTTGATGGTTTTACCCATTATGTCGGTAACAACAATCTCTGCCGATTCCTGTGCATCAGCCCAGCTGATGGTGAAATTACCAGTTGTTGGGTTTGGATACAAAGTCACTAAAGCCATTTCCTCCTCATTAATACCTAATACTATCGATTGACAAGCCGAGATACTTTGGCAACATCCTTTTGTCAATACTACCGCATAGTTACCATTTACTGCAGGTGTAAAAGATTGGTTCGTAGCTCCCTGCACCGGATTGTTTCCATTATTACAGTCAATCCATTGGTAGGCAACTGCTGTGCTATTAACTGTTAAGGTATTACCTGTTTGCGTTACTGACGGTGTAGTAACAGCAGTACACGTGCCATTAGCATACTTAGCCAAAAAGAAATCCGCACCATTCAAAGAAGTTAGGCTACCACAGTCACTTGCAGATTCAAAATCGGCCGTATTTTGAAAATACCCTGTCATATACAACTCTCCAACATTGTTTAATGCAAGCAACATAGGCTCATCATTACTCATACCCCCCATAGCTTTCGCCCAAAGGTAATTCCCGTTGACATCATATTTTGCTACAAATATATCCCGACCTCCCGCCGAAGTCAGATTAACCGCTGCAGACGAAGGATCCATATCTACTGTACCGTTAAAAAAACCTGAAACATACGGCTCGCCATTACTATTTAACACGAGGAGCAGTCCAACGTCAGAACCTACCCCTCCCATACCTTTCGCCCAAAGGTAATTCCCGCTGCTATCGTATTTAGCAAGAAAAACATCCCCATTCCCAAGCGACGTCAAAGTGGTTGCCGCCGCTGACGGATCAAAATCAACAGAATCCCTAAAATATCCAGTGATATAAATCTCATTACTGCTATTTAACACGAGGAACAATCCAACGTCAGAACTTGTCCCTCCTATAGCTTTCGCCCAAAGGTAATTTCCGTTATTGTCGTATTTCGCAAAAAATATATCATTATTTCCAGCTGCAGTCAAATTCGCCGTAGCAGCCGAGGGATCAAAATCAACAGTATTTATAAAATTTCCCGTGATATAAATCTCTCCAATACTGTTTAACGCAAGAGAATACGACTCAGACGCTTGCATAGATTTCGCCCAAAGATAGTTTCCGTTAGTATCATATTTCGCTATAAAAATATCATCATTCCCAGTATTGGTTAAATTAACGGTAGCAGCTGAAGGATCAAAATCAGCAATACCATTAAAACGTCCGGTAATACAAAGCTCCCCATTACTCTTTACCGCAAGGGAGTGAGTATATTCCCAACCATTATCTCCTCCAATTGCTTTTGCCCAAATATAATTGCCATTATTATCATATTTTGCAATAAACATATCAGAATAAAGATACCCGGTACAAACTAAATTAGCCGTAGCGACCGAAGGATCAAAATCAACAGTTCCTTGAAAATGACCAGATACATATATCTCACCATTGTTACTTACGGCAATACAAGTAGCATAATCTTCATCAGCTACATCTCCCAACCTTTTTGCCCAAAGGTAGTTTCCGTTACTGTCGTATTTTGCCATAAAAATATCGCTTCCTCCTACTGAAGTCAAATTAGCTATGGCAACCGAAGGATCGAAATCAGCTGTACCGGAAAAACTCCCTGCAACATAAACGTTTCCCGAAGAATCTAATGCAATACTTCGCCCAAAGCTATCTCCACCAGATACAGCAGGATCTACCGCATTAAAAACCCACTGCAGTTGTGGCGCACCTTGTGCTAAAGACATATAGGAATTTCCTAAACACAAAACACATATCAATAAGAGGCAATATTTCTTCATCAAATTATTGTTTAAAAATTCATACAAAGAAAAACAATCTTCATTGCCCAGACAATCACAAAACTTAAGCTTTTTGTGACACGCACCATAAGTTAATATTACGCATGAGGAATTGTAATTTACGAGTTTTGAAATTATGACCGAAGCCTTTAAATCCAAATAAAAAAGCCTTTCCAAAACAGAAAGGCCCTCTTATAAATATAAAAAAAATACTATTTTTTAATCAGTTTAAACTGTTTAGTTTTCTGACCGCTCTGTAAACAAACGAAATAGATACCGTTTGCAGCACCGTCCAATGAAAGTCTTGCTTCCTGCTGTCCTTGACAGTACATTGTTTTGATTGTTTTACCCATTATGTCGACAACGACAATCTCTACCGATTCCAGCGCATCAGCCCAACTGATAGTAAAATTACCTGTTGTTGGGTTTGGATATAACGTTACTGATGTCATTTCCGCATCATTCACACTTAATACTGTTTGACATGCCGAAGCATTTTGACAGCATCCCGTTGTTAACACTACGGCATAATTTCCGCTTACCGCAGGTGTAAAAGATTGGTTAGTAGCTCCCTGCACCGGGCTGTTTCCATTATTACAGTCGATCCATTGGTAAGCATCTGCTGTGCTATCAACTGTTAATGTACTACCTGTTTGAGTTACCGTAGGTATGGCAATGGCAGTACATGTACCATTAGCATATTTAGCCAGAAACATATCTTCATTCGATGAAGTCAGGCTGCCAATACAAGTACTTGCAGGTTCAAAATCGACTGTATTTTGAAAATACCCCGTTGCATACAACTCTCCACTACTGTTTAGTACTAGGGAATAAGCCTGATCATCACTTGGCCCTCCCATTGTTTTCGCCCAAAGATAGTTGCCATTGTTATCGTATTTTGCGACATATATATCGTTACCTCCCGCCGAAGTCAGATTCACCGAAGCAACCGAAGGATCAAAATCGCCAGTTCCTTGAAACACCCCACTGATATATATTTCACCATTGCTGTTTAAAACAAGGGCACTTGGCGGACGTGCATCTATATTCTCTGTTACTTCCATAGCTTTCGCCCAAATATAATTACCGCTACTGTCATATTTCGCTATAAATGAATTCGAAACTCCTCCTGCCGCTGTCAAATTAGCTGTGACAGTTGAAGGGTCAAAATCGACAGTACCTCCAAAATAGCCCGTGACATACAACTCTCCATTACCGTTTACAGCAATGGCTTTGGCAGAATCATCATTCAATGCTCCCCCAATAGCTTTTGCCCAAAGATAGTTACCGTTGCTGTCGTATTTTGCAATAAATACATCCTGACTTCCTCCCGCTGAAATCAAATTAGCCGTAGCGGCCGAAGGATCAAAATCGAAAGTTCCCCTAAAAAATCCTACTACATACACCTCCCCACTGTTGTTGACCGCTAGCGAAAAAGAAAAAGACCATCCATAAGCCCCAGAATAAGCCGCCCCTCCCACAGACTTTACCCAAAGATAATTACCGTCACTGTCATATTTCGCAATATACAGACCCACATTTCCTCCTCCTACCAAATTAGCCGTAGCTGACGATGGATCAAAGTCGGCGGCAGCAGAGTCATATTCTCCTATGATATGGATCTGGCCGCTGCTATTTAATGCCATTGCAAAATTACATTCATGTCCTGTACCTCCCATGGACTTCGCCCAAAGGTAGTTCCCATTACTGTCATATTTTGCAATAAAAACATCTGCATCCCCTTGCGACGTCAAATTGAATGTGGATGGTGAAGGATCAAAATCGGTTGTATTGTAAAAAAACCCTGCAATGATAATCTCTCCCACAGAATTTATAGCTATATGCATTGGATTATTATTTGTGCCCCCAATAGCTTTTGCCCAAAGATAGTTCCCACCACTGTCATACTTCGCAAGGAACATGCTACCACTTCCCGTCGCGGTCAGAGTGGCTGTGGCTGCCGAAGGATCAAAATCAGCTGTTCCGGAAAAACCACCTACAACATACACATTCCCAAAAGAATCTGTAGCCACACTTCTTCCGCTTTCACGAGGAGGCTGATTTGGATATCCTCCTATAACCTGTGCGTTTCTGTAATCTATAAATCCACCCAGGACATTAAAATAGTGATTCATAAAGCAGTTTGAAGCTCCTGTCCCCGATGTCAAATAACGTTGATTACTCGGTGAAGAGCCAAAATCGACAGTTTCCTGAAAAGATCCGGTAAGATATACATTATGATTATTCCCGGTATTTTTTACCGCTATGGAAGTGGCTCTGTCATCTTTTGTTCCTCCCCATGAATATACAGAAAAAAGCTGACCAGCTTGGGCAGTAAAAGTATAATATTTCGCAATAAACATATCCGAACCTCCGTTCGAGACACGATTCGCTATGGACGATGAAGGATCAAAATCCGCTGTACCACTAAAAATTCCTGTCACCCACAAGTTGTCAAATTTGTCCAGAGCAAGAGAACTGGCTTCATCAGTGCCTATCCCACCCATTGCTTTCGCCCAAAGATAATTGCCATTCGAATTGTAGCCCGCTATAAATATATCCCTCGTACCAGATGTCGAATACAGAAAGAAAGTGTCTGTTGAAGGGTCAACATCGGCCCAACCAGAAAAATATCCCGTGACATATACGTTACCGTCGTTTCTTACCACAAGAGAAGTCCCCGTCTGCCCAGATCCTTGACCATCCATTGATTTTGCCCAAATATAATTCCCATTGCTGTCATATTTTGCAATGAAAATATCACTTCCTTCGGTTGTATTCAAATTGGCCACAGCACTAGAGGGATCAAAATCGCCTCCCCAAGTACTCCCCGTAATATGGACTTGCCCGCTGCTGCTTAAAGTTATTGCAGTTGCTTCATCTCCATTTATTCCTCCCATGGCTTTCGCCCAAATACAATCACCATTACTTCCATATTTCGCTATGAAAACATCATTGCTCCCTGCGGAAGTAACATTGGCAGTTGCCGCTGAAGGATCAAAGTCGACAGTTCCGTAAAAAGACCCCGTAACATATAGCTCTCCTCCTGTGCTTACAACAAGGGATTTAGCCTGATCCTGACCAGTTCCTCCCATCGCTTTCGCCCAAAGATAATTTCCGTTGCTGTCATACTTGGCAAGGAAAATATCTTTGCCACCTGCGGTAATCAGATTCGCTGTGGCTGCCGAAGGGTCAAAATCAACAGTTTGCCAAAAAAATCCAGTAACATATACCTCTCCGCTGCTGTTTAAAACGATCGAATTACCTTCGTCCCAATTGGCCCCTCCCATAGCCTTCGCCCAAAGATAATTCCCGTTGCTGTCGTATTTCGCAATGAAAATATCCTGACCACCTACCGCAGTTAAATTAGCTGTGCCTGCCGAAGGGTCAAAATCAACAATACCTTCAAAATAACCTGTTACATAACGGTTTCCGGAGGCATCCACTGCTATACTTTTCCCCTCATTATTTCCTCCCCATAGATAGTCGGGGCTATTTGCAGCATTAAAAACCCACTGCAGCTGCGGGGCACCTTGCGCGGATAACTTATAGGAACTTCCTAAACTCAAAATGCATACTAATAACAAGTAAAATTTCTTCATCTAATAACTGATTAAGGCTTCTTACAAAAGAAAACAATATTTAATGTTCGGGCAATCACAAAAGTTGGTGTTTTTGTGTTATTAGCCATGAGTTGGAAATTACGAATTACGGGCTGGGAGCTATGAGTTATTCGAGAGTAAATCGGGTATGGTGGCTACTACGTTTCGGAAAATACAGTGCACTACTAAGCCACCGGAATAAGAACGCCTGCGTCTGCGTATGATATCTCCCTTGGAACAAAAAAATAAATTTGAAAAAAATGTTCTGTTTTTTGAAACAAAATTTTCATTTTAAAAAAAATGTTTCAATTTTTGCAACAAAAAAATAATTTTAAAAAAAATGTTTAAATGAAAGACGCAACAACCATAAAATCCCTGCTTGGTTTATCACAGGAGGAAATGGCAATGCTATTGGGCATCACCAGGGTTCAATGGGCTTTATATGATAGTGGTAAACGTGATATTCCGCTTTCAGCCAAACAACGATTGGCAGACGCCGTTTCCAGCATTAAAAAAAGTAAATCGACTTCTGCAGAAAGCCAAAAAATCGGTGAAGCAGAAAAAAAGAAAAAAAAGGATTGGCTAGAACGGGAATACAAAGCCACAGAGCACAAGCTAAGAATCCTGGAAAAAAAAATAAACACCACCGAAAATATTCGAAAGGAGTGTTTTTCGGCATTGGAAGTCGCACACTATTTAGAATTGCATCAAGAGAAAGAAACGATTACAGGTTTAGCACAAAGCATAAAAACAAGGGCTGTACAAACTCTGAACAAGCACAGTTCGCAAAAATTATTAGGATTGAAGATCAAGAAAGAAACCTATAAAATGTTAAAATTGGAAATCGAGAAAAAATTGATACTATAAGAAAAAACTCTAACAATCAATTACATAAGTTGCATTTAAAAGCAATACATTTTCTCACAAAGTGTTAAATTTCACAAATACTGTTTCATATGTGATATTTTTAACATTATTTTGAAACCTGTAAGAGTAATTGTAATTTTTTAAATATTTAATTTTATGTATTCATTAGACAGAATCAGCACGACGACAGACTGTGATGTTTTATTAACATGGGCGGCAAAAGAAAAATCGGATTTATTGTATAAACAATATTCCATTGACAGGGCTACGGACAATTACAGCCAGACTTCTGTAGAAATAGAAGCCATACTGCAAGGGGTAATTGGTGAAATTAATGCCACAAGTACAGTTGTGGAAACTTTACCGCCAGGACCAACAAAAGAGGATTTACTTAAGAAAATTACTCGCTTACAATACAAAAAATTCGTATTGGAGAACCGTAAAGAAAGTTATGGTTCTGTAGCTTTAGTTGAAAAGGAATTGGATTTGGAACGTATTAACAAAGAAATTACCGAAGTTGATATTTTCATCGCAAGCGTTACAGCACACAAGGCCACCCTATAAAAAAAGGCTGTCTCTGAAGTTTGAGACAGCCTTTTTGTTGTTCCTCCTATCATTAAATACTATCCGGAAAAATCTTCCCCGGATTCATAATATTATTAGGATCGAAAACCTTCTTAATGTTCTTCATCAGAACCAGCTGCGCATTATCAAAAGCGATATCCATAAAATTCTTCTGAACATAGCCGATTCCGTGCTCGCCCGATAAGGTTCCTTTTAACGAAACCGTCAGTTCGAAAATTTCACGAATTCCTTTAGGCACTTCTGTTTTCCAGTTTTCATCTGTCATATCAGCCTTGATGATGTTCACGTGTAAATTCCCGTCGCCGGCGTGACCATAACAAACCGATTTGAACCCGTATTTGCTTCCGATTTCCTTAATTCCTTTTAACAATGTCGGCAGTTCATAACGAGGCACCACTGTATCTTCTTCTTTGTAAACCGAATTGGATTTTACCGCTTCTGCAACCCCGCGGCGCATTCTCCACAACGCGCTTTTCTGGTCTTCGGTATCGGCAAAAAGGATTTCGTCGATTTCAAAATCTTCAACAACATTCATGATTTTCTCCGCTTCCTGCATTAAGACTTCCGGGTAGTTACCGTCGACTTCGATCAGCAAATGCCCCTGAATATTATCTTTGATATCCACATTGATACCTTCAATAAATCGGATGGCCCAGTCGATGGCATCACGCTCCATGAATTCCAAAGCACTTGGCACAATACCCGCTCTGAAAATCGCTGAAACCGCTTCACACGCCTGTTCAGCCTTGTAAAACGGAACTAACATTAATACATTATGAGAATTCTTAGGCAACAGTTTTAAAACTATTTTGGTAATGATTCCCAATGTTCCTTCACTACCTACCATTAATTGTGTCAGATTATACCCTGTGGAATTTTTAAGCGTATTGGCGCCTGTCCAAATGATTTCACCGGTTGGGAGAACCACTTCCAGATTCAGTACGTAATCTTTGGTTACTCCGTATTTCACTGCTCTGGCACCACCAGCATTTTCGGCTACATTACCACCGATGAAACAACTTCCGCGGCTACTTGGATCTACGGGATAAAACAAGCCTTTTTCTAAAACAGCATCCTGTAAAACCTGCGTGATTACAGCTGGTTCGGTTATTACCTGTAAATTTCTTTCGTCGATTTCGATGATTTTATTCAGTCGGTCCGTAGACAATCCAATGCCCTGATGAATGCTCAATGCGCCACCACTCAAACCGGTTCTTCCACCAATGGGAACCACAGGGATTTTGTATTCATTGGCCAGTTTAACAATTTCTGATATTTCCTGAACCGAAGCCGGTTTTATCACAACACCCGGCGGAAAAACATAATCCTCGGTTTCGTCGTGACCGTAATTGCTTCGGGTTTCTTCGTCTGTAAATACGAATGATTCGCCAACGATTTGTTGTAATTTTTGAAGTATTTCGGGTGTGATTTGCGTTGTCATAACTATGTTGCAAAGATGTAAGTGTCAAAGTTACAAAGTTATTTCGTCATAGCAATTACCATAGTAGTTATGTGAGATAATTGGGTTTTTGATGAGAGACAAGAGACAAGAGACAAGAGACAAGGGACAAGAGACAAGAGACAAGGGATAAGACTTTAGAAACTTAATTTATTTTAGATTCACTAACAAAATACTGGAAACTTTATTATAGTCATGTAATTGCAGTAAATAATAATCTGTGGAAATCTGTGGAAATCTGCAAAATCAGTAAAATCTGTGTGCTTTATTATGCCCACAGATATCGCAGATAATACGGATTATACAGATAACTATCAGACTGATTAATAAACAACAACCTGCTAAATCTGCTAAATCTGTAAAATCTGTGTGCTTATATTATTCTGCCCACAGATATCGCAGATAATACGGATTATACAGATAACC
>NZ_DATIDM010000044.1:0-6980 GCF_035456225.1 Flavobacterium sp. | reverse complement strand
ATAAAGTCGAAATAATTTACTGATTTGTCATAAGATATGAATTTTCTGTTCAGGTAAAACAAAAACAATATCATGAGACATAGCCTCACAAAACCTGTTATTATAGCGCCTGAAATGATCATATATTGTTCTATTTTATGAAGCTTGGAATTCCCTGAAGATCTATTGTCCCGATGAAATACAAGAATTTTGTTTTCAAAACCCGCTTCTGGATATCTTTATAAAGCGCTTCAGAATTTGCATATTCGACCAGAATTATCGGAAACTTGTATTTCTTATGTAATAGATTGAGCTTTTTGATATACGCCTCGTAATCGTTCTTTTCCCTGAGCTTGTAATTATTATCTTCAAAGGTGTAATTGCTGGCTACAGACTCTACGACAACACCGTTCACAAAATTGTGTGTATCGTCCAGAAGTTCAATTCCGGCATTTTGAAGGATAAAATGCTGTGGGTATTTATTTTTTAATTTTTCTATGAAAGCCACTATTTCTGCTTTCTGATCTTTTTGGGGGCCGAATGATGTATAGTTGTCTATATTGTCAAGAAATAAACCATCATAACCATCAGAAAGCATTTTGTCTATTTCGGAAAAAAGCACTTGTGAAGTCGAGTCGGATTTTAAATCCAAATAATAGCTGTCCCAGTTTTCATTTTTTCCTAAAGTAATGTTTTTTAGATTTTTAAAAAGATTTGATTGACTGTTTACTTCACCTAAACTAATATAGGCTAAAACTTTTCCGTTTAGGCTTTTTACTTTTTTAATGTCGGACGGATTGAAATTCTTCGATTCGAGAATTACATACTCAAATCCTTTTATCTCAATCGGATTAACATTACCGTAACAAAAAAAAACATTAGGTCTCTGATCAGTATTTGACCACACTTTAAATCCTATCAATGAAGGAAGTAAACAAAGAAATAGTTTAATATGCTGCATAATAATAATAGTCTAAATTTTTAAAAAACTCGATGTTGGCTTTCAGGGTTAATAGCATAAAAACCAATGAACCAATCAAAAGTCCAACAACACTGTATTCGTAAGAAACGAATCGGCTCAACAGAAAACCTGTAACTGCATTTGCGATGCAGGCAAAAACTATTGCTCTCAAAGGTTTTACAGGCTGACCCAGCGTAAAAAGGTACAATGTGTTAAGCATCCCCCAGGACAGAAAAAAATACCCCAACCCTCCTATTAAGCATACTCTGAAACTTACTTCCTGAAAAACTTCATTAAACTGTGCCTGATATCCCCAGGAAGAAGTTATTATGAAATAAATCAGGATAGCTATAAACAGAGCAGAAACCGCAAGAATCCCGATATGTTGCCAATACATTTTATAAAGTCCGCCATTATATTTATCCGGAACACTGTAAGAAGTGTTTTTTTGGCCGATGTCGATAAATTTTGAAAATGCAGCCAGACTGTATTCCAAAACGCCGGAAAGCAATAAGAAAAACAGTATGGCTACATCCATTCCCAATTCATAGTTTTTTTCAAAGTAAATTATGTATGGAACTGTACCGCTGACATCGGCAGACCATGCCAGAATGCGGTCAACGAAAATAAATATGTAAACAAGCAGGCCGTAAAAAAAGTAATGATAGTTCTGGTAGAGCATTACAGGTGTTTTTACTTCCATATTACAGTCTACTTGGCATTTATCAATTTTATTTTTAAAAAAATAGTTTATGTATGCCTTCGACGAAATTATAGCGATAGCTATTCCTATCCAATGAGTTAGGTAAATTGAGATTCCGGTATAATTTTTAAGCAAAACGGCAATTATGGTTGCTAAAAATATCGACAATGAGATGACCCATCGTTGTTTTATGGTATGTAGTGGAGCTATAACCAAAAGAAGCATTCCTACCAAAAAGGCATACATGAATAAAACGAAAAGCAGTTTAGAAGGATAAACGTGGAAAAAGAAATTGATAATAAAAATGCAGAGCAGGACCAATGAAACTGATTTCGCTCCCAATAAAATTAAAAAATCAATGGTTTTACGGGTCATGGTATAATCTTCATAATTCCAGTAAAATGATGCCTGATGCCCTATTACCTGAACAAAACCTCCGGTAGAAATCAGTCCAACAATTACTCCTAAAACCACGGCGGTAGACTGCATATGGTTGAAACCTACGTAAGTCCACAGTGAATATCCGAAAAAAATAATGGCCAAAATCTGAACAAAAACAGGCAACAAATGCAAAATTCCCAAAGGATAGTATTTTGCAAAAATTCTCATTTTTATCATCAGATATTCCGAAACCTGAAACGTTTTGGTTTCTTCATTTTTTTCCAGCTCTTTTTCTTTTTTGTTTTTAAGATTGATATAATCAGGGGCAGTCACCAACTGATTGAAAACCAAATCCGCTAAAGCACGAATGGATACCGAGCCAAAGTCATTCATGGTGTCTTTGTCCCTGATTCCCAAAGATTCAATAGTAGCTGCCACCACGCGATTGCTTACGGGTTTACCGATCTTATCCATGATGGCCTTTTTAAGGTTTTCTATATTTTGTAAATGACTTTTCATTATTGTTCTAAATAATTAGGAAGCCTCCATCGCTTTTTCATCTTCCATTTGAATGTAAATAGGCTGTGATGAATTTTTCATGATTTTCTCATAAGCTTCTTCGTATTCTTTTATAAATTTCCCGATGGTGAAGTTTTCAGTCACTTTTCTTCGTGCATTTATGCCCATTTGTTTGCGTAATTCGTCATTTTGCAGCAGTTTGATAACACAATTTCCTATGTCTTCATAATCTTTTGGTTTGCAGATAAATCCGCAATTTTCATCCAAAGCTTCTGTTACACCGCCAACATCAGTGGCTACAACCGGAATTCCGCAACTCATTGATTCTAAAACCGTATACGGAAATCCTTCTGAAATTGAAGTAAGAATCGAAATATCGCCTTCACAGAACAATTGGTGTGGTTTGCTGTGGTATCCGGCCAGTTTGAAATTGTCACGCAGTTCCAATTCGTCAATCAGTTCTTCACATTCTTTAGTATATTCAGGAACGGCATTATTATCCCCATAAACCAAAAACTGTACGTTTGGAATTTGCTTTTTGACTACATGACAGGATTTTATCATAGTGATGATGTCTTTCAAGTCAAAAATACGGGCGGCCGCCACCACTGTTGGAATACCTTTTAGTGCCTCTGGTTTGGGTGCGGGAATAAAAAGATTGTGATCTATTCCATTGTATATCACATCGATAACATCCGGATTAGCCCCGTACAATTTCTCCCAGATCATATTGAACTTATTAACCGAAAGTATCATATCAGCCTTATAGTACACTAATTCGGTTATGCTTTCTGAAAATTTGATAAGCATTTTTTTAAGAAAATAAGAGTATTCGGAAGAATTTATAGCCAATAGTCTTTCGCGTATGAATACCCCATGTTCTGTAGCAATCATTGGTGTATTGTACTTGTATTTTAAGACCAATGCCGGAATCACCGGAAAACCGGAAATGGTTAAATGCGAAATATCTGCCTTTGGAACATCTATGGAAAGCGGAATCAGAAATCGGTAAATCCATCGCATTCCGAATGTCAAATCGTTCAATGTGGCTTCTTCTTTTGTGTTTTTGCTTAATTCAACAACCAAATCACAAAAAGACCTCCATACAATCATACTCTGCATGGTTTTCTTGTAATCATGATGCTGAAAAAATTGCCACATTTTAAAGATAATATCGTCAAAATCTTCAGCTTTTCGTGTATCGGAATAAATATTGGTTATCATTCGCCTGAATGAAGGGATGAATTCTTCTTTAATTATTTTTTCGTTCAGATCTTCTTTTTCGTCAACAATCGTAAAAAAATGTTTACCGTAATTAATCATCTCCTGTGGCTCAAGAGGTGACCAAAGCGGAACCTGAACAATTTGTTTTACATTTTCACTTAAAACATAGCGGGGATTGCTCTCATATTGAGCATTAATGGAGTATAAAATGAAGTTGGCGTTTTTTATATCATTACAAAGCATGTGTGACCATGTTGAAACACCGCCACCATTATAAGGATAAGTTCCTTCCAAGATCAAAAGGACATCGTACTTTTTGTTCATATCAAAAACTGTTTATTTTTTTGGCGATAAAAAAATACCGCTCAAAAAACGAATCATTAAAACCTTTGGGATGTTTTTGAAACGCAAAACAGCTTGTGGTTGACTGCTATAAAATGTCGTAACGTATTGATTAATACAAATTTATATTAAACATTTTGCATACGTAAGCCATGGCATGTTAAATTAGTCAAATACAAAAAAATATCGATGAAATGCATTAACTGTTAGATTATGAGCTAATTGCGGTCGCATTCTTTGTGAAAGATCAGATTGTGAAAATAAATGAGTTTTTTTTATTTAAAAAAGAGAATAAAGTTTAATTTTGCAATCCGAATTTTGAGTTCTTAACTAATCAATACATTACCGTGGAAAATCCAACTGCACAAAAATTAATCAATAAAATACAGCTAGATTTATTCAAAAATGGATTTAATGCTGCAACATTGATCACAGATTTAAAAAAATTAAGAGAATATGCTCTTGAAGAACAAAATCCTGTGTTAGTTAAAGCTATCCGTTTAGCTTATGAACACATTGAAAGCAATAACGGCTTTTTTATTGCTATTCCTGATGATGAACCAATCGAAGGATTTGACGGTACTTCTACCAATGTAACAGAAGAAGCTACAAATATTGAAAGTTTGGAATATTTGATTTCACTTTTCTCTGATTTGAAAAACAAAAACAATATTGCTGATTTAAGAGAGTACAACAAATCTTTCCTGGCTTATTAATAAAAAAAGAATTAACTTTTACATCATATTGAAACTACGCTTTATGCGTAGTTTTTTTATAAGTTTTAGTTAAAATTGGATTTTTCTTTAATTTCTGCGCTACATTTGATCTGTTTTATGACAAAACCTCAAAGTTTAAAACTTTAAGTGGTTTGTAAGTATTTAATTTTCAATCGTTTATTTATATGACACGTATTTTTAAAATCGTTGCTTTACTGGAAGGACTTTCTCTTTTAGTATTATTCAGTAATATGCTTTTCCTGAAACCAACAAACTTCGATTTGTACAAAACCCTTCTCTTCCCTGTCGGAATGACCCACGGATTACTTTTTGTAGGTTACGTTGTTTTGGCTACAATGTTTAAAATGGAAGAAAACTGGCCAATGAAAAAATACCTTCAGGTTTGTATTGCATCGGTAATTCCGTTCGGAACTTTTTACGTTGAGAAAAAAATACTGTAATTTTAAAGCATGAAAATCTTTAATTGGGCCTATAAAATCCTTAAATCATGGGATTTTAGTGATAATGTAGCCGATTATATCAACTTAGCGGTTAATATAGTCGTACTGGTTATTATTGCTTATATTATAGATTATATCTTTAAAAAGATTTTGATAATTCTGATGGCCATTGTAGCCGAAAGAACAAAATCCACTTTCGATGATTTTCTGGTTGCCAATAAGACAGCTAAATACGTTGCGCACCTTTTTACCTTGTTTTTTGTTTATAAAACGGTTCCCATTATTTTAAAGGAATTTACGTATTGGGAAGGCTTTTTTACAAAAGGGGTTAAATTTTACATTATACTGCTTTCACTTTGGATTATCCGAAGTATTTTTCATTCCTTGAAAGACTATCTTAAAGAGAAGCCAAACTTCAAAGATAAACCTATCGACAGTTATATTCAGGTAATCATGATTGCCCTTTGGATTTATGGAATAGTTTATTTTATCCTGCTGCTATTTGATATGGAATTTAAGGCCTTATTAACCGCTTTCGGAGCGATTTCGGCCTTAATTATCTTGATTTTCCGTGATACTATTTTAGGCTTTGTAGCCAGTATTCAGGTGACTGTGAATGACATGGTTCGTATCGGCGACTGGATTACCATGGAAAAATACGGAGCCGATGGTGATGTTGTAGAAATCAATCTGGCGACGGTAAAAGTCCAAAATTTTGATAATACAATTACCACGATTCCAACTTATTTTCTGATTTCCGATTCCTTTAAAAACTGGAGAGGAATGCTGAATTCTGACGGAAGACGTTTAAAGCGTTCCATCCTTTTAAAATCCAGCAGTATTCGTTTTCTGAATGAAGAAGAAATTGAAAACCTTAAAAAAATTGAATTGCTTACGGCTTACCTCAATAAGCGCCAGTCTGATATCGATTTGTACAATAAAAACCATAATATCGATAAGTCTCTTCTTATAAACGGACGAAACCTGACGAATTTTGGGGTTTTCAGAAAGTACATAGATCGTTACATTGCAAACCACCCTGGAATCAATAAAGAAATGCTTTTTATGTGCCGACAGTTACAGCCGACACAAAACGGAATGCCATTGGAGATTTACGCATTCGTTAATGATAAACGATTGGTGGAATACGAACACATCATGGCTGATATTTTCGATCATATTTTAGCGTCTGTCCGTTATTTCGAAATGGAAATCAATGAAACCGGTGCTATTAAGATAGAATACTAACCAAGTTCTTCCACACTCGTTTTTCCGTGAATCGCTGGTTGACCGAAACTGTCCAGATTTACCATCGTAATCGCATCTACAGTAATAATCACGGCTTTTGTCATGACGTTTCGTACTTCACAACGCATCGTGATGGATGTTTTTCCGAATTTTACAATGTCCAACCCGATTTCAATAATATCACCCTGGCGTGCTGAACTCGTAAAATTGATTTCCGACATGAATTTGGTTACAATACGGTTGTTTTTTAAGATCATGATGGAATATAATGCGGCTTCGTCATCAATCCATGACAATAGCTTTCCTCCAAATAAGGTTCCGTTGGCATTCAAATCTTCCGGTCGTACCCATTTCCTGGTTTGGTAATTCATAAGTTTTGTTTTTGTAAGGTCAAAGTTATAATATCCAAATGGTCAAATGCTAATGTTGGCAAGTTTTTTACTGAA
>NZ_DATIDM010000043.1:0-2005 GCF_035456225.1 Flavobacterium sp. | reverse complement strand
GGTGAGTTTCATTCCACCGATAGAAGCTTCCACAACAGCGTTTATATCGTCTATTGAAAGTCCATATCTGCCTATAACTTCTCTTTTAGGCTCGATATCAATGTATTTTCCACCTGTAATGGGTTCGGAATACAAATCTTTAACCCCCGATGTTCCATCCAATGCCATTTTTATTTTTTGTGATAAAGCATTAATCGTATCTAAACTTTCGCCGTAGATTTTTATACCTACATCGGTTCTAATGCCTGTGGAAAGCATATTGATACGGTTAATAATAGGTTGCGTAAAACCATTAGTAACTCCTGGTATTTGCAGTTTATTATTGATTTCATTTATGATATCGGCTTTCGTCTTGCCTTCTCTCCATTCGTTACTGGGCTTTAGCAAAACAATAGTTTCAATCATACTTATGGGGCTGTTGTCGGTTGCCGTATTGGCTCTTCCTGCTTTTCCCAAAACATGAGCCACTTCTGGAATTGATTTTATCAATCTGTCCTGAACCTGCAAAATACGTTTTACTTCGGAATTGGACACATCGGGCAAGGTCACAGGCATAAACAAAACCGAACCTTCATCGAGCGGAGGCATAAATTCTGACCCCAAACGGGTAAACATCAATATTCCAATTAACAAAGCGACAATATTGACTGCCAAAACAGTTTTTCTCCATTTTAAACAAAGGGTTAAAATAGGAGTGTAAATGCTTTCCAATTTCCTGTTTATTGGATTTTTGTTTTCTGGACGAAGTTTTCCTTTCAGTAAAAGACTTATCAGAACCGGCGCAAGTGTAATGGCTAAAAAAGCATCAACTATCAGTATAAACGATTTCGTCCATGCCAATGGCCCAAATAATTTACCTTCCATTCCCGTAAGCAGAAATACGGGTAAAAAAGAAGCAATTACAATTATTGTCGAATAAAACACACCCGGACCAACCAATTTAGAAGAAGTTTCGATTAGTTTTAATTTCTCTTCAGAGGATAATGGGTCGGTTTCTTTTTTGATCATATTTTTGAATTTTTCTTTCATTTTAAGTAAGATGTTGGTTATTATCCATTTCTTCCTGTTTTTCAGAAATTGTCCTATACGCATTCTCTACCATTACGATACCATCATCTACCACAACTCCAATTGCCAGAGCGATACCCGTTAATGACATAATGTTAGACGAAATACCAAAAGCTTCAAGTAAAATAAAGCCAATAGCTACAGATATAGGTAATTGAATGAGTATTATCAATGCGCTTCGCCAATGAAAAAGAAAAAGCAAAACCACTAGCGATACGGCAATCATTTCTTCGATTAAAGTTCCCTTGACGGAATCGATTGCTTTTTCAATCAATTCACTTCTGTCATATGAGGTTTTAAAAGTAACTCCCTCGGGCAATCCTTTCTCCACTTCTTTCATTTTTGCTTTGACTGCTTTTATGACTTTATCCGCATTTTCTCCGTAGCGCATCACTACAATACCACCAACTACTTCTCCAGTACCGTTTTCGTCAAAAATCCCTAAACGCAAATCGCCTCCCATTTGCAGAGAGCCAATATCTTTTATCCGAACTGGAATTGAATTGTAGTTTTTAATAGCAATATCTTCTACATCCTTTATGTTTTTTATATATCCCAATCCCCGTATGATGTATGACATATCACTCATTTCGAATTTCCGTCCACCCACATCATTGTTGTTGGCTTTGACGGCATTCATCACTTCCATCATGCTGACTTTGTAATGTTGCATTTTCAAAGGGTCTAAAACCAATTGGTATTGTTTTTCAAAACCTCCAAACGAAGCGACTTCAGCTACTCCCGGAACAGTTTGCAACGCAAATTTCACATACCAATCCTGTAATGCTCTTTGCTCCCCCAAATCCATACCATTCGCGTCTAAATGATACCAAAAAATATGACCTACACCCGTTCCATCTGGTCCAAGAGTTGGAACCACACTTTGAGGCAAAAGACGTTGAGCATAATTGAGCCTTTCCAAAACCCGGGTTCTTGC
>NZ_DATIDM010000042.1:0-6427 GCF_035456225.1 Flavobacterium sp. | reverse complement strand
TAGCCGTTTTGATGCCATAAGGTTTTAAAACCGAAAGCATGTCGCGTTTGTTGAATGTCAGCGCCGCCTGATAATAATCGCAAGAAGTTTGCGGAATGCCTAATAATTCGAAGTAAGCCTGCATCAGCCCGTCTTCGCCCGGAGTGCCGTGTATGGCGTTGAAAACCACATCGAAGGTAAGCTTAATTCCGGCATAATTCACAGAGAAATCATGACGGTTTACAGGGAATTCATTTTCGTTTTCATCCACCATCACCCATTTTTCTTTGAAAATATGAATCCGGTAGGCATTGTATTTGGTTTTGTCCAGGAAATTATAAACTACATTTCCGCTTTTTAAAGAAATCTGATATTCGCTGGAATAGCCTCCCATGATGATGGCAACATTTTTCATATATGTAAATTTATTTTTTAGAGGTCATATATGGAATCGCTTTTTTGACGTTTACCTTACAATATTTTATTTTTCATCGGAGTTCGATGATTTTTCAATTGTAGTGCAAACTTTTATAAGTTACGATTTCATATTTTGTCCGTTATTTTATAAGTACTAGTTCTTACAAAATTATCACTATTTGTCGAAACCCACATCAAAAAATATTTTTCTTCCAATAAAATTGAAAAAGTGGGTTCCTGACGACATTAGGCAAACAATTACTTTTTCGGAAGAAACAAAAAATCTTTAGTATTTTATATCTTTGCCCAAAACCAAAACTATGAGTTGGAAGAAATTTTTAACAAGTCCTGTATTTTTCAAAAACCTGGCAATAGCTTTAGTAATTGTTGCGGTATCCATTTTTGGAGTGATGAAGTTTTTAAGTGTTGCAACCAATCACGGAGAAGAGATCCCAGTTCCCAATCTGGCAAAAATGTCAATTGAAAAAGCAGAAGAACGTTTAAATGACATCGATTTAGAATTACACTTGTTAGATACGGTGGATTATAATCCTGCTTTTCCTCCTTATTCTATTGTAGAACAGGATCCACTTCCGGCTGTGACGGTAAAAGACGGACGATCAGTATATGTGAAAATCAATTCAGGAGGGTATGCGAAAGTAGTATTGCCGGAATTGGTTCAGAAAACATACCGTCAGGCGTTGTCGACTTTACGTGCGTTAGGTCTTCAGGAAGGCGATGTGAAGTATGTGGAATACATGGCAAAAGACGTAGTTCTGGAAGTAAAACAAAACGGTAAAACGCTGAAGGCGGGTGATAAGATATTAAAGTCGTCAAAAATTGATTTTGTTTTAGGTGACGGAAAAACCGGGTTCCAGGACCAGGAGATGGACAGTATAAATGCAAGTGAACAATTAGTAGAGCCGACTCCGGCAGATGAAAATGCAGAATAATCATATAACAGATCAGGAAGAATTAGACGAAGAATTATACGAACATCATCGTTTTGAAGCCGGAAAAGGTCAGGCGCCTTTGCGTGTGGACAAATTTTTAATGAATTTGGTTGAAAATGCCACACGTAATAAAATCCAGCAGGCAGCAGCTAACGGGAATATTTTCGTAAACAACATTCCGGTCAAGTCCAATTATAAGGTAAAGGCGAATGATGTGGTGCGTGTTCTATTGGAGCATCCGCCATTTGAAAATATCATTATTCCTGAAAATATTCCGTTGGACATCGTTTATGAAGACGATCAGTTGTTGGTAATCAATAAACCGGCTGGTTTGGTGGTGCATCCCGGACACGGAAATTATACGGGAACATTGGTTAATGCATTGGCTTATCATTTTGAAAACCTGCCGATGAACAGCAGTGAGCGTCCCGGATTGGTGCATCGAATCGATAAGGACACTTCAGGTTTATTGGTAGTTGCCAAAACCGATAATGCGATGGCGCTTTTAGCCAAACAGTTTGAGGAAAAAACCTCCGAAAGAGAATATGTTGCCTTGGTTTGGGGTAATGTAGTAGAAGATGAAGGAACTGTAACAGGATATATCGGACGTCACATGAAAGACAGAATGCAAATGGCTTGTTACGACAACGAAGAATATGGAAAATGGGCGGTAACGCATTATAAAGTAATAGAACGTTTTGGGTATGTGACTTTGGTTTCATGTAAATTGGAAACAGGTCGTACACACCAAATCCGCGTACACATGAAGCACATCGGGCATACATTGTTCAACGATGAGCGTTACGGAGGTCACCTGATTTTAAAAGGAACTACCTTTACCAAATACAAACAGTTTATCGACAATTGTTTCAAGACACTGCCTAGACAGGCACTGCATGCTAAAACGTTAGGATTCGAGCATCCGACCACAAAAGAATTCATGCGCTTTGATACTGAAATCCCCCAGGATATGAAGGAATGTTTCGAAAAATGGCGCGTGTATTCTAAATCGCACACTGTTGAAGATGAAAATTAAATAAAAAAGCCTTCGGGTTTAAGTTACCGTTTGGACGCAAGTGTTATGCATAATGCATTAGGCCACGGATGACACAGATTTTTTGGGGTAAACTAAAAGATTTGGTATAAATCACAATCAGCTTTTAAAATCACTTTTGAATTTTATTTGTGTAAACCAGTTCATTCGGTATGATCTGTGAGCTGTTTTTACATGTGTCAGCAGGGTAACGGGTTTGTGATGCTTTTATATTATTATTCCAAAACGATATCTCGTTTACCAACCCAAATACCATCAACTTTTTTTACATCGACAATTCCCGAACCGCCTTTTTCCCTATCGTAGGAGTTGAGTGGTTTTTTAAGTAAAGGATCGTCTTTGAATAAAAAATCATTGATGTACATTGGTTTGCCTTTGTCCGGAACTTTAACAGCAGAATGTATATGCTGTGGATTATTACTGTTCGGGTAGGAGGCAGGTCGAAATGTTTCAATTTTGTAGTTACCGTTTTTATCGGTTTTACACCAGCCGTGATGGGAACCATGCCATTTCAGAACACTTTTTTCGTCCCCTTTTTTAGAATATTCGCCTTTGGAATCGGTGTGGTAGGCATATAAGATTACATCAGCATATGGGGATTTGTCTTTTTTATAGATGGTTCCGCTGATGATCAATTTCTCGCCGTCTTTTTTTTCATCCGGAATGATCATAGCAGACGATAATTGTTTCGGCATATTCACAAAATAGCATTCGATGGGAGCATCCGGACTGTCACAACTGTCTTTTTCAGCAACAAGTTTTGCAGAAGATTGTGCAAATTCTTTTGAAGTTTCCTGTTGTTTACAAAAAGGCATTAGTAATGAGATGCAAATCAATCCTATCAGTTTAACAGCATGTTTCATAATATGTGTTTTTGATAATCAATTGGTATTCTGAAACTCAAAAAAACTTTTAGGACTTACGAATTCTCAATCAATTACTATTGGTTATATTCCACTCGCAGTAAAGAATAAATTACAGAATCTTCCATAACGTTATTCTTGAAATAATGCTGACGCAGCAAACCTTCCCTGGTAAAATTAAATTTTTCGACTAAACGCAGCGATGCTTCATTTTTAGGTCCGATGAGGGCTTCGATTCGGTTTAGGTTCATCGTTTTAAAACCATAATCGATAACGGCTTTCAATGTCTCTGTCATGATACCTTTGCCCATATGTTCGTCACTGTTTAAAGCATAGCCGATTTCAGCGCGATGGTGTTCAAAAGACCAGGTGTGAAAACCACAGGCTCCGATGATATCTCCGGTTTCTTTATCAAGAATCTGAAAATTCACAAACGACCTGTTGTAGGTAGTTAATCCTTTTTTCAGTTTTTCCTTCTCTTTATCAAGTTCTTCATTTTTTGAAAACCCGAAAAAAGTTTTCAGGTCGTTATCGTTATAATGATGAAATACGAACTCGTAAGTTTCAGGTGTTATTTTTCTTAAGATAAGATTCGGAGTTTCCAGCAGTTCAAAATTCATTTTTTGAGTCTTACTAATTGATTTTTAATTTTGGTTGTGTCAATTGTAAAGATACTGGATTTGAATGAATCCTCCTTCAAAGAAAACAAACTGTTTTAACCAATCTGTTTCAGGATTTCACGTTCCGAATGTCTTACCAGCGGCTTAAACTTTTCATACCATGCTTTCCAGGCTTCGGCATTCATTTCTCTGGATAATTCGGCTTCAAAATCGGCTAAAGTCTTATAAGGCCCTTCGAATATGAACCGATATCCTTCTCCGGTAAAGTCGGTTAGGATTCTTCCGCCCTCGGGCATTTTCATTAGTCCAAGTTTGTTAGCTTCATCAACCAATGCTTTGGCTTCTTTAAATCGGCCAAATTGCAAATAGAATATTTCTCTGACTATGTACATAATGTGAAAAATTAAATTAAACAAAAATTGACTCATAAAGTTACGAATTAATAAAATTGCAATGATTTGATTTTTAGTGTTTTAAAGTTGCTTTTTTTGATTTTCAAAAAGATTTGAAAAAAACATTCTGTGATATAATTTCCGAATTCTGATTTCAAATTTCTATTTTTGTACAACAACACAATTATACCATGTACAAACAGATTATTCGTCCGATACTTTTTTGTTTCGATCCAGAAGCAGTTCACTATTTTACTTTTTCGGCTGTTCGTTTTGCCAATAAAATTCCGGGTGTTTCCGCGATACTGAAGTCGTTTTATACGGTGAACGACAAACGTTTGGAGCGGGAAGTTTTTGGGTTGAAATTCAAAAATCCGGTCGGATTGGCCGCTGGTTTTGATAAGGATGCGAAATTATATAAAGAACTTTCCAATTTTGGTTTCGGATTTATCGAAATCGGAACATTAACGCCAAAAGGTCAGGACGGAAATCCGAAGACGCGTTTATTCCGTTTAAGAGAAGATTCGGCGATTATTAACCGAATGGGTTTCAACAACGGCGGAGTAGAAGAGGCGGTACAACGTCTGAAAGCGAATAACGGTGTTCTAATCGGTGGAAACATCGGGAAAAATAAAGTTACCCCTAATGAAGAAGCTGTAAAGGATTATGAAATCTGTTTCGATGCCTTGTATGATTATGTGGATTATTTTGTGGTGAATGTGAGTTCGCCGAATACGCCTAATTTAAGAGCTTTACAGGATAAAGAACCTTTGACACAATTGTTGCAGACGCTTCAAAACAGAAATGAAACCAAGCAAAAACAGAAGCCAATCTTGTTGAAAATTGCTCCGGATTTAACCGACGAACAATTGCTGGACATCATTGATATTGTAAAAGAAACTAAAATTGCCGGTGTTATTGCAACTAATACGACTATTTCCCGTGATGGATTGCAATCGGTGAATAAGATTGAAACGGGTGGTCTTTCCGGAAAACCATTGACGAAACGTTCTACCGAGGTAATTCGTTTTCTTTCTGAAAAGAGCAATAAAGCCTTCCCTATTATTGGTGTGGGCGGAATCCATACTGCCGAAGATGCTATTGAAAAACTGGAAGCCGGTGCCAGCCTGGTACAACTGTACACCGGGTTTATTTACGAAGGACCCGCTTTAGTGAAAGCCATCAATAAAAAGATTTTAGAAAAAGCATAAAAGGTAGTACCTTAGCCACTCAGAACTTCAGATTCTTCAATGGAAAAAGTCAAGATTATCGAATGTCCGCGCGATGCTATGCAAGGCATTAAGGAATTTATCCCGACAGATAAAAAAGTGCAGTACATCCAGTCGTTATTGCGAGTGGGGTTTGATACCATTGATTTCGGAAGTTTTGTATCGGCGAAAGCCATTCCGCAAATGCAGGACACGGCTGAGGTTTTGGCAAAATTGGATTTGTCACATACACAAAGCAAGCTGCTGGCCATTATCGCCAATACACAGGGAGCTGAAAACGCTTCCATTCATCCTGAAATTCAGTATTTAGGTTTTCCTTTTTCGATTTCGGAGAATTTCCAGATGCGAAATACCCATAAAACGATTGCTGAATCGTTGGTAACATTGCAGGAAATTCTTAATATCGCTGACAAAACCAATAAGGAAGTGGTGACTTATATTTCTATGGGTTTCGGAAATCCGTACGGAGATCCCTGGAATGTTGAAATAGTAGGAGAGTGGACCGAGAAATTGGCTGCGATGGGAGTGAAGATTTTGTCCCTTTCAGATACAATAGGAAGTTCAACCCCTGAAGTTATTGATTATTTGTTTTCCAATCTGATTCCGAAATTTCCTAATGTGGAATTTGGTGCTCATTTGCATACTACACCTGACAAATGGTTTGAGAAGGTAGATGCTGCTTATAAAGCAGGTTGCCGACGTTTTGACGGAGCTATTCAAGGCTTCGGCGGTTGTCCGATGGCTAAAGATGATTTAACCGGAAATATGCCAACCGAAAAGATGCTTTCTTATTTTACTTCTGTGAAAGCCGACACGAATTTAAGTCCGATGAGTTTCGAAAGTGCTTATAATGAGGCTCTTAAAATTTTTACAGTTTATCATTAATATTTCCTGTTAAAATTATTTAAAAAAAGTCTAAA
>NZ_DATIDM010000041.1:0-34726 GCF_035456225.1 Flavobacterium sp. | reverse complement strand
CGAAATCAGAAGTGGATTCGCGCTACCAATGAGATAATAAATATGAGAGAACAACACCAGCAGGATTGCAAGCGCCCTTACCACATCTAAACCAAAGATTCTGTGATTATTGTATTTTTCTAAACCCATTTCTAGTATTTTTGCCAATATTCGATTGAAAAATGTTGAAACGCTCAAAGATATACAAATTTTTAGCCTTTAGTTTTATCCTTTCCAGTCTTTTTGGAGTGGTTATCTACACCCAGCTTACCAATCGGCACAAGGCTATAATAAAGACACTCCTTCTTCATAAAACGGGTTTAGTTGACAGCGACTGGCATATAAACAGCAACCAAAAAGAATACAGGATGTTGTCGCCAACTTTTGTTATTGACGGGATTTACAAATCGATGGAAGGTCCAAAAGCCTCACGTTACATACAACTGAACCAGTCGGACAGCCTCGTGTGGATCACCGGTTTTGACGTTAACGCTATTGATGCTAAAACAAACGAAATTCTCCCTAACGATTTCATCTGCCACATGAATGTAGACATTAACGACGCGCAATACTACAGCCATTGGAAATTAGAGAATCGCATCGGAAAACAATATCCCAGAATGACATCGCTGTCGCACGGGCTGGAACATTTCGATTTTCCGAAAGGTTATGGTGTTCCGATTATTGGTTCCGATTATTTATTCATCACCACACAGACCCTCAATCATAACCAACCGGACATTTTCAAAAAGGTAAAACATAAGGTTTCCGTGAAATATGAAACTTACGACAAAACACAAAAACCGTTAATGAGTAAAACGGTTTATATTCAACTGCCTTTTGATAAGTTTGATCCGTTTAAAGGACCATTGGATCCTGCCAGCAATCAATGTATTCCGGTAGAAACAAAAAATCACACTTATTGTGATAAAACAGGGAATTTGTTGTCCGGACACTGGGTAATTCCTCAAGGAAAAAAAACCTACCGAAGCTCCATTACAGAACAATTACAAATTAAAGACAGTGCCCGATTGCATTTTTCGGCACCACACGTGCATCCCTTTGCCACTTCGATCAGCCTGTTTGACAAAACCGAAAACAAAACGGTTTTCACTTGCGATATTACTAATTACAAAAACAAAATCGGCTTAAAAAAGATTGCAACTTTCAGTTCTGAGAACGGCATTTGGCTGTACGGCAAACATGAATACGAACTCGTTATGACCTGTGACAATACTTCAAAAGCGGATCAGGACATGATGGGCAGCATGTTTTTATTCTTTTACGATAAGGAATTGGACGAAAAAATTTCAGGAAGCTAATCAGAATAGAAAATCTTCAAAAAACAAAAAAGCGCAAAGAAAAATACTTTCCTTGCGCTTTTGTTTTGTATTACTTATGAAACTAGAACAGTTTCTTTATAATCATTTCTTCGGTGATTCCTTCCGCATCGGCTTTATAATTCTTGATGATACGATGGCGAAGAATTCCTGTCGCCACAGCCTGAACATCTTCTATATCCGGAGAATATTTCCCATTTAGTGCCGCATTTGTCTTGGCAGCCAAAATTAAATTTTGAGAAGCCCTTGGTCCTGCACCCCAATCCAAATAGTTTTTGATAAAGTCGGTAGCAAGTGCGTTGTCCGGACGAGTTTTGGAAACCAGTGTCACTGCATACTCAATCACATTATCCGCCACAGGGATTCGTCGAATCAATTGTTGGAAATCAATAATTTCCTGGGCCGTGAGTAAAGGATTTACAGTAACTGTAAAATCGGTCGTCGTACTTTTCACTACCTGAACTTCTTCTGCAAACGAAGGATAATCCAACTTGATGGCAAACATGAATCGGTCTAATTGCGCCTCCGGTAACGGATAAGTGCCCTCCTGCTCAATAGGGTTTTGGGTTGCCAGTACAAAGAAAGGAAGATCCAGTTTGTAATGTTGACCAGCAATGGTAACTGCTTTCTCCTGCATCGCTTCCAACAACGCCGCCTGTGTTTTAGGAGGTGTACGGTTTATCTCATCCGCCAGGATAATATTGGAAAAAATAGGTCCTTTTATAAATTTGAAACTTCGGCTTTCATCTAAAATCTCACTTCCCAAAATATCAGAAGGCATCAAATCGGGCGTAAACTGAATTCGTTTAAAATCCAACCCCAAAGCCTGTGAAATGGTATTTACCATCAGTGTTTTTGCCAATCCGGGAACACCTACCAAAAGCGCATGTCCTCCCGAAAAAATACTTAACACAATCTGGTTAACCACATCCTCCTGACCAACTATGATTTTGGAGATCTCTTCTTTAAGGGCTTTTTGTTTCTGAACCAGATTTTGAATTGCTGTTACGTCCGACATATTCCAGTTATTAGTTTGGAGTTATTAATTCAGTTTAGTTGGGCTATCTATAGAATAGCCATAATCAAATTATTTCTTAAGCCAATTGTTAGTGAATTTACAATCTCTGTATTCACCGTTTATTTTGATATAAGTCTCCTTAATTTTTTCATCAGTCCATTTTGCAATCGCTTTAAGCTGTTTTTCTTTCAAAGCAAGATCTTTAATCTTTAAATAATCTGTTGCAAAATCCGCTGTATGTTCCTCATATCGGTTTGTAACCGTAATCAGTTTGTATTTTTTATTTCCGTTTTGCTCCTGATCAACTAACGGAAAAGAAACTGCGTTATCCTTTAATTCAGAAACTTCGCCATACAAAGTCGGATCCATCTTTGTCAACTCAAAACGGGTAGACATGGTTCTTGGGTTCATCAAAACCCCTCCGCTGTTTTTTGTCTCTTTTTCATCAGAATACTCTTTAGCTGCTTCTGCAAAAGAAATCTGACCCTCTACAATTCGTTTACGGATGTTTTCGATTTTAGTTTTCGCTTCTTTTAATGCCTCATCGGTTACTTTAGGGGAAATCAGAATATGACGGATGTCTAATTCCTGTCCGCGTATTTTTTCAAGAAAAATGATGTGGTACCCAAATTCCGTTTCAAAAGGCTCCGATATCTCACCTTCCTGCAAACTGAAAGCAACATCTTTAAACTCTTTTACAAATTGCGTCTTTTTTGTCAATTTATAATATCCTCCGTTTGAAGATGATCCTTTGTCTTCTGAATATATTACAGCTCTACTGAAAAAACTTGCTCCTCCCTGCACTTCTTTCTTTAATTCTTTCAGCTTATCAATTGCTTTTTGTTTTTCCGCCGGACCAACTACCGGTTTTACAACGATTTGAGCAACCTCCATTTCTGCACCAAAAACCGGCAACTCATCTTTCGGAATCTTGTTAAAAAACAATCTTACCTCTTCAGGTGTAATTTCTACGTCTTCAAAAATTTTGTGCTGCATTTGTTGCGTGAGCTTATTCATTTTAACCACATCGAAAAAATAAGCCTTAAAATCTTCTAAATTTCTTTTGTTGTAAAACTGAATTACCTTATCTATTGACCCAACCTGTTCCACCATCTGATCCAACTGGGCGTTCATAAACTCATTAACCTCACCGTCGCTTACCACAATACTATCCTGAATGGCCTGATGAGCATACAATTTATCTTCAAGCAGTTTACCCAACATTTCACAGCGGGCTATATTCTTTGTATCAACACCTTGTGCCTGCAACTCGACAAAAGTCTTATCGATGTCCGAATCCAAAACCACATAATCACCAACAACAGCAACTACGCCATCAATTTTCTTCTTCTGACTTGTTTGCGCATATATTGAACTGAAAGCACAGATTACAAATCCGAAAATCAGGGCAATTTTATTGTTTCTCAACTTCATGTTTCTCTTATTAAATGGCATTATTTTTAGTTAATTTATTTTGGTTTATTTTATCAGTAATTGACTTTTCACTCTATCAAAAACTTCCTGATTCACTTTTACGGTAAATTCTTTTTTCAATTCATCTACCCAATGCGCTTCAAGATACTGTTGGTAATCGTTTATCACTTTTCCTTTGGTTTCTTCAAGTTTTTTAGGTCCCTTCTCAATTTTCTTGATTACCTGTGTAACGAAGTAATAATTCCCTTCATGGCTGATTTCTGTAATCCCAACATTAAAATTCTGGTGTTTAGGTAAGGCGTCATTTCCGATTTCAAAAATTCCCGATTTTACCATAACATCAACAGCTCCTTTTTGATTGATATTCGATTTTATAAAATCAACAGATTTTTTCTTTTTCAGATATTGTGCTGTCTTTTTAATAACATCTTCTTTAGTCGAAGAAAAAACGTTTACTTCCACTCGTTCTTTCCATTGGTAATTTGCTTTATTGCTTTCGTAGAAATTCTTCAACCCAAGCGAATCTGTTTTCGCTTTGTTCCATATTTCTTTTTCCATTAAATCGAACAACAACAAACCATCTCTGTATTCATCCATTACATACGAAAACTCAGGAAACTCTTTCTCTAAATTATCATCGTAATATTTTGATAATTTCGAATAAACAAAATCATTATACAATCTTTCATAAAGCTTAGATAACGGTTTGACATTCAAATTCGCTTTCTGTTGGTTAAAAATATAAGTAACAAATTCTGTCGATTTCACTTTCTTATCTTTCTCCATTGTGAATATCACCTCATTAGGGTCTTTCCCACCAGGCAATTCCCATTCTTGAGTATAATACTTTTCGTTTAAATAAGAAAACACGTTTTTATAGGCCTTTTTATTTTGTACCACTTTGTATTTAGCCTGCAGTTTATCATTTAATGATTTGTTGATTAACTTGGAACGATCATCTTTTCTGATTTTACCTTCAAAATCAACATCCGTATCTTCAAATGATTTTACCGGGTGTTTTTCTATCAACTTGATGATATGCCATCCGAATTGACTTTGGAAAGGTTGAGAAATATCTCCCTCCTTTTTTAGTGAGAATGCAACATTTTCGAATTCATCCGAGCTCAATTCACCAGAACCAAAACGTTGTAATTGCCCACCTTTTCCAGAGGATGATTTATCCTGTGAAAACTGTTGTGCCAGGCTCTCAAAAGATTCTCCCTGCTGAAGTTTTTTGTAAACATCATCAATTGTAGTTTTTGCTGCAGCCGCCTCAACCGGATTCTGACCGTTTAATGTCATGATATGTGATACGGTAACTTGTCCTCGGTTATCACGGATATCATAAACTTTGATCAAATGATACCCAAAACGCGTTCTGACCGGCATCGAAATTTCTCCTTTAGGCGTTTTATACGCACCTGACTCAAAAGGATAAACCATTTTGAAAACTGAAAACCAGCCCAAATCCCCTTTATTGTCTTTTACAGACGGATCTTGCGAATTCTGTACGGCAAGTGTTTCAAAATCTTCACCATTAAGGATTCTCTTGCGAACACTCATAGCCTGATTATAAACTTTTAAAGTATCGGCAGGCAACGCATTTTCATCAACGTTAAACAGAATATGAGATGCTTTGACTTCTTTTAAAGATCTTTTGTAAGCTTCATCAATCAACTCTTTTGTCACCTTGGTATCAGTCACATAATTCTTTGAAAGCTGAGCTCTATACGACTTAAGTTCGCTTTGATAGGAGGCATTATTTTGAAGTCCTAACTTATTGGCTTTTTCTACTTTCAATTTATATCCGATGAAAAGATCCAGATAATGATTCAAATCCTTTTGAGAATCATCCTTCACCAATTCAAGGTTTTTTTTGTAAACCCTTGCGAATTCGTCGGTATAAAACGGTTTATCATCAATTGTAAAAAGAACCTCTTTTTTATTTTCCTGAGCAAAAGAAACTGCGTTGGCAGCCATAAAAAGACCTAATAGAACCTGTTTTAATCTCATTTCTTTTTTAACACTATTTAGTTTGAAGTCGTTTAAAATCTAAATTATTTTCAAATATCTTATCCTACTTAAAGAACATTCGATTTGCAACCAACAAAAATAACAATTCAAACCTATTATCCAACCATACAAAAAACTATTAACAAAAAATTATGCGCAAAATTCAACATAAGTCGCTAAAGGCTATTTTTTTGATAATAAAATAAGTTCTCACAAATTATAATTACTTTTGCACCCACAAAATTTTGTCTGATGAGTTTTCAAAAAGAGATACAGAGAAGAAGAACATTCGGGATTATTTCTCACCCGGATGCCGGTAAAACCACTTTAACAGAAAAACTGTTATTATTTGGAGGAGCGATCCAGGAAGCGGGCGCTGTAAAAAGCAATAAAATCAAAAAGGGAGCTACTTCCGATTTTATGGAAATTGAGCGTCAGAGAGGGATCTCCGTAGCTACTTCCGTATTGGCTTTTAACTATCAGGACAAAAAAATCAACATTCTGGATACTCCGGGACACAAGGATTTCGCGGAAGATACTTTCCGCACCTTGACCGCTGTAGACAGTGTAATTGTTGTTATTGATGTTGCGAAAGGGGTTGAGGAGCAAACGGAAAAACTGGTAGAAGTTTGCCGTATGCGCAACATCCCAATGATCGTTTTCATCAACAAATTGGACCGTGAAGGTAAAGATGCTTTCGATTTGATGGACGAAGTGGAAAAGAAATTAAAACTTCACGTAACACCATTGAGTTTCCCGATTGGTATGGGATATGATTTCAAGGGAATTTACAATATCTGGGAGAAAAACATCAATCTTTTCGAAGGTGACAGCCGCAAAAACATTGAAGAAACCATCGCTTTTGACGATGTCAGCAATCCGGAACTGGATAAAATCATCGGAGAAAAACCCGCCAATAAACTACGTGAAGAGTTAGAATTGGTAGAGGAGGTATATCCGAAATTTGACCGCGAAAGTTATTTAAACGGTGATCTGCAACCTGTTTTCTTCGGTTCGGCTTTAAACAATTTCGGCGTGCGTGAATTATTGGATTGTTTCATTGAAATCGCTCCGACTCCAAGACCAAAAGATTCCGATACCCGTGAAGTAAAACCGGACGAGAACAAATTCTCCGGATTTGTATTTAAAATCCATGCGAATATGGACCCTAAACACCGTGACCGTTTGGCTTTCATTAAAATTGTTTCGGGAACATTCGAAAGAAACAAGCCTTATTTGCATGTCCGTTTAGGCAAGAACCTGAAATTCTCGAGTCCGAATGCATTCTTCGCGGAGAAAAAAGAAATTGTAGACATTTCTTATCCGGGTGATATCGTAGGATTGCATGATACCGGAAACTTCAAAATTGGTGACACGCTTACGGAAGGCGAATTGATGCAGTTTAAAGGAATTCCGAGTTTCTCTCCGGAACATTTCCGATACATCAACAACGCCGATCCTATGAAAGCGAAACAGCTTGAAAAAGGTGTAGACCAGTTGATGGACGAAGGAGTAGCGCAGCTTTTCACATTGGAAATGAATAACCGAAAAGTTATCGGCACCGTGGGAGCTCTACAGTATGAAGTAATCCAGTACCGTTTGGAACATGAATATGGCGCCAAATGTTCTTATGAAAATTTTCCGGCTTTCAAAGCCTGTTGGGTAAAACCGGAAGATCCTAAAAACGAAGAATTTGCCGAATTTAAACGAATCAAACAAAAGTTTTTGGCAAAAGACAAGTACGGACAGTTGGTTTTCCTGGCCGATTCGGATTTTTCAATTCAGATGTCGCAAAGCAAATACCCAAGCGTTAAATTGCTTTTCACTTCGGAATTCGACTAATTAACATTTTTAAAATTGGCTTTTGAAACATAATTGTTATTTTCACACCCAATATTATTTTCACACCCAAATAAAACTATATGAAGTCTAACTTACTTAAAATATACATTTTCAGCTTTTTATTTCTGTCTGATTTTGTAATGTTCGCTCAACCGGGAACTGACGACGGAGGCGGCGGTCTGGAAGATGATGATCCTCCTGTAGCGCCGATTAACGGAAAATTATTTTGGTTAGCTCTTTTCGGGATCGCATTAGCTTTTAATTATTTCCGAAGCAGAAAAAATAAAACCACATAAAAAAAATCCACCAAAAGGTGGATTTTTTTTATTCTATACTTATAACGAAGCTAAAAAACAATCTTTTTATTTACAATTCTGCCATCCTCGGAGATAACCTTTACAAACAACACTGCATTCTCGTCTTTTAAGTTTGAAATCAAAGCAGAAGGGTTATTTACCCCAACTTTTCGAATCAATTTTCTTCCGCGCACATCATACACTTCAACAGTATCTATTAGAACGCCGCTAGCATTTATGTTCATATCTCCTTGTTCATCCTTATAAACCACAACAGTGTTCCCGTCAAAATTACTCTGATTAACATTCAGCACAGTCTGATAAACGATTTCAAAACGATTGGGAAAAGTCCCTGAATTGCATGCAAACGAATAAGCAGACGCTTTCAAATCATGAGTCACATTTAGCAGATTATCTTTCAGATATATGTTTTGACTGTCTAAAAACACCCCATCAAGATGATCTATAGAAATAGAATGCATGCCTGTATAGGAAGTCTTCAATCGTAAAGGAGTACTGTCCGAAACATCAAAAACCGGTTTCCCCTGAATCAGATAATTTCCTCCGGCTATATCCATTGTCAATGAAACAGGCCCATCTTCAAAACTTTTACCGTCTATTCCGAAATCGACTCCCAAAGTAGCACTTGGGAAGTAGCCCAAAAGCATTTGATTATTTGCTCCGGATGCATTATCAACATTCAACCAGATTCTATCCCCTTGTAATTCTCTGATTTCGCTTAAATCACTATTCCTGAAAAACTGGTCCGCATTATTGGCCACACGCATGGCATTGGTAAACGAAACATTCGTAGCCCCATTACTCATTTCAACTATAAACCCTTGTCCGGTTCTTAGAATCCCGTTTGGATTTACCACTTGAGCTTCTCCATTGCCCACAAAACCGGCTGTTGTCCAGGTACAATATCCAGGATCAGTTGCAGCACTGTTGGTTTTACGCCAAAAATAAAGCGTTCCGGTTATGTTGCCTGCATTTCCATTTACAAAACTCGTCATATCTACCGGCGACGGATATGGATTGCCCACCCCGTTAAAACCAAGACCTGCACCACCATTATAGGCACTGAAGCTCACGTTACCATTGTTAGGTACACCGGTAAAAACACCACCCCATCTCACAGGAGTTGTAGGATGGTTATCTGGCATTCGGATTAAATATCCTTTCCCTAATTGAAAATTAGTTGAACTTGGCGTTACAGCACTATACAGATTTGTAACTGAATTATAGACATAAAAACGATTGGTAACAGTTAATGGAGAAAAAGCCAATAAATTTTGAGAAGCAACCGGTGATGACCATAACGTATAATCCAAACGCATTAATGATGAACTCTCCCGATTCACCACAATAGAACCAGAATTGGCTACATTGTTAATCTGAATAAGATTTGCATTATTCTGAAGTGTCATATTTGCACCACTGCCAACTGTAACAGCATTTGTAACCGTGATATTATTTCCGGAATTGACAGTTAACGTTGAAGTCCCGTTAAGAGAAAGTGTATTTGCCAATGCGTTAATACCCGAAACAACAACAGCCCCGGAATTTATAATTACATCGGTGTTTGCCGTTGGCAATGTTCCGCAACTCCAGTTCCCGGTTGTACCCCACTGATTGTCTACACTCCCTGTCCAAACATTGGAAGCACCAACAACTACAGTAGAAGATCCACTGATAGTTTGAGTACAAGCACCAAAACTTACCGAAACCAAATTTAGAGTCTGGTCAGAAACCGGTGCATTCACAGTAACCGCAGCCAAACCTCCAGTCAAAACAACCGTTTGATTTGCACCTCCATTAATTGTATATGTAACAGTGGCGCCTGTCGAACCTGTCAAATTAAAAACAGCATTGGACCCTATACATATAGGACTGTTATTTCCGATAATTGTAGCTGTAAGCATAGGATTCACCTGAATAGCTGCTATAGTACTGAATGACGAACAATTTGCATTAACGACCACTACTCGGTAATAAGTTGTCACTGTCAAGTTGGTTACTGTCAAGGTAGCTGTTGTATTGGCTATATCTGTAACTCCCGAAGAAAAATCACTAATTGTAGAAGACTGCCATTTCTGGATTGTATTGGTATAGCCAGTTAATGTTAATGTGGTACTATTTACGCCATAACAAACTGTAGTACCGCCGGAAAGAGTTCCTCCATTGGGAGCATTTATCACAGTCAATTTAACTCTCGAACTATTTACCTGGGCACATCCTCCGTTTTTAACCACAGCACGATAATAAGTGGTTGAAGTCAAATCAGTAACCACCAATGTATTTGTCGTATTATTTATATCAACAGCGGTATTGAAATTAAGTTGAGTAGATGACTGCCATTTCACAACATTTCCAGTGTAGCCGGTTAGTGTCAATGTTGTAGAATTATTACCAGAACATATTGTTGCATCAGACAAAACCGTTCCACCCACACTGGACTGATTTACCACAACAGTAACTGTAGCACTATAAATAACTCCACATCCTCCGGTCAACTGTGCTCTATAATAAGTCGTCAGCGCCGGGGTTCCCATTTGAGCCGAAGTTAATGTAGCTCCGTTTGCTCCGGCGATATTTGAAAAACTCACATTATCTGTTGATTGTTGCCACTGAATTGTTCCGCTATTTCCTGACAACACAATGTCTGCCGGTTGAGTTCCGGCACAAATACTTTGATCTCCAGAAACGGTTCCCGGTGATGGATCTACAGTTACAGAAGCAACTGAACTAAATGCAGAACATGTCCCATTGGTTAGCACAACCCGATAATACGTTGTTGTTGAAACATTGTTTACCGTCAGGTTCGCTGATAAATTTGGAATATCCGTTACCGAAACAGAAAAATCACTTAAAGGAGAGGACTGCCATTTAACTATACTTCCCGTGTAACTGCTTAATGTAAAGGTAGCACTGTTTACACCTGGACAAACAACAGCATTTCCGGAAAGCGTACCTCCGTTTGGCGCTGCATTGACAGTAAAATTTGGAGAAGCACCACTTCCGGCAGTTGCAATAAAAAAAGGAGAAGTTGAACCTACAGCAATCTTGTAAGTTCCCGATGCATTTGCAGGTAATACAATTGTTCCCTGCACACCACTGTTAACTGTACCATTTCCACCGGAAAAAGTATATGGCAATAATGTAAGGGGGCCCAATGATGTATAAGGACCAACTCCGGTATTACTGCTCAAATAGGCAATAAAATTCGTTCCGGAAGTATAATAAGCTCTATTGCCACCGTTTCCGTTCGTAGTATTAAAAGTAACTGTAACAATCCCACCCCCACATGAAGGGTCAGGAATAACACCGGTCACCTGTATCGATTGCGAAAAACAATTCAGCGAAAGCAGTAAGAAAAAAAGCAGCAAATATGCAGCAAAATTTCTCTTATCTTTTTTCTTTAACATAATAATTTTCCTTACACTCATATACAGGATAAATCAATTAAACACATTGTACAAAAATATCAATTTAAGATGTAAAACTAATCTTTTCCCTATAAAAATCGACAACCAACACTCCGTTAAAGCATTCAAATACAGACAATACGTCCCTTTACTGAAAATTTATCTAAAAGAAAACTGAACATTCGTCAAAAAAAGCAATCATATCCAAAAGCACAAAACTTTGTATATGCTTTTGTCCGGAATAAGGCAAATTATGATTGGCATTTATAATTTCTTTTCCTAAATGGAGCAGAAGCACTTTATCTAAACAGACAACTCTTTCAACTACGCCTGTCCTGTTGGGCCAAAATTAAATGGAATCGGGGTTTGCTCTGCTTCCTTAATCTCCCCGTGAGCACTTTCAAAACGGTGAATATTTTCACCCAAAGCCATTAAAAGTCTTTTTGCGTGTTGTGGCGTAAGTACAATTCTGGACTTTACTTTAGCTTTTGGCACACCAGGCATAATGCTTACGAAATCGATTACGAATTCGGTATTCGAATGATTAATGATTGCCAGATTGGAATAGGTTCCTTCAGCCGTTTGCTCATCCAACTCTATGTTAATTTGTCCTTGATTATTATTTTTATCAGTCATTGTTATACTTTTTAATTATTAAGCTAAAATATAAAATCCTAACAGTATTACACTGTTAGGATTTATAAATATAGTGAGAAATTTAATTTTTAGTAATTAAATTCTTCTTTCACTGCCATAAGTTCGTTGAACTCTTCTTTAGAACCAACGATTATGTTGTCGTAATCTCTCATACCGGTACCGGCAGGGATTCTGTGACCAACGATAACATTCTCTTTAAGTCCTTCTAATCCGTCAACTTTACCTGCAACAGCAGCTTCATTCAATACTTTGGTTGTTTCCTGGAACGATGCCGCAGAGATGAACGATTTCGTCTGTAATGACGCTCTTGTAATACCTTGAAGAACCGGAGTTGCCGTTGCCGGAACTACATCTCTTGCCACTACTACATTTCTGTCATTACGTTTTAACAACGAATTTTCGTCTCTTAAATCTCTTGGAGAAATAATCTGTCCTGGTTTAAGGTTTTCAGAATCTCCTGCATCTTCCACAACTTTCATTCCGTATAACTTATCATTTTCGATGATAAAGTCGGATGTGTGAACCAATTGATCTTCTAAGAATAGAGTATCTCCCGGATCTTGAATCTGAACTTTACGCATCATCTGACGAATTACAACCTCAAAGTGCTTGTCATTAATTTTTACCCCTTGTAAACGGTATACCTCCTGAATCTCATTTACCAAGTACTGTTGAACAGCAGCCGGTCCTTTAATTCTCAAGATATCATCCGGAGTGATTGCTCCATCAGACAATGGCACACCCGCTCTTACGAAGTCATTTTCCTGAACTAAGATCTGACTTGATAATTTCACCAAGTATTTCTTAACCTCACCGAATTTAGATTCGATGATGATCTCACGGTTACCTCTTTTGATTTTTCCAAAAGAAACTACACCATCGATTTCAGAAACTACCGCAGGGTTTGAAGGATTACGAGCCTCTAACAACTCGGTAATTCTTGGTAAACCTCCGGTAATATCGCCTGCTTTCGAAGAACGACGTGGAATTTTCACTAAAATCTTACCTGCTTTAATCTTCTCACCGTCGTTAACCATCAAGTGAGCTCCTACCGGTAAGTTGTATGAACGGATTAGTTCACCATCTTTTCCGTAGATTAATAAAGTAGGGATTAATTTTTTATTTCTGCCCTCAGTAATTACTTTTTCCTGGAATCCAGTCTGCTCGTCGATTTCAACCATGAACGTTTGTCCTTGTTCGATATCTTCGTAAGCAACTTTTCCTGTAAATTCAGAGATGATTACACCATTATAAGGGTCCCATTTACAGATTACATCACCTTTGCTTACTACCTGGCCATCTTTAACAAAGATGCTGGAACCGTAAGGAATGTTATGTGTGTTTAATAGGATTCCTGTTTTCTCATCAACCAATTTCAATTCAGTTGAACGGGAGATTACGATATCCACAGCGTTTCCTTCGTTATCTTCACCTTTAACCGTTTTAAGATCTTCGATTTCCAATCTACCGGCAAAACGAGTGATGATGCTTGACTCTTCAGAGATACCTCCGGCAACCCCTCCTACGTGGAACGTACGAAGCGTTAACTGTGTACCAGGCTCACCAATTGACTGTGCAGCAATTACACCAACGGCTTCACCTCTTTGCGTCATCTTGCCTGTTGCTAAGTTACGTCCGTAACATTTAGCACAGATTCCTTTCGGAGCTTCACAAGTAAGCGGCGAACGAACATCTACTTTTTCAACCGGAGAAGCATCGATTGCTTTCATAATAGCTTCGGTAATTTCTTCACCTGCGTGAACCAATACATCGCCATTCAACGGATTGATAACATCCTGTAACGCAACACGTCCTAAGATTCTTTCTCCTAAAGATTCTACAATCTCTTCGTTTTTCTTTAAAGCCGAAACTTCGACACCTCTTAAAGTACCACAGTCAACCGAATTAACGATAACATCCTGAGATACGTCATGCAGACGACGAGTCAAGTAACCCGCATCCGCCGTTTTAAGAGCGGTATCCGCAAGACCTTTACGGGCACCGTGAGTAGAGATAAAGTACTCAAGGATGGAAAGACCTTCTTTAAAGTTTGATAAGATCGGGTTTTCAATAATTTCACCACCACCAGCAGTTGATTTTTTCGGCTTAGCCATCAAACCACGCATACCGGTTAACTGACGAATCTGCTCTTTCGATCCACGCGCCCCAGAGTCAAGCATCATATACACCGAGTTGAAACCTTGTTGGTCTTCTCTAATGTTTTTCATTGCTAATTCTGTAAGCTGTGCATTGGCAGAAGTCCAAATATCAATAACCTGGTTGTAACGCTCGTTATTGGTAATAAGACCCATGTTATAGTTCATTGAAATACCGGACACCTGTTCTCTGGCATCAGCAATCAATTGTTGTTTTTGTTCCGGAATACGGATATCTCCCAATGAGAAAGACAAACCACCTTTGAAGGCGAATTTATACCCCATATCCTTCATGTTGTCCAAGAAGGCAGCCGTTGTAGGTACATCAGTTGCACTTAAAATGTGTCCGATGATATCACGCAACGATTTTTTGGTCAATACCTCATTGATATATCCAGCTGCTTCAGGTACTACTTCGTTAAACAATACTCGACCTGCAGTAGTTTGGATAATTTTGTATACCAACTCTCCGTTTTCGTTAAAGTCTTTTGCTCTGATTTTAACACGGGCATTCAACTCAACTCTTCCTTCATTTAAAGCGATATTACACTCTTCAGCAGAATAGAAAGTTAAACCTTCACCTAAAATCTTGTGATCAGGTGTAGACAAACGCTCTTTGGTCATATAGTAAAGACCAAGAACCATGTCTTGAGAAGGTACCGTGATAGGCGCACCATTGGCAGGATTAAGGATATTGTGAGAAGCCAACATTAACAATTGTGCCTCTAAAATAGCCTCTGGTCCTAATGGTAAGTGAACCGCCATCTGGTCACCGTCGAAATCCGCGTTGAACGCCGTACACACTAACGGGTGTAACTGAATCGCTTTTCCTTCGATTAGTTTTGGCTGGAACGCCTGGATACCTAATCTGTGAAGCGTTGGAGCACGGTTTAGTAATACCGGGTGTCCTTTAATTACGTTTTCAAGGATATCCCATACTACCGGCTCTTTTTTGTCGATAATTTTCTTAGCCGACTTAACTGTCTTAACGATTCCTCTTTCGATTAATTTACGAATAACGAATGGTTTGTACAGTTCGGCAGCCATATCTTTTGGAAGACCACATTCGAACAATTTCATTTCCGGTCCAACGACAATTACCGAACGCGCTGAATAATCCACACGTTTACCTAATAAGTTCTGACGGAAACGACCTTGCTTACCTTTCAATGAATCAGAAAGCGATTTCAACGGTCTGTTTGATTCTGTTTTAACAGCAGAAGCTTTTCTTGTGTTGTCGAATAACGAGTCAACAGATTCCTGCAACATACGTTTTTCGTTTCTCAAGATTACTTCTGGCGCTTTGATTTCCATTAATCGTTTCAAACGATTGTTACGGATGATTACACGACGGTAAAGGTCGTTCAAATCCGAAGTCGCGAAACGACCACCATCTAGTGGCACTAACGGACGTAATTCAGGTGGGATAACAGGAATAACTTTCATGATCATCCACTCCGGACGGTTCTCTCTGTTATTGTTTGCTTCACGGAAAGACTCCACTACCTGAAGACGTTTTAACGCTTCTGTTTTTCTTTGCTTCGATGTTTCATTGTTAGCCGCGTGACGCAATTCGTATGACAAAGCATCTAAATCGGTACGGGCCAATAAATCCATGATACACTCCGCTCCCATCTTAGCGATGAATTTGTTCGGATCGTTATCATCCAAATATTGGTTTTCCATTGGAAGCGAATCCTGAATATTCAAGTATTCTTCTTCAGTAAGGAAATCTAATTTGTTTAATGATTCTCCGTCCGGACCTTTGGCAATACCTGCCTGGATTACCACATATCTTTCGTAGTAGATAATCATGTCTAATTTTTTAGACGGCAAACCAAGAATGTATCCGATTTTGTTCGGAAGTGAACGGAAATACCAGATATGAGCAATAGGCACCACCAAATTGATGTGACCTACTCTGTCTCTACGTACTTTTTTCTCCGTAACTTCAACCCCACATCGGTCACATACGATCCCTTTGTAACGGATTCTTTTGTATTTACCACAAGCACATTCGAAATCTTTTACAGGACCGAAAATTCGCTCACAGAAAAGACCGTCACGCTCTGGTTTATGGGTACGATAATTGATGGTTTCCGGTTTTAAAACCTCACCTCTTGACTCCGCCAGGATAGATTCCGGAGAAGCTAAACCAATCGAAATCTTGTTAAATCTCTTGATCGTGTTTTTATCTTTATTTCTATTATTCATCATAGTTTTTACTATTGATTTATTTGCAATTAAAAATTGATTTTAGACTTATGATGTACTCTTAAGAAAGAGTCAAATCATTACGCTGCCACCTCGAATTACTTCTCTAAACTTCAGACTCTCATCTGGAGTGCTAGTTATATGATGCCCTGCATCAGTATAAAAAATCGGAACGGGTTACGGGTATAAATCCTTAAAAACTCTATAAATGAGTAATCAGTCCCAAAAAATCGGGACTGAAAACTGCTTTTTTTGTTATTCTTCTAATCTGATGTCCAGACCCAAACCTTTCAATTCGTGCATCAATACATTGAACGATTCAGGTAATCCTGGTTCCGGCATAGTTTCACCCTTAACGATTGCCTCGTAAGTTTTAGCTCTACCGATAACGTCATCCGATTTAACTGTCAAGATCTCTCTTAAAGTACTTGAAGCTCCATACGCCTCAAGAGCCCAAACCTCCATCTCTCCAAAACGCTGACCTCCGAACTGCGCTTTACCTCCAAGAGGCTGCTGCGTGATCAATGAGTATGGACCGATAGAACGTGCGTGCATCTTATCATCAACCATGTGTCCTAATTTCAACATATAGATCACACCCACGGTTGCCGGCTGGTGGAAACGCTCTCCAGTTCCTCCATCATACAAATACGTATGACCGAATCTTGGAACGCCTGCCTCGTCTGTCAGTTCATTAATTTGGTCAAGAGTAGCACCATCAAAGATTGGCGTAGCGTACTTTCTTCCTAATTTTTTACCTGCCCATCCAAGAACCGTTTCATAAATCTGTCCGATGTTCATACGAGATGGCACCCCTAGTGGATTCAATACGATATCTACCGGTGTTCCGTCTTCTAAGAATGGCATATCTTCCTGACGAACGATTTTCGCAACGATACCTTTGTTACCGTGACGACCTGCCATCTTATCTCCAACTTTCAGTTTACGTTTCTTAGCGATGTACACTTTAGCAAGTTTCAGGATACCTGATGGTAATTCATCTCCAACAGTGATCGTGAATTTCTCTCTTCTCAACGCTCCTTGTAAATCGTTCAGCTTGATTTTGTAATTGTGGATCAAGTCATTTACCATTGCATTTGACTCGTCATCTGTAGTCCACTGTCCTTTTGTCAAGTGAGCGAAATCTTCAACAGCATAAAGCATTTTTTGCGTGTATTTCTTACCTTTTGGTAATACTTCCTCACCCAAATCATTCATTACACCTTGAGATGTTTTACCGTTAACGATTTCGAATAATTTCTCAACTAACTTATCTTTCAACTCGTTGAATTTCACTTCAAACTGCGTTTCAAGAACTGCTAAATCGTCTTTATCCTTAGAACGTTTACGTTTATCTTTTACCGCTCTCGCGAATAATTTTTTATCTAAAACCACACCGTGTAATGATGGAGAAGCTTTCAATGAAGCATCTTTCACATCACCAGCTTTATCTCCGAAGATTGCTCTTAACAACTTCTCTTCCGGAGTTGGATCTGATTCTCCTTTTGGTGTAATTTTTCCGATTAGAATGTCGCCAGGTTTAACCTCTGCTCCGATTCTGATCATACCGTTTTCATCCAAGTCTTTAGTAGCCTCTTCAGAAACGTTTGGAATATCATTCGTTAATTCTTCGTTACCCAATTTCGTATCACGAACCTCTAATGAGTAATCATCTACGTGGATTGAAGTAAAGATATCATCACGAACTACTTTTTCAGAAATTACAATCGCATCCTCGAAGTTGTACCCTTTCCAAGGCATGAACGCCACCTGAAGGTTTCTACCTAAAGCAAGCTCTCCGTTTTGCGTTGCATAACCTTCACAAAGTACTTGACCTTTTGCAACTCGGTCACCTTTTCTAACGATAGGTTTTAAGTTGATAGAGGTACTCTGGTTGGTTTTTCTGAACTTAATTAACTGATATGTTTTCTCATCCGGATCGAAGCTTACAGCACGCTCTGCCTCAGTTCTATCGTATTTGATAGTAATCATGTTTGCATCAACATACTCAACAACTCCTTCTCCTTCTGCATTAATCAATACACGGGAATCAGTAGCAACCTGACGCTCAAGACCCGTTCCAACAATTGGTGCTTCAGGACGTAATAATGGTACGGCCTGGCGCATCATGTTCGATCCCATCAACGCACGGTTCGCATCATCATGCTCTAAGAACGGAATCAACGAAGCCGAAATCGAAGCAATCTGGTTTGGCGCTACGTCGGTATAATGAACAGCAGTAGGCTCAACAACCGGGAAGTCACCCTCTTCACGAGCAATAACGTTTCCTGCAGTAATCTTACCGTCAGCATTCATATCGATGTTTGCCTGAGCAATCAATTTACCTTCTTCTTCCTCTGCACTTAAATAAACAGGCTCCGAAGCTAAATCTACAGCACCATTAGTTACCTTGCGGTAAGGCGTTTCGATAAAGCCCATTCCGTTTACTTTCGCATAAACACCTAACGATGAAATCAAACCGATGTTTGGTCCCTCTGGTGTTTCGATCGGACATAAACGTCCGTAGTGTGTATAGTGAACGTCACGCACCTCGAATCCGGCTCTCTCTCTTGAAAGACCTCCAGGCCCCAGGGCAGACAATCTTCTCTTGTGCGTAATCTCTGCCAATGGATTAGTCTGGTCCATGAACTGAGATAACTGGTTGGTTCCGAAGAAAGAGTTGATAACCGATGACAATGTTTTGGCATTAATCAAATCGATTGGCGTAAACACCTCGTTATCACGAACATTCATTCTCTCACGGATTGTTCTTGCCATACGCGCAAGACCAACACCAAATTGTGCAGACAATTGCTCACCAACTGTTCTAACACGACGGTTTGATAAGTGGTCGATATCATCAATCTCTGCTTTAGAGTTGATAAGCTCGATCAAATATTTCACGATAGTAATGATATCCTCTTTGGTCAAAACTTGTTTTTCCATTGGGATATCCAAACCTAATTTTTTGTTCATTCTATAACGACCAACTTCACCTAAATTATAACGTTGATCAGAGAAGAACAATTTATCGATGATACCGCGAGCCGTTTCCTCATCAGGCGGTTCTGCATTACGCAACTGACGATAGATGTGCTCTACAGCTTCTTTTTCTGAATTTGTAGGGTCTTTTTGTAACGTGTTGTGGATAATTGCATAATCCGCCTGGTTGTTATCTTCCTTGTGTAACAAGATAGATTTTACGTTTGCGTCTACAATTTCCTCTACATTATCTTTGTCTAACAACGTGTCACGATCCAAGATAATTTCGTTACGCTCGATAGATACTACCTCTCCTGTATCCTCATCCACGAAATCTTCGTGCCAAGTGTTCAATACACGAGCAGCTAGTCTACGACCGATATATTTTTTAAGACCTGATTTTGAAACTTTGATTTCTTCAGCAAGGTCGAAGATCTCAAGAATGTCCTTATCACGCTCAAATCCGATAGCACGGAATAAAGTCGTAACAGGTAATTTTTTCTTTCTATCGATATACGCATACATTACGCTGTTGATATCGGTAGCGAATTCAATCCAAGATCCTTTAAAAGGAATTACTCTGGCAGAGTATAATTTTGTTCCGTTAGCGTGGAAAGATTGTCCGAAGAACACTCCCGGTGAACGGTGTAACTGAGATACCACTACACGCTCTGCACCATTGATAACGAAAGTACCGCTTGGTGTCATATACGGGATAGTACCTAAATATACATCCTGTACAATTGTTTCAAAATCTTCATGCTCAGGGTCAGTACAGTATAGTTTCAAACGTGCTTTTAATGGCACACTATACGTTAAACCTCTGTCTATACACTCTTCAATTGTATAACGGGGTGGATCAACAAAGTAGTCAAGGAATTCCAATACGAACTGATTTCTTGTATCAGTAATTGGGAAGTTTTCCATGAAGGTATTATAAAGACCTTCGTTGCCTCTTTCATCAGATTTGGTTTCCAATTGGAAAAAATCTTTAAAAGATTTTACCTGAATATCCAAGAAATCCGGATAGTCTGGGATGTTTTTCGTCGAGGCGAAATTTAATCTTTCAGTCTGATTTGTTAACATCAATGGACAAAATTTTGATTAAAAAAAAAGTTTTGTGCAAAAACACAGTGTAATTTTACTTTCTTCTTAATAATCGATACATCTCCGAAAATGAACAGAAAGTTGTAATTTCATTTTCTTTCTTCGTATTGATTAAAAATATTACGTATTTCAAACTATACTTAAAGTAAAATTTATTATACGCAAAATGGTTTAGGCCTTGAGAAAAACTCTCAAAGGCCTAAACCTAGCTTATATAACTTGGGTCAGCTTACTTAAGCTCAACCGCAGCTCCTGCTTCTTCTAATGCTTTCTTAAGACCTTCAGCTTCGTCTTTAGAAACACCTTCTTTAACGTTAGTTGGAGCAGCATCTACTAAATCTTTAGCTTCTTTAAGTCCTAAACCTGTTAATTCTTTAACAGCTTTAACAACTCCTAATTTAGAAGCTCCAGCATCTTTCAATACTACAGTGAATTCAGTTTGCTCTTCAGCAGCACCAGCATCACCTCCACCTGCAGCAACTACTACAGCAGCAGCAGCCGGCTCGATTCCATACTCGTCTTTTAATATTGTTGCTAACTCGTTAACTTCTTTAACTGTTAAGTTAACTAATTGTTCTGCGAATTGTTTCAAATCTGCCATTTTTTCTATCTTTTAAAATGATTTGTAAAATATAATAATTAATTAGTGCAAAATTTATTCAGCTCCCTCTTCGTCTTTGAATTGGTTTTTAAGAGCAGAAATAACTCTTTGAGCTGGTGATTGTAATAATCCGATGATTTCTCCAATAACCTCTTCTTTCGATTTAAGAGATGCTAATGAATCAAGTAAGTTATCTCCAATGTAGATCTCTTCCATGATGTAAGCACCTTTTAATAAAGGTTTGTCAGATTTTTTACGGAATTCTTTGATGATTTTTGCAGGAGCGTTAGCTGTATCTGCAATTAATATAGAAGTGTTTCCTTTTAAAACTGTAGTCAACTCACCGAAGTTAGTTTCAGAAGCTTCCATTGCTTTTTCAAGTAATGTGTTCTTAACAACTTCTAATTTGATACCCGCTTTAAAACAAGCTCTTCTTAAGTTTGAAGTAGTCTCTGCATTAAGTCCAGAAATGTCTGCTAAATAAACAACATTTCTACCAGCCAACTGTGCAGTTAAATCTTCAATCGCGATTGATTTTTCTTCTCTAGTCATACTAAAAATTTTTAACTACCAATTAAACTGCTTTAGGGTCTAAAGCAATCGCAGGACTCATCGTAGATGAGATGTGGATACTCTTAATGTAAGTACCTTTTGCTGCAGTTGGTTTTAATTTGATTAATGTTTGAATAATTTCGTGAGCGTTCTCTGTGATTTTCTGAGCATCAAAAGAAATTCTTCCGATTCCAGCGTGAACGATTCCTGTCTTATCAACTTTGAAGTCGATTTTACCAGCTTTAACTTCTTCAACAGCTTTTGCCACATCCATAGTTACAGTACCTGTTTTAGGGTTTGGCATCAAACCTCTTGGACCTAAAACACGTCCTAAAGGACCTAATTTACCCATAACAGCAGGCATAGTGATGATAACATCAACATCTGTCCAACCGTCTTTGATTTTTTGTAAATAGTCATCCAAACCTACGTGGTCAGCACCAGCTGCTTTAGCTTCAGCCTCTTTGTCTGGAGTAACCAATGCTAATACTCTAACATCTTTTCCAGTACCGTGAGGTAAAGTAACAACGCCTCTTACCATTTGATTCGCTTTTCTAGGATCTACTCCTAACTTTACCGCGATATCAACAGACTCATCAAATTTTGCAGAAGCAACTTCTTTAATCAATGCAGATGCATCTTTCAAAGAATATAATTTGTTCTTCTCAATTTTTGCTGCAGCCTCTTTTTGCTTTTTTGTCAATTTTGCCATGTCTTAATTCTTTGTTAGGATTAAAAAGGAGCTGTTCCTGATACTGTTATACCCATAGATCTAGCTGTTCCGGCAACCATACTCATTGCTTTTTCGATTTCGAAAGCATTCAAGTCTGCCATTTTGTCTTCAGCGATAGCTCTAATTTGATCCCAAGTAACATTAGCTACTTTTTTACGGTTAGGTTGCCCTGAACCAGACTTTAATTTAGCTGCATCTAATAATTGAATTGCAGCCGGTGGCGTTTTAACAACAAAGTCAAAAGACTTGTCTTTATACACAGTAATTTGTACTGGTAAAACTTTGCCAGGTTTATCTTGTGTTCTTGCATTGAACTGCTTACAGAACTCCATGATATTAACCCCAGCAGCCCCCAAAGCAGGTCCAACCGGTGGCGAAGGATTCGCGGCACCTCCCTTAACTTGTAGTTTAACTACTTTACTAATTTCTTTAGCCATTTTTAAAAAAATTTAGCACATCTATCAATTGGAAGCGATTGATGTGGATTTATATATGTAACGTGTTATACTTTTTCAACTTGCATAAAACTCAACTCCAATGGTGTTTTTCTTCCGAAAATCTTTACCATCACTTCAAGCTTACGCTTTTCTTCATTAACTTTCTCAACAGTTCCATTGAAACCATTGAAAGGCCCGTCGATTACTTTTACGGTTTCACCTACCGAATAAGGAATAGCTCCTTGATCTACCTTTACAGATAATTCGTCAACTTTTCCTAACATTCGGTTTACTTCCGCTTGTCTTAACGGCACAGCTTCTCCTCCTTTTGTTTCACCTAAAAAACCAATTACACCTGTAATCGATTTGATGATGTGAGGAATTTCTCCGGTCAAGTTAGCTTCAATCATAACGTATCCCGGAAAGTAAACACGGTCTTTACTGATTTTTTTCCCATCACGTACCTGAACTACTTTTTCAGTAGGAACCAATACCTGCGAAATATAATCTGCCATACCCAAACGGCTGATTTCCGTTTCGATATAGTTTTTCACCTTGTTTTCCTGTCCGCTAACCGCTCTAACTACATACCATTTTTTGACATTATTATCAGTCATATCAAAAAAATTAAGCTTTTAACCAATTAAAGAAAAACCCTAACGCTTTAGCAAAAGTAGAATCTACTCCCCAAGTTGCTAATGCAAATAAAATAGAAAATAAAGCTACTATAATAGTTAACTTTTGTACTTCAGCCCATTCTGGCCAAGTAACATTTGATTTTAACTCTTCAAATGCTTCCGATATGTAATTAACAACTTTTGTCATTGTATATTCCTTTTGCACGGGCGGAGGGATTCGAACCCCCATCAACGGTTTTGGAGACCGCTATTCTACCCTTGAACTACGCCCGTTTGTTTAAAAAAACCAGCAGCGAACCGCTGGTTTTTATTATAATTGACTATGAATTAGTCTAAAATTTCAGTTACCTGACCAGCACCTACAGTTCTACCACCCTCACGAACAGCAAAACGTAAACCTACTGACAAAGCGATTGGGCTCAACAATTGAACATCAATAGTCAAGTTATCACCTGGCATAACCATCTCAACTCCTGCAGGTAAAGAAATAGTACCTGTTACGTCAGTTGTACGCACGTAGAACTGAGGACGGTAGTTGTTATGGAATGGAGTGTGACGTCCACCTTCTTCTTTTTTCAAGATATACACCTCAGCTTTGAAGTGAGCGTGTGGCTTAACAGATCCTGGCTTGATAATAACCATACCACGTTTGATATCAGCTTTATCAATACCACGTAATAATAAACCTACGTTATCTCCAGCTTCACCTCTGTCAAGGATTTTACGGAACATCTCAACTCCTGTAATTGTAGAAGTCAATTTCTCAGCTCCCATACCAATGATTTCAACAGCATCACCTGTATTAGCAACTCCAGTTTCGATACGACCTGTAGCAACAGTTCCACGACCTGTAATTGTAAATACGTCCTCAACTGGCATCAAGAAAGGCTTATCAACATCACGAGCTGGTAATTCAATCCAGTTATCAACAGCTTCCATCAATTCCATTACCGTAGCAACCCATTGAGGCTCACCATTTAAAGCTCCTAATGCAGAACCTTTAACAACTGGTCCGTTATCACCATCATACTGATAGAAAGACAACAAATCTCTAATTTCCATTTCAACAAGTTCTAACAACTCCTCGTCATCAACCATGTCTACTTTGTTCATGAAAACAACCATTCTAGGCACACCAACCTGACGTCCTAAAAGGATGTGCTCACGAGTTTGTGGCATTGGACCATCTGTAGCAGCAACTACAAGGATAGCACCGTCCATTTGAGCAGCACCAGTAACCATGTTCTTAACGTAATCCGCGTGACCTGGACAGTCAACGTGAGCGTAGTGACGGTTAGCTGTAGAATACTCTACGTGAGAAGTGTTAATAGTAATACCTCTTTCTTTTTCTTCAGGAGCGTTGTCAATCTGATCGAATGATTTAGCTTCTGATAAACCAGCATCAGCTAATACTTTAGTAATAGCAGCAGTCAAAGTTGTTTTTCCGTGATCTACGTGTCCGATAGTTCCGATATTTAAATGGGGCTTCGAACGATCAAAGGTTTCTTTTGCCATGATTTAATAATTTAATCTTAGTTATATAATTAGTGTTCAAATTTACTTAATTGAGCCAATGACGGGATTTGAACCCGTGACCTCTTCCTTACCAAGGAAGCACTCTACCCCTGAGCTACACCGGCTTTTGTGTGTTCAGAAGTTAGAACCCAGAATTCAGAAAAATCCAAACCCCTATTTTCTAAATTCTTCCAGATCATTACCTTTTACGGTATAATCTTGTGGGGAGAGCAGGATTCGAACCTGCGAAGACTTAGTCAGCAGATTTACAGTCTGCCCTCGTTGGCCGCTTGAGTATCTCCCCAACTTTTTTTATGTTCCGTTGCTTAAAAAACCAGAGCCGATGGAGGGACTCGAACCCACGACCTGCTGATTACAAATCAGCTGCTCTAGCCAGCTGAGCTACACCGGCGACTACAATAAAAAAAGTCCGCTATTTCTAACGGACTGCAAATGTAGGGATTTTATTTTTTAATCAAAATATTTTTTGTCTTTTTTTTATTTTTTAAGCATGGGCTCTAATTATTTCTTTTCTCTTCATTAAAAGGCGCTCCAAAGAACCTACAGACAAATCTACAGCTTCCTCAAAGGTCTTACACTGCTTCTTAACTATGAAATCATCCCCCGGCACCATAACCTTCACCTCTACTATTTTATTTTCCTTATCGCTCGTGTTATCCAATTTCAAGAAAACATCGGAAGACACCACCCTGTCATAATACTTTTCTAACTTATCTAATCGTTCCTGAACAAAATCAACTAATTTTCTGTCAATATTAAAATTAACAGCATGAACATTTACCTTCATAATAAAAAATTTTATTTAGTTAAACTTCGAATCATTTTCGGTTTCGCGGATGTGCATCTTGATAAACTCGCTTCAATTCAGACAAACTGCTGTGGGTATAGATTTGAGTGGAAGATAAACTTGCATGACCTAACAATTCTTTTACTGAATTTAAATCGGCACCATTATTTAGCAAATGGGTTGCAAATGTATGCCTAAGAACGTGGGGACTCTTTTTTGTTTTTTCAGAGACAGTACTAAAGTAATCATTTATTAATCGATAAACAAACGATTCACTTATTTTATGACCGTTTTTATTCAATATTAACAAATTGTCATTTTCGATAATCGCAAGCCGTTTTCTTTCAATAACATAACGATTTAACAACTGAATCGTACAATCGAGAAGCGGAAGCACTCGTTCCTTGTTTCTCTTCCCCAAAACCTTGAATGTTTTATTATAAGCACTGTAATTACCCATTTCAAGCGCGATTAATTCGGCACGACGCATACCGGTAGCGTAAAAAAGTTCAATAATCAATCGATTGCGAATTCCTTCAAAATCATCCGGATAATCATTTTCCTCAAACACCAATTCAAGTTCTTTTTCCGAAAAGGGAATCTGTATTTTTTTTGACGTCTTCAACGACTTGTGTTTTTGAAGCGGATTCACCTCAATCTGTTTCGTTTTCAGCAGAAATTTATAAAACGATTTTAAAGATGAAATTTTACGATTAACCGAAGTATTGGAAACATTATTTTCCACCAAGAAAACAATCCAGCTACGGATTTGAGAATAACCAACAGTTTCCAAAACCGAATCGACATCATGAGTTTTCAGGAAATTTTCAAATTCAGAAACATCATTAAGATACGCCTTAAGCGTATGCAGAGAGTAGTTTTTCTCTTTCTGAAGATAGTCGTGATACGCGAGCTTATTTGTAACCATAAAAAAACCGTTAGGTACAAAGTTATAAAACTTCACACACTAACGGTTATAGTATTATTCAAAAAAAATTATGCCTCTAATGAGTCTCTTAATCCTTGAATGTATTGTGCTTTTTGAATTTGAGCTCTTCTTGTCACAGATGGTTTAGTAAACGCCTGACGTGCTCTTAACTGACGAACAGTTCCTGTTTTGTCGAATTTTCTCTTATAGCGCTTTAATGCTCTATCGATATTTTCTCCGTCTTTAATTGGGATAATTAACATTGTTTAGACACCTCCTCTCATTTAGGCCGCAAACTTATAAAAAAATTACGAATTACAAATTATAAATTACGAATTATTTTTTCAGCTTTTTGAGAATCAAGAACAAAGAGACAAGAGGCAAGAACAAAGAGAGACGTTGTTTCTGATTGTCAATTTCTCAAAATCCATTTCACACACTCTTTCCCACATAAAAAAAGCCAAGTCACAATCTCTTGCTTCTTGGCTCTTGTCTCTATTCTCAAAACCATTAATGCTTCACAGCCGGCTGGTAATTTTGCTTATCGATGATCATTTTAGACAAGATCTCTTTAAGGATTTCCGAAGTTCCACCACCGATTGGCCCTAAACGGCTGTCTCTTAACAAACGTGCCATCGGATATTCTTCCATGTAGCCATAACCTCCCAACATCTGTAAACAACTATAAATAGTTTCATCGGCTACTTTTGTTGATTTCAATTTAGCCATAGTAGCCTCTTTCACAACATACTCTCCTTTATCTAATCTAGCTACAGCCGCATAATTAAACAACTTACAATGCTCTACATCTGTCGCATGCTCAACTAATGTATGTCTTAACGCCTGAAACTTATCTATTGTTCTTCCAAATGCTTCTCGTTCTGACATGTATTCAATAGCATATTCTATTGCATATTCAGCACTTGCATGGGCATTTATAGCCATTATTAATCGCTCTAAAGCAAAATGCTGCATGATATACGGAAACCCTTTTCCTTCTTCTCCCATTAAATTTTCCACAGGAATTTCTACATTATCAAATGCAATTTCAGCTGTATCAGAAGCTCTCCATCCTAATTTATCAAGTTTTGTAGCCGATATACCTTCCTGTTTCGCATCCACTAAAAACATACTTATCCCTTTGTTCCCAAGATCTGGAGTTGTTTTAGCTGCTACCACGTAATAATCCGCATAGACACCATTAGTGATGAATGTTTTAGAACCATTAATGATATACTTATCTCCTTTTTTAACAGCCGTTGTACGCATTCCTGCCACATCGCTACCACCAAAAGGCTCTGTAATACATAGTGCACCAATTTTATCACCAGCTATACTCGCCGCTAAATATTCCCGCTTAATTCGTTCGTCTCCTTCTGCATTCAGATGCGTCATTGCCAAATAAGCGTGTGCCCACATTGCTGCTGCAAAACCACCTGATTTAATTCTTTGCAGTTCTTCTAAAAAGATAACCGTGTAAAACAAATCCAGATTCAATCCACCATAAGCTTCAGGATAGCGCAATCCGAAGAAACCCATTTCACCAAATTTTTTCCATATAAATCGTTCTATCGTTCCAGTTTTTTCCCATTTTTCAATATGAGGAACCACTTCTTTTTGCAAAAAATCTCGCAAACTCGCTCTAAATAATTGATGCTCTTCGGTAAAATATAATGAATTCATACAGTTTGAATTGTTTAACTATCTTACAATAGTTTGTTTATTTGTTTTAAAAGGCCAAATATAAGGCAATTATATCGACTTTGTCAATTGGAAAATTCTTAATTTTTATTAAATCTTCTTTAGACTTAATTTCGCCATTCATACTGCGATAAGTTACAATCTCTTTAGCCAACTGATATTTAAAGAAAGGGAATTGCGACAACTCTTTAACAGAAGATTCGTTAATATTGAGCTTACGGATAGCAGGGGCAGTTAAAACAGAAAAATGCTTATTAATATTTGAAATAACTTCAGGCGAAAGCCCCCAAACATCATCCAACTGTTTCATCGACACAAAAGCTCCCAACTTATCCCGTTCTTTTAAAATTCGTTCCGAAAGAGCCGGACCGATTCCATATACCTTCATCAAATCTTCTTGAGTGGCCAGGTTGATATCTGCAACAACTATTTTTTCTTTCTTATCAATTGTTTGCTTCGGATAGTTCACAAAAGAATTTACTTTTGTTCTGTTTTTTACCCAATCCGGAAATTTAAAGTAAGGCGCAATATCGGCAAGCCATTTATCTGAAACTTTAGTCACCTTCTGAAATTCGGCTACTGAATTCACAAATTGATTTCTTTCCCTGAATTTATGAAGACGATCAATTTCAGCAACCGACATTCCTAACACATATCCTTTATAATCAGAAATAAAATTAGGATTGAACGGATAAATTTTATGCTTTTCTATTCCTTGTTCATTTTTAAGACTATCTATTTCTGACTGCAAAGCCAGCCATTCTTTTTCTTGATTACTTTCTGACGGAACTGAAAATCTAATATCAGAGAAATAATAACAATAAACCAACTGAACTAAAATCATCAGCAGAATAAGCGCAACGATTCCACTCCGCTGTTCGCGGGTGTATTTAAAATCAGACGAAATTTTCATGATTGAGCGATTTACAAATCAAAAACAGAACTGCGCTTGGTATAAACCATATCTTTCAGTTTGAACAAAAAAGCCAGTGTGAGGTAAACACCAAACCAAAGTCCGACAGTAAAAAAAGAAATGTAAATAAAAAAAAGGCGAACGCTGGTAGTTCTCATACCCAAGCGATCGGCTAAACGGGAAGACACTGCGAAACCGTGTTTCTCAAAAAAGTGGCGTATATTGGTTATCAATCCCATAGTACAAATGTAATTATTTCTTTAACAATTCAATACCTATTTCACATTGCAGACATTTTTTCAGATTGCAATATTCATTTTTCAGCTGCAAAAGCACTTGTGAATCAAAAGCATTTTCGGCTTGGATTCCGAAACCAGAAAATCTATCGATAATGACATTTTTCTCCGCTGCGATTTCTTCTAAAAAACCAATTAAATCCTCTGCAATTTCTTTTCCTTGGCTTTGGGCATAGGAAAACCGAAGCGGAATAATTGTATTCATAATCAACAGGTCAACAAAAGAAGAAGTTAAGAGCTTCCGTTTCTTTGGACTTTCTTTATCGAACTGATAATGGGTTTGCCAATAATCCGACACTTTCACATTGAAAATATCGTAGAAAGCTGAAACCGATTCAGAAGCCATAATTCGGGAAAAAAGATTATCCTGCTGATGGTATAATTGTGCCAGTTGCGCCAAACGAATCGTTGGAAAATTATCTGGACGAAGTTTAAAAAACTGAACGGGAGCGATATAAATCTTTTCCAATCGGTATTTATCAGATAAATAATGCCAGCGTTTTTTCAAATCGGCATAATAAACATCCTGCTTTCCTTCTTCAAGCAAGCCGACTCTTCCCAAAAAAAGCGCTTCAATATTTTCAACTTCGGCTTTTTCTTTTCGGATAACGGAAAACGGTATGGAATTCGCAACGGCAAAAAAAGAATCACCATTAGAATTCAGTCCGAAGTTTTTGGCCAAAAAACAAAACAATGTCTCCTCCCAGTCATATTTATTCCGAAGCAAATACTGCTGCATCGGAAGCGCCTTTCGTTCCAGACGTTCAAAAAATAAACGTTCTTTCCATTTTTTGAAAACAAATCCGTCAATTGAAGCCAAATCTTTTTCACAGTAAATCCATGATTTAGCCGAAGAAAGCGAAAAGTAATTTTCCAGGACTTCTACGGACACATACTTTTTTAGTTCCAAAACGGGAATTTCAGTATTGTCAGCCCTAAAAACATTGGTATCATGTTCCCAGACCACATGCAGAATGACCGCATCATAAGCCGAATCACTTTCATGATGATGCAAATACCAATCGGAAGATTTTACATGAATTTCAATGTTGCCTGCCCATTTTTGATTTCCAATATAAATCTGGGCATTAAAAAAATCGGGGCCGGCTTGTTTCAGATAATGACCGGTATGGAGAATCTGAAGTTTCTCTCCTTTAAAAGTCTGCAGACTGTCACTGGCAAATTTTCTGTATTGCCAGATATGGTGTAAAAAATCTTCTTGCATGGCGTATAAATGAAAAACGAATGTAGTAAAAAAATTATCTTTGTGAACCAACATAATTAAAAAAATGAAAAAAAATCTTACAATTTTAATTTTTTGCGGTTTCCTGTCGGCTTTTGGGCAAAGCAATCAAAAGCCAGCAAACGGATTGAAAATAACCTATTTAAAAAGTTCCAACGGAAAACTGATTGAAAATCAGGATCCGGTACTGGTATTTGCGAATGCCAATCAAACCGTAATTACTTCCGAAAAAATAAACACCAAAAGAGCAGAATTCCCTTTTGAACAAACCATTATTAACCGACCTAAAAACAGTTATGTTCAGGTAGCTAATCTTTCTGCAACAAAAACCACTTCGACAATAGACAGTGTTGCCATAAGCAAACAATCTTTTGAGATAACATCTGACACCAAAACAATTTTGGGCCATAAATGCAAAAAAGCAAAAACCGTTATCAACTCGAACACCATTGAACTTTGGTACACTGACGAATTAAAAATAAAAGGTGCCCCAACCGTTTTAGGCCAAGACCTTGGATTGGTTTTGGAAATGATCCGCAACGGAAATTACACTGTATCGGCTTCCAAAATTGAAACAGTAAAAAAACTGAATCCTTCCACCCTTGTTCCCTCCACCGGAAAGAACGTTGATGCTTTGACGTACCGCGATTTGCTTTGGAAAAGCCGTTTCACCACTATATCGGTTTTTGAGAACGAAGTCATCAACTTTTCTGATGCTTCAAAATCAAACGACAGTATTTTGCGATTTGCCAATGGAACTATCATCCTTAAGAAAGTAAAATTCCCGGAAATAAAAAGCGGCAGCCAGATTTTTGTAGATGTTGCCGAACAATCAAACGGTGATGCTTACGACCGTACCGGTTCTGTGTTCGTAATTCCGACGGATCAGGAAAAATCATTTATGAACGGCTTGCAAAACGGTGCCAAAACCCTTCCAATATACGAAAACGGGAATGGTAAAAAATATCAAGGCGTTGTACGAACCAATGATTTTACCCCGTTACTTGAACTGATGCGTTTCTTTACACCTTTTGGGATCAAGCAGTACAACCATATCGAATTAAAAGATAAAAAGTGGCATGAAATAGTCCCTTATCGTCAGGACATCTCCGAATTATATTCTGACTTAAGCAATAAAGAACTTTGGGTGGGTGCTTTTATCGGAAACTATGACAAAGGCGGACATAAGATTTCGATGCACATCACCATTCACAATGAAGAAAACCAACCAGTAAAAAACACTTTTGCTCTACCTCTTTTCAACACTACCAACATAATGGAAATGGCTGAACAGGAATACAGTACGATGTTTAATAATGAGAATGGTTTACTGGTTACGTTTACATTGGACAAAGACGTAAAAAACGCAAAGTTACGTTACACGACGACCGGTCATGGCGGATGGGAAAACGGTGATGAATTTGTTCAGAAGAAAAACACCATTCTTTTGGATGAGAAAGAAGTTTTCAGCTTTATTCCCTGGAGACAGGATTGCGGCTCCTATCGCTTGTTTAATCCTGCATCAGGCAACTTCCCTAACGGATTATCCTCTTCCGACTATAGTCGTTCGAATTGGTGTCCCGGAATGGTAACCAATCCAACACTGATTGAGTTGGGCGATCTAAAGGCAGGAAACCACACTATACGCGTAAAAATACCACAAGGCGCTCCAGAAGGAACCGGATTTAGTGCCTGGAATGTTTCAGGAGTACTGATTGGGAATTAAAAATAAAAAAGCCACTGAAATTCAGTGGCTTTTTATTACTATTATTTTATTGAATTGATTATATCATGTTTGGTGATAATATGGTGTTTTCCGTTCCCTAAATCCACCAATACAGCCTGATTGTCTTTATTGATTAACTTGGAAACCTCTTCCACCGGCGTACCCATTTTTACGATTGGGAAAGCAGCGCCCATAACTTCGCGGATTGGTTTATCCGCTACGTTTTTATCGGCCACATAACTCTGGAATAAATCTGTTTCATCTACCGAACCGACAAACCCATTTATGTCGATAACCGGGATTTGAGAAATTTTGTGCTTGCGCATGCGGTCAATGGCATGGGAAACCAATTCTTCAGTACGAACAACCACTAAAGGCTTATTGATATGCTCCTTGATTAAGTCTTCGGCTTTTGTAACTTCATCTTCCAAATAACCTCTGTCGCGCATCCAATCGTCGTTGAAAATTTTACCCACGTAACGCGATCCTGAATCGTGGAACAATACCACAACCACATCGTCCGGTCCGAATTCGTCTTTTAATTGCAGTAAGCCTTTGATAGCTGACCCAGAAGACATCCCCACAAACAAACCTTCTTCAAGGGCCAGTTTACGAGTATATACAGCGGCATCTTTATCGGTAACTTTTGTAAAACCGTCAATCAGGTCGAAGTTTACGTTTTGAGGCAAAATATCCTCACCTATTCCTTCGGTCACATATGAATATACTTCGTTCTCGTCGAAGATTCCGGTTTCTTTGTATTTTTTGAAAACCGAACCATAGGTATCCACTCCCCAAATTTTGATGTTCGGGTTTTTCTCTTTTAAAAATTTAGCTACTCCGGAAATGGTACCGCCAGTTCCAACACCTACAACAAAGTGAGTAACTTTACCATCTGTCTGTGCCCAGATTTCAGGTCCTGTCTGCTCGTAATTTGCCTGGGTATTTGACAGGTTATCATATTGGTTAACATACCATGAATTCGGCGTTTCTTCAGCTAAACGTTTGGAAACGGAATAATACGAACGTGGGTCTGTTGGCTCCACATCAGTAGGGCAAATTACCACTTTAGCTCCCACCGCGCGTAAGATATCCATCTTTTCTTTGGATTGCTTATCGGTAATAACGCAAATCAATTTATAGCCTTTAACGATAGCCGCCAAAGCCAATCCCATTCCTGTATTACCTGATGTACCTTCAATGATCGTTCCGTCTGGTTTTAAGCGACCGTCTGCTTCTGCGTCTTCGACCATTTTAAGTGCCATACGGTCTTTACATGAATGTCCGGGATTGAAGTATTCTACTTTAGCCAAAACCAAAGCATCGACTTCAGACGTTATTTTATTCAATTTTACCATGGGCGTATTCCCGATGGTTTCTAATATATTTTTTGCGTATTTCATTTCGATTTATAATTTATATCGCGTTTTTTGGTCTGTAAAGATATTGATTTATAAAAAGTTTCCAAAAAAGAAAGACGTTTCTCCTTTAGCCCCGATGGGAGTGGCATCCCACGCTTTTTTTTGCGTGGATATAATGGACAGCGGGAAAATGGTTTCCAAGAATGCCCGAGCCATCCGCTCCTGAAATTAACTAAAGAAATTCCAGATAACGCCGAAACGAATCATGAAATCCCTATATGGGTAATTGGGTGCGGTATAATAGTTATTTCCGGAAAAACCGGAGTTAAAGTGCTCCGCCTTAAGAAAAACCCTGAAGGTGCGGATCTTAGCATTGATAAAGAAATCAAGCAATGGAAAATCTCCAACATCCTTTTGATTCTGGATATAGAACTCGCCCAACAGCGGGTTATAATCATTTGCTTTGTATTTAGTAAAGTAATTAAACGTCACACCTGTCTGAAGATACAAAGCCTTACTAAACAAATACTCGCTGTAATAAAAGGAGTTTCTGGCGGTAAATTGAGGCACATTAAGGATATTTTCCGATTGCTGTACCTGTTGGAACAAGAATGTATTGTCTAAAGCGAATTTCCCAAACCTGAATTCATTAGCCGCTTTGACAGACAAATAGTTGATGGTTTTATCATACTGAAAAGGCTTAACGATTAATTCGGTGGCAATTCCTTCTTCATTATATACCGGATCTACATTAGCAAAATACAAATGATCATTCAGTACGGAATATTGTGCAGAGAGATCAAACCAT
>NZ_DATIDM010000040.1:0-15376 GCF_035456225.1 Flavobacterium sp. | reverse complement strand
CGAACTCATCTCTTCTACAACGGATATTGCCTTCTTTATCAACCAATGCAAACATTCCGGAATGTTCAAATCCACCGTTTGCATTTATATTTTCGCCTGCATAAAGATTAAATCCTGTTTGGGCTAATTTATAAATGTATGTTTTGTCCCCCGTGAGAAAATGCCAATTATAATGTTTAACCCCCAGTGTTTCAGCATGCTCTTTTAAATGTTCCGGAGTATCTTTTGCAGGATCAATCGTTATGGATGCGATTCCGAAATCCGGTTTTCCATAGAACTCCTTTTGCAATTGCAACATGTTCTGATTCATTTTCGGGCAAATGGTCGGACAGGTCGAAAAAAAGAACTCTATCACATACACCTTCCCTAAATAATCTTTGTTGGAAATTTTCTTATTGCTCTGATCTGTTAATTCAAATTTCGGAACCGGTCCGATGGTATATAAATCCGATTTCTGGAATTTAGCCACTATTTTCGGAACGGACCAAATACCAAACAGCAATACGATGAATGAAATCCCTATATAAGATTTATTTTTCATTACAATTATATTTTTCTTTTGTTATTTCTTTTCAGTTCCAGGCGGTATTCGGCTAAAATAATTTTGACATCATCCGACATTTCATTGTGAAGATCGGCTGCCGATATAGCATTATACCCTTCTTTATATTCTACTTCACCTTTTTTATTTTTCCCTTTTCTGCCTCTAAGGTTCAAATCTTTATCCACGATGTAAACATTGGACGTGGCCAGATTTTCATTCAGTTGCCCCACAAGTTTCAGTTTAGAGTAAAACGTTTTTATCTCTTCCGGTTTAGCGAAAACGAAATGCCACTTGGACAAATCCGAAATCCTGCCCAATTCTGTCATCAGTTCTTTAGCCTGACCTTCAGCACCTATTGGAGCTACCATCACAACCTGAAAATCCTGAAACTCTTTATTTTTATTGTAGATTTTCTGATCCAGATTAAACGAATTTCCTTTTTCCTTTAAAATTTCAGAACCGGGAAAACCAAGTATGGTTATTTTTTCTTTAAGACTTACGGGTTTACCGTCTAATGAAGTCCATTGGGATATCTCCGGCACATTAGATGTAAGTGTGGGCAGTTTAACAAAATTATTTACGCCAGAGGAAAAGAAAAGGTAGGCGCAAATAGGCAAAGCGAACAAAACGGTCAGAACAATATATTTTTTCATGCTAGAATACTGATTACTTGGGTGCAAAAATAAAAAAAGGTACACAATAGTGTACCTTTTTTATAAGTTAATATGTTCTTAAAATATCCATTTATAATGAGAAGTTTTAAACACATCAAAAACATAATTACCTTCTACTAGTAAGATGAACACTAAATAGAGTATTAAAAAAACAAGCGGCCCAACAATTGACGTTCTTAAATTGCTTTTCTCACCTTCCAAGTGCATGAAAGCCCACATAATGTAGTAAGCTTTAAAAATAGTCAATATGATGAATATCCAGTTTAACAAATTCATTGACAAAAGCTCCGGTTTATATAGCCAAAGCGGTTTGTGGATTCCCAAATAAACCTCTACGATAGTTATTACAGACAAAAGTCCGAAAACCATCCAAATTCTTTTTGTATTAGATTCGTGTGCGTGTCCCATGATTCTTTCTTAATTATATAAATTACACTAAATAGAAGAATGTAAATACGAACACCCAAACTAAATCTACAAAGTGCCAGTACAACCCAACCTTTTCAACCATTTCATAGCTTCTTCTCTTCTCATATGTTCCAAGGATTACGTTGAAGAAAATCAAAATATTGATTAAAACTCCCGAGAACACGTGGAATCCGTGGAAACCGGTAATAAAGAAGAAGAAGTTAGCAAATAATTTGTGCCCGTATTCGTTATGTTTCAGGTTAGCACCTTCCACTACCAATTGAGCATCTTTCAAACGCTCTAAAGACTCTTCTCTGGTTAAAACAGTTTTCTTCTTATCTTTATTGATATGTTCAGAACGGATCAGAATGTTCGGATTTGCTTTAAAGCCTTCCACAACTTCTGCCACAGAATAGTTAGCGATTGTTTCTCCGCTTTCGAACCAAACTCCCAGTCTTCTTTCTTTCTGAATTCTCTCTTTTGGCAAATGAGCCGCGAAATCAGCTAAAGCAACTCTTTTCCCGTCTTTGTCTACAAACTGAAGAATAGAACCTCCTTTAGTTTCAATAGCTCCATGAGAACCCTGAATAAAGTTTTTCCACTCCCATGCCTGTGAACCCAAGAAGATAATACCTCCCAAAATGGTCAAAAGCATATAAACTGCAACTTTGGTTTTTTTCAATTGATGACCTGCATCAACTGCCAATACCATAGTAACAGAAGAGAAGATTAATATAAAAGTCATTAAAGCCACATAGTACATTGGCGCATCTACACCGTGCAAGAACGGAAAGTGTGTAAATACTTCATCCGCAATTGGCCAGGTTTCAATAAATTTAAATCTTGAAAAACCGTAAGCAGCAAGGAATCCAGAGAATGTTAAAGCATCCGATACGATAAAAAACCACATCATCATTTTGCCATAACTTGCTCCCATTGGCTCGTTTCCGCCATCCCAAGTTTTTTCGTTAGTAGCTGTTGTAGTAACTGTCGCTCCCATTGTAAAGTTATTAGTTAAAAAGTTCCCAAATTTACATTTTTTTTCTATTTGTAGAAATAGAAAAATAAAAACAAGTACAACCACAAGAAATCAAGAAAGTGCCAAAACATCGCACCAAGCTCAATACCAAGGGTTTGACCAGAATTGTATTTTTGTTTAAAATGATTATAAATTATAATTAAAAGCGACACAAGTCCTCCAAAAAGGTGCGCCAAGTGAACCATAACCACTACATAAAGAAACGAAGTGGTGATTGTGCTTTCACTTCCGGTAAAAAAATATCCCGAAGCAATTACCTGACTAAAGCCTTTAAATTGCAGAAAAACGAAAGCCAAACCTAAAACCAAAGTAGCTAAAAGATACATTGTTGTAGCTTTTCTGTTATCTTTTTGAATTGCTTTTTTTGCCAAATGAAAAGAAACACTACTCAACACCATAACCACGGTACTGGCGATGAAGGCTGACGGCAAAGTAAAATCATTTAACCAATCCGGTCTGGATTTACTAATCACATAAGCACTGGTTAATCCGGCAAAAACCATCAAGATGCTTATCATTGCGAACCAAAGCAGCATCTTATAAGACTTTGCCTTTCTATCGTTGTATTCCTGAAGTGACATTTCCATAACTCCCATTATCTTAAAAATTTATCTATAACATATACTAACTGTAACAAAGAAATATAAGAAACGCTTACCAACATAAGTTTTCTGGCCGCTTTCTCATCCATTTCCTTGTATAATTTTACCGCAAAATAAAGCATCCATAAGCCCAGTAACAATACGATGCCGGCTGCGATATAACTTAATTTCAAATCTCCTGTAAACCCTAATACCGGCAGCAGCGAAGCTATTATCAGCCAAACGGTATACAAGATAGTTTGCAAAGCGGTTTTCTTGTCCTGTTTTCCGGTTGGCAACATAAAGAAACCTGCTTTTTCATAATCTTTATACAAAAACCATCCTATGGCCCAAAAATGCGGAAACTGCCAGAAAAACTGAATCAAAAACAAGGTTCCTGCTTCGATTCCGAAATTATTGGTAGCCGCAACCCAGCCTAACATAAAAGGAATGGCACCGGGAAACGCACCAACAAAAACAGAAAGTGGCGTAATCGTTTTTAAAGGGGTATAAACACAGGTATAAAGAAAGATTGAAATCGCCCCAAACATAGCAGTTTTTGGATTGATACTGTACAAAATCGTCAATCCGATAAGCGTAAGGGCAGTACCAAGAATAAATGCATTTTGTTTTGTTGTCCTTCCGGAAGGCAATGGCCTGTTCTTGGTTCTGTCCATCAAAGCATCCAAATCTTTCTCAATGATCTGATTGTAAACATTAGAAGCACCCACCATACAGTAACCTCCTACTGCAAGCAATATAAAAGTCATCCAGGAAAAAGGAAATTCATCAGAAACCCCAAGAAGATATCCAACGATAGAGGAAAAAACCACACTGACAGCCAATCCGGCTTTTGTGATTTCTTTAAAATCAGTTAGTAAAGACGTCAGGGTTAACGATTTTTTCGAAGTATCCAATGCAATTTTCATTTAATTTTCAAAAGGGTGGGCAAATATACTTCAAAATTTATATTTCTCAATAGCAATCCTTTAAAATCAAGTTTCAAAAAAAGTTTTAACAAAAAAGGCAAGCTTTTCAGCCTGCCTTACTTTTTTTATTATGTCAATCTTATTATTGTTCCAAAATTTTCTTTAAATCCTTCAGCCCGGTTTCCAAATCCCCTCCCAATTCCTTTTCCATATCCACTGTTAAGAGGAATAAATTCATAGGATAATCAAGATGGCCTTTAAAACCCCATTTCACTTTAGTCTGGTTCGGTGTAAGATCATCCGTTGTAAAGTAAGCATCATCTTCCGCTTCAAAAGGCTCTTTGAAACGCAATTTCAAATCAATCCTTTCATTTTCAGTTATCTTCATAATTTCCTGTTCACCCTTGCCCACTTCATTATTATCACTGTCCCAGGAATACACAAAACCTACTTCACCATCTGTACCTTTGTATTCTTTTTTAGCATTAGGATCTTTTTTATTCCAAACACTGAAATTATCCTGGTTCTTAACCATTCGTATGTATTTAAAAACTTCAGCCTCCGATTTATTGATTATAATCTCACGCTCCATGGCGTAGTCTTTTTTCACAAAAAGCCCGGCAACCATTAAGATGACCGCAATGGCCAGAACAAATAATAGTAGTTTTTTTAAAATTCGCATACATTTAATTTTTAAAAGTTGGCAATTAAATGTACGAAAAAAATTTATAAAATATTAAAAATCGTAATACCAGTTAAATAAGTCAGAACGAAGACCTATAGAAAACCACGTTGTACTTCTGCGTGTAATTACTAAAGTCTCACTACTAACTTCAGCCGTCGGATCAAAATTTCTGTAAATCAGGTTACCGAAAATTTTAAGATTCATGGCAGGATTGACCACGTAACCAGCCTGTAAATCGGCAATCAGTAAATTGGTTTTATTTCCCTGGCCGACTTTTACACCCGTTTCGGCATAACGGTCTGCTTCATAAGTACGATAAATATCCCCTCCATAATTAGAATAAGGAACTGAAACCCCATCGGCCGGTTTTTCGAAATCGAATCCTTTTACTCCATAAGTAAACTTCGTATTGGCAAACCATCTTCCTTTATAATAACGGCCTATTAGCGCCAACTCATAAAAATTTGCTCCCCACGGGTGCGCCATACTTTGGTTGTTGTGACCGTAGTTGGTGATAACATTACTATGAGAATACGTATATGGACGAACCAGATTGAACTCTGACTGCAACATCAGGTTCTTAACTTTAAAAGCATCATAGTATTTCGCCCCTAACTGATAGGCAAATTTATTCTTCCAACTCTTATTTCCGGCTTTCATATCATCCAATGAAAACTCGTCCAGGAAAAACTGTCCGTATAAATTCACCCTGCTGTTCCATTTGTATTTTGACGCGAAACCTAATGTGGCATTTCCACTTTTTGAAGAAGATGAAAACTCCACGGAACGGAAGAAGATTATCGGATTCACAAAACTCATGTCAAAACCTCTGCCGTTTGTGTCTGTCCAAACAACCGACTCGAAAAGACCAACATTGAAACGTTTGGAAACATTCCAGCTCAAATAATGATTGGCCATGTATTTCGACCCATAGGTACCATCAAGATCATCGGTAGCTTCAGGACGCACATCCTTCAACCACATATACGTATTGGTATATTTGATTTTCCAAAATGTGGTATTGATTTTAAAATACGGATACGGACTTGCGGCATCACCGGTAAATAAAGAACGATAACCGTCTCCGATGAAATTACGTCCGTAACCCAACTGAAGATTGATAAATTTAGCAGGCGCAAACATCAGATTCGCATCGGCTGAAGGAAAGTCGTAAGCATCTGTTTTAAAATCCTTTGCAATACCAATTCCAGGTATAATCGCAGGATTTCCGCCAGCAGGCCTAATGGATTCAGCATACTCGTTGTAATAATCCGCGAATCTACCCTGGCTTTCAAAAATAGAGGTTGTAAAAAATAATTGTTCTCCAAGGCCTCCCTGTACATTAATCCCACGAGTGTTCACAAAAGTATTGTCAACGGTTTCACTGCTGAAATCTTTACCTAAACGAAAATCAAAAATCGGATCCATGGTAAACCAATAAATATCCCCTTGAAGCGCGATCAAATGCTCATTCCACAATTTTCGACCAAACCAAGACTGCTTGTTAAGCAAATTCTTTTTATACGTTGCTTCTAAATCCTGATATTTTGTGACTTCTGTATAAACATAAGGTTTTGAAGCCGTGTGATTGTTCGTACCAACCTGGTTCAAAGACGGATCAAACTCACTGTAAACAGCATGTGTAAAAGGAATATTCAAACTGCTCTTGTACTGTGGATTGTCGAATTTCTTATACACTACGGATTCATATTCCTTTGACTCCGACTTCGGATCGATTACCGCATTTTTATTTCCCTGATCCATTACTACCGGAGCTCCAAAAACAGCGGGTTTAACTAAAGGGATAGCAATTTTGATTGAATATTTAGAATAGCTGGACCTTCCGTCGTATTTTGAAGGTTCTATTTTCGGCAACAGCGAAAAAACACGCTTTGTCTCCTCTGATAATTCCGGATACGGAGCATCTGCATACAGCACTTTGAATGTCCCGGTAGTATCGACTTCGAAAAGGGCAATTACTGAACCCTTAAAATTTTTATCGGTAACAGATTGCGGCACTTTAAAATTCGTGTAAACAAAATTTTGAAGAGTATTGTAAAAACAAGCCTCTTGCTGGCTAACTGTTGACATTTTACATTCAGGAAAAACAGGAAATTGTTCCGTCGAATGGGTTTGTGCAGTAATAAATTGGCAAAAGCCGAAAGAAAAAAGTAATGCTATTAAATATTTCATTTGTTTTTAATTGCTTTATAACAGTCAAATTTTTTTAGCTGAATTCAATCAACGAAAAAAATCTGCATTTAGTACTCATTTTGCGAAACCTGTCCGTTTGCTATGGCTTTAGCCGATGACGTTCCGATTCGTTTTACCCCTAAAGCAATCATCTCCAGAGCTTCTTCGTAAGTCCGCACCCCTCCTGCCGCCTTTACAGACAACGGAAAAGCATTTTCGATCATTAATTTAACTGATGGAATTGTAGCGCCATTAGGCATTCCGGGATTCGTTGTATAAAATCCGGTTGAAGATTTCACAAAGACATTTGCATATTGCTCTTCTTTAAAATTAGCAACAACCATATTTTTTATAAGTGCTGTTAACTGCACAATCTGATGATCATTCAGCGCAGCCACTTCTATGATCCATTTGACAATTCGGTTATGGGAAAGCCCAAGTCTTGTTCCTTCCAACACTTGTTTTTTCACATAATCCAATTCCCCTCTTTTAAAAGCTTCATAATTCACAACAAAATCAAGGTCATTGGCACCATTGGCAATAGCCGTTTCCGCTTCCTTAAGTGCGTCTTCTAATAATCCGTCTCCATTTGGAAAATCAATAACGGTACCCACATCGACTTTAGAATTTGAGGCTGTGATCATTTCTTTAGCCAAGGCCACCATATCCGGGCGGATCATGATAAGCTTGAATTTTTCATCAATAGCTTCCTGCACAAAACTTCTAACTATCTCGATGTTTTGAGCTTTGGTCAAACCGGCTTGAGAAGCGGTTTTCAAATAGGTTGAATCCAAATATTGTCGTATCTCCATGCGATAAAAATAAAAAAATCCCACCGAAGTGGGAGATTTATTCGTACTATTTTTTTAAGCACTTAATTTCTTTAGTCTCGTTATAAGAAACAAAGCTATGACAGCGATCACGCTACCGGACATATTGGCTAGGACATCTAACAGATCTGCCTGTCTTGACGTGGTGAAAAGTCCCTGACAGATTTCAATAATTCCGCCATATAAAAAGGAAGACACCAAAACCACCAAAGCCTTTTGTATAAAAGTCCATTTAGGAAATTCTTTCGAGAGAAACAAAAACCATAATATAGAAAAGACCAAATAAAAAAAGGAGTGAATCGTTTTATCTTTACCAAAAACCGGTACCGTCGGCACTTTGTCCATACTAATCAGGCAGGCAGCCGCGATAGCCAACGTCCAAAGTATCGCTAAAAGAAAATTTTTCTTATGCTCCAATTAGTGCTTTATAATCTTCGCTTGACAACAATGAATCGATTTCAGAAGCATCTGAAATTTTAACTTTCACCATCCATCCTGCTCCATATGCATCTGAATTCACAGCTTCCGGAGTTGTTTCCAATTCTTCGTTGAACTCGATAATTTCACCTGAAAGTGGTAAAAATAAATCAGAAACAGTCTTTACTGCCTCAACAGTACCAAAAACTTCGTCTTTTGCTAACGTCTGATCTAACGTTTCAACTTCAACGTAAACGATATCTCCAAGTTCTTTCTGTGCAAAATCTGTAATTCCTACAGTTGCAACATCGCCATCAATGCTAACCCATTCATGGTCTTTTGTGTACTTTAAATTAGCTGGTATATTCATTGTGTTAATTTTTATTCGACAAATGTATATCTATTCGCGTTAACTATAAAATGTTTTTTCTTTAATTTCCAAAGTTATATCGTAACGTAAATCCGGAACGGATGTTTGTTATCGGGAACGTAGTGGATATAACCGCTTTTGAGAACGAATGATCGTAATAGAAAATCGCAGTCAGGTTCTTGCTGAACGAATAATCGGCTGTGAATTTAATTGACCAGATATTCTGACCACCTCCCAACTGATTGTTGTCATAATCCAAATAACGAACTATCGTTTTGTTGTTTCGGAAAGACACATCGGCTTTCAGGTTAATATCACTTTTAATAACACCCGACGGGTCATCTGCAAGAGACGAAGTAAAAGTAATGTCTTTAACACGGTATCCTAATCCTACGATGTACTCATTACCTTTAACCTCTGTCAGCAAATTGTTATCAAAACTTAATGACATTGCGCGATCACGCTTCATTTCCGCAAGGACTTTAATCGAACTTTTCATTTCAAAATCCATTCGGATCAGTGGGTTGAACTGCTCTACTAAATTCACATTGGCAATAATATCTTTTACAGGATAATTAACCGTTCCTGAAGACACATCCGGATCTGGGTTTTCGTAATATTCATAGTTAGAACGATAGGAATTCAATGTGTAAGCCGCGCGGTAACCATGCTGTAAAGAGAAACGTTTGAACCTATCTTTAAACCAGCCATAACGCATTAAACCGGTATACTTAATATTCCAGTTAGGTAAAGGAAAATCCCTGAAAGGACCAGTCTGGATTTTTTCAGCATCAGTTCCTTTATAAGCAGCATAAAAAGCAGGAAGCAAAACTGCCTGACTGTTTTTACCATATCCTTTAGGATAACCTTCCGCATCAATATTGGCTGGGTTCGTAATATCAATTCCGCGTTCAGTCGCCAATCGGTTAGCAATTATTAAACGATTCGCTCTAAAATCCTCAAAGGCTGACGAAACATTTTCGTCACTTTTACTGAATGATGTTGCAATCAGAACGGTTGACATGGAATAATTTCCAAAACTGTATGGTGAGCGAGGATGATATACGCTGTTTTCATCTACATCATACTGTTCTGAAAAATTCTTACTCTTAAGCCAGTCTGCCAATAGATCTATTTTAAAATCAGGGAATAGCTCAATTTGCCCTGTTATATTCAGAACTTTATTGTTTACTTTGGTAAAGCTCTGGTTGAATTCCGGATAATAGGTTAACCAACCGTTTTTAGCGGCTTCATAACGAACATCTGCCTGACTACCCAAAACGAAACCTACGGTAGGTTTTGAGGTCCCAAGGAAACCTACTCTTGGCAAATATCCAGGCAACATCGTACCTTCCGTTTGCGTATAATTTACCTGTACCGTTTTTAATCCTGTAACGGCACCTATCAATATTTCCGAAAACAAACTACGATCCTCCGATGCATTTGTCGGTGCAGCCGTAACTTTCTGACCAGGTTTTGGTGTTGCAGGTTTTGCTTGCGGTTTAGCTGTTTTATTCTTTTTAGCGGTTAAGCCGATATATTTATAAAACAAATCCATGGTCAGGGTATTGTTCAGCTTATGGGATGCTGCATTCTGAATCGTATTCCCTAACGAATATTCAACCCCGTTTCCTTCATAAATAATTGACGACATAGCATCTGACGAACGTTGCCAGCTGTAATCACTGGTATAGGAGTAAACAGACTTAATGAAAGACAATACAGGAATCTTATTGATCGGCAGGTCATAATTAACTATTAACTGCTGCGTATGCAAATTAGATTCTCCAATATTGAAATAATCATCCCAAACAGTTAGTTCTTCAATAGGCATCTTGTTCTCATCAAAATAATTGCGGACAATATTGTTATTAGCCACATTATAACTGAATCGCAGTCCTTTTGAGAAACTGTAATTGAACCCGTAATTGTAATTATACAAATAATTTCTTCTGTAAAGCGGATCCAAACCAATACCTTCCACTTCAACCTGTCTGAATTCCTGTCGGTTATACTGACGAAGTATATTTGTAGAGAAGGAAACCGTCGTAGGCAGATAGCTGAAATTGAAGTCACTCAACAATTTCCAGTAACTGCTTTTCTTCATGAATTTATTAGTCTTGAAAGGCTCCACAGAATTCGGTTTGAAAGCAAAAGCATAGTCAACCGAAGATTTCACCTGTTGATCCAACAAACTCTTAATCTGGAAATCATGGTGTTCCATTTCATTAAAAGAATGTGAAAGTGTGAAATTTTCAGGATCATAGAAATGTTGTTTCTGCTCTGCTGTTCTTTCTTTTTTAACACCGATAAAATTAATACTGGTACGTTTGGTATAATCGATGGCACGATCTTCAATATTGGCACGCTCGGCCGCATCTTGTGTAACATCGAGTAGCGTTTCCAGCTCGATATCCTGATAAAAAGGGTCATACTTCGGCGTAATTGTTTCTTCTCCTACCGCATAATTGAACGGAATGGTCATCCCCCATTTCTTCGGAAGCAATTTCCCGGCATTGACATTAGTAACAAGATTATACTGAATCACATCTTCACGACTTCTTTCATTCGGGCCTTCTTCCAATCCGCCAAAGCCTATAGTAGTTCTTCTACCGGCAGCAGAGAGGTCTGCGAAATCAGCAAAGTTAGTATCCATAGCAGCAACAGCAGCCCAACCTCCTTTGTTATCCATGTCGGACATACGCAATTCATTAAACCATACCTCACCACGGATTGTTTTCCCCGGATTGGTTCTGTTTCTCACTCCGACCATTAACGTTCTGACCAACCCGAAATTCGGATTTCCTGCCACCCCGATTCTCAACAGGTTTTCTTTTCCTGCCAGAGAGCCGTCAAGAAAATCCTCACTAACAAATTGTATTCCATCAGTCAGATCATCATCCGGAGGAAGCGTCCCTTGTAAGGCTCTAATCTTTAACTGCGTAAGTAACGATAAAGCCAAATCAATCTCATTTGCGACAGGCCAAATTCTCGCAGGGTCAGTTTCCCCAAAGGCAGTTGGCTTCAATGGAATCTGAACTTCATAAAAATTTTGAGAAAAGTCGTTTCCGAAACGAATAAAAGCCACCATCTCATCATTTTGCAAATCACTACTGGTCTCTAACGATTCCGCATGTAAAAACATACGCAATTTCTTGAACTGACGCATATCTACACTCACATTCTTGAAAACGGAACGGGCATCTTTATCTTCCAATCCGCCTGTAGGCGAACCGTCTTTAGAGTAGACGCGCAACGAAAGTGATTGCTCGTTCTGGTCGATAATGGAGTTGTTGTTGTTTAACTGCTCACGTTCTACTCCCGGAGGCATTACGTAAGGAATTGGATTTCTGTCTCCATTTTCCTGAATATTCAATGAAGTCACATCAAAACCGGTATTATCATCGGTAACATCCGGGTCATTATTGTCCATAGAAGACAAATAACGTCTCCATTCGCCACGAACCAAATCCAGGGATCCGAAACGCAACGTTAACTCTTCTGGGAATTCAGTCAGGAACATTCGCATAAAACGAATCGAACGGAAATCGGATATCGAACCAACTGTATTGGCAGTAGTAGCCTCCAAAATCGGAACTTTATAAAGTACCCATCTAACTTTAGTTGTACCGTTGGTAATCGGCACAGCATCGTTTACTCTTGTATCTACAACATAATTCTGACCAATTACCGGATTCGGCAGAATCGGTATTTCAAACTTATAATAGGCGTTTATCGTATTCATGGTATTATCACGATTAACGTCTTCCACATCCGGCAACGTTGTAGAGCCTCGGTTAGTATCGGATAAGCTTACCGGCGAGTTTCCTTCCAAGCCATTATAGTTTCTATAACGCTCAAGTACGTTTCCACTCGCATTCAAATAATACTGATAGTTATCTGCGGAAGGGTCTGGATTTACCGCAAACGAAGGATATTTAACAATCTCTTCGGCATCCTTCAATCCATTTAAACCAACGTCTTGAACTGCGCGGTTGTTTTCATCCGAATCAAAAGCATAGATTAAAGATTGCGCAGAAGGTATATTACCCCAGTTTGTAGAATAGGTAGGCAATGTAGAACCAACTTCCGGCAATCCGTTTTCGTATAATTTTCTTCCGTCATTAAGGATATCTTCGGAAATTTCCCCTAAATTGATGGTCAGTTTACCAGTGTTCGTTAATGGAGTGGTATCACCCGGGTTTTGCCCATAATAAGGATCCATCATCCAAAACTGGATGTATTCCACATTGGATTGCTCAAAGTTTGTCGAGTTGATTGCACGCATGATTCCTCCCCAGTTGTTTTGTGGGTTGGCCAATGCATTGGTAGCAGGATTTGCCAGTGGACTGTAGTTGTACGGTCCTCTTTCAGCAGGATAATAAGTCAAATCCAACGTACTTACCACCGTAGACTGTCCTTGGGCAATATCTACATTCGGATACAATTCATCACTATAAATCCTTCTTACCCTGTTGTTAAGCATGTCTTCTTCCGAAATTCCGTCAGGTCGCTGGCTTTCTACATAAAACACCGGATCAATGGTATACCAGGACAATTTAGCCCTTTTATACCCTACAGACAAATCATCTGAAGGCGAACCGGAAGCTTCACCAGGAACACCATCCAAGTCACCCTCCAAAGGTGTACTTGCCAGGTACCAAGCCTGGGGAGATCTCATATCTATCGTAGATTGCGATCCTTCAAAATCGTCAATATAAATTGTAGCCTCACCGTTAAAACTGTCATTTTTAGGAGCATCAGGCATCAAATAAGCAATCTCGCCACGGAAAGAAAAATTAGACGGAACATCTGTATCGAGATTCGGCAACTTATTTACAAGACGTGTAAACAATGGGATTTCCGTTGAAAAATTACCGTTCAATCCGACGATTGTATTGTTTACTGATTCCTGTCCGTAATTGGATTTTTGGGTAAATGGCTTTTCAGACATACGAAGGAACGATCCTGCCAACTGAAACTTATCGGTGAATTTATGCTCTACGTTAACACCGAAAAAACGTCTTGTCTGCTGACCGAAAACCGAATTATTTTCAAGGGAAACATCTATCGGAGCATTGGCAAGTGTAGGGTCAAGAATTTGCACACGACCTCTTTGATAGTCTACGGTATAATCCACACCTTCCACCAAAATACGTCCGCCGGTAGAAACCACGACCGAACCTTGAGGTACATTGAAGGCTCCGATGGAAATACCCTCACCTCCGGTTGATTTAAATTTCCCTTTTAACTGAAACTTATTTTTTTCACTGTCCTGAAGTGCTAAAGCCTGGGTTTTATCGTATAGGTTTTTGAAAACGTATTTTCGCTGATTCGCATTATATGACAACGGATCTTCATAATCTTCAAAAGAAGTCGGAGATGCTTTTAGCTTATCGAACAACAACTTCCCAAAAGGCTCAACAGTTGTAAAGACAAGGCGTCCGTTTTGGGTATCAACAGTCATCCCCGGAATGAAATCGAAAAATCCGTCACCTCCTGTTTGAGGGTCATTTGTATAATTTAACTTATCCAGATTAAACACCTTCAACAAAGGAGTCTCATTAACATTGTTTTCAGGATTCAACGGATCGTTTGGCGGAAATGGTGTTCCGGGAACCGGAGTTATATAATTTAAAGGCGAAGGATCCGTATACAGGATATTGAATCGGAAATCCTCTTGAGACAATTGATAAGCGCCCGGAATCTGATAAATATTTTTCATCATTAAATTCCAAACCGGTTGATCAATATTGTTCAGGTTACTTTTTAACATTTTCAGAATCAAACTCTGTGTACTCGGTATACCGCCACTTACTTCGGTAGCATCGACTCCGTCCGTTCCAAATTCACCCACTTGATAAATTTCATCACCAATGCTGTACTGGTAAGCAACAGCTAACACTTCATCATTTGCCAATCGTTGGTTTAAGGAAATGTACCCTAATTGAGGATGGTATGTATAATCACTAGGCGATAATTTTCGGGCGTTTTCCAATTTCGCATAATCCCTTCCTTCCACGATGGCAACCTCCGGACTAAAACCATTGCCCGCTGTGGCGATATCCCTGATTGCAGGATTCAACAAACCTGTAGGATTTCCAATTAATTCAGGATCAAAACGGTTGTTCCCGTTATTAGATGGAGGAGCAGATAGAGGAGTCGGCGACAAATAGAAGTTATTGATATTCTGATTATCAACCCCTACCGCTGCATTGGAAACAGCATCACCGGGAGCAGTACCTGCCATACCTTCACCCAAATCCTGTAAAGCAAGAATGTTTCTTAAGTTATTATCCGTAGCATTTATGCGGTTCTGTTTATTCGTAATCCAGACTTCGATACGCGTAATCTGCACCCTGCTGTTGATTACAGGATAGGTTTTTAACGCACTGTCGTATTTATTTCGGAAGTACTGAGAAAGAAAATAATGTCGGTCATTATCATACTCTAACGCAAACAACTCGAAATCCTGTAATGTACCACCTCCTTGTGCGGTAACAGACTTCGTTTGCGATTTTTGTTCCGAGAAAACTCCCGTAACCGTTGTTTTACCAAACTGTAATTGTGTTTTAACCCCGAACAAACTTTGAGCTCCTCTGATTAAGGAACTGTTTAATGGAAAACTCACATTACCGACTTCAATTTTTCGGATAATATCGTCTTCCGTTGGAGTATATTCTAATTTTATCAGGTTCTGGAAAGC
>NZ_DATIDM010000039.1:0-20112 GCF_035456225.1 Flavobacterium sp. | reverse complement strand
GTGTCGTGGCTCATACGTTAAAAAGCTATTCAAAATATACGTTCGACTATCCTTATCCGAAAGCGGTTTCTATTTCTGCGGAAGATCAAGGAATGGAATACCCGATGATTTGCTGGAACTACGGTCGTCCGGATGAAAAAGGATACGTGAGCGACCGAATCAAATACGGAATGATGGGTGTAATTATCCATGAAGTAGGACACAATTTCTTCCCAATGATTGTAAACTCCGATGAGCGTCAGTGGACTTGGATGGACGAAGGTTTAAATACGTTTCTCGAATATTTGACAGAACAAAGCTGGGATAAAAATTTCCCTTCCAATCGTGGGCCAGCCGCGAAAATTGTTCCGTATATGAGTGGCGACCAGAAGTTTTTGGAACCTATCATGTCGAATTCGGAGACGATTTACAATTTTGGTGCCAACGGTTATTCAAAACCTGCAACCGGATTGAACATTCTTCGTGAAACGATTATGGGACGTGAATTGTTTGATCATGCTTTCAGAACCTATGCACAGCGTTGGAAATTTAAACACCCTACGCCGGAAGATTTCTTCAGAACAATGGAAGATGCTTCAGCTGTGGATTTGGACTGGTTCTGGAGAGGTTGGTTCTATTCTACCGATTATGTGGATATCGGAATTAAAGAGGTAAAACAGTATTATGTTACCGAAAATCCTTCTAAAGAAGTAAAAGAGCAGTTCAACCGCCGAGGAAGAAAGATAAACAACGGTGAACCAATGGTGTATATGGTGTCTGAAGGATCCGAAGATTTTAAACCGGAATTGAAGAAACCATTAGATGTTCAGGATGTAAAAACATTATCGGAATATATAGGTAAACTAAGCCCTGAAGTCCGAAATGAATTAAAACAGCCAAAGTATTTCTACGAAGTGGAATTCGACAAGCCGGGCGGAATGATGATGCCGGTAATCGTTGAGTTGCGTTTTGAAGACGGGACGACAGAAGACCATCATTTCCCCGTTCAGATCTGGAGAAAGGGGAACGATACGGTAAAACGTGTTTTCGCTACGGATAAACCATTGAAAAAAATCCAACTGGATCCGAAACTGGAAACGGCTGATATAGACGTGACCAATAATGTATGGCCAAAAGAAGAAGCGAAATCAAAATTTGATGAACTTTCCAATGGTGTAAAATAGTTAGAAAAGGCCATCTGAATACGATGGTCTTTTTTGTTTTTAATAACATATACCATTTTAAAACTTTGTAACTTTGTCGCGTTACAACATGTAATTACAAAATTATGTTCGGAGTAGGAGGAGGAGAAATAGTCCTCATTATATTTATAGCTTTGATGTTATTTGGATCCGATAAGATTCCGGATATCGCGCGTACTTTGGGTAAAGGTATGGCACAGCTTAAAAATGCCACAAACGATATCAAAAATGAAATTCAGAAAAGTGCCGAAGCCAATGGGTTGAATGATTTAAATGATCTGAACCCCATGAAACAATTGGATTTAACGTCTGATATTACCAAAGAAATCGATAAAGCCAAAGAAGATATCGAAGATATGACCGGTCCAATTAAAAGACAGCTATAATTTTGGAGAAAATTATTCAGTTAGACAAACAACTTTTCGTTTTCCTGAACGGATTGGGGTCGGAACAATTTGATGGATTTTGGTTGTTGATCACGAAGCAGTTTCATTGGGCTCCCGTTTTTTTATTTGTTTTTTATCTGCTCTATAAAAAGGTAGGCTGGAAACATTTAATGTTGATTCTTGTTTCCATTGCGGTATTAGTTACCTTCAGCGACCAGTTTACCAACCTGGTTAAGAACAATGTACAGCGATTGAGGCCGTGCAATGATTTGGAAATAAAAAACATTATCCGAATCGTAAAAGCAAGCGATACTTTCAGTTATTTTTCAGGACATGCGGCCAATTCCATGGCATCGACCGTTTTTGTGTTTTTGATTTTGAGGAAATATTACAAATACGCTTTTTTACTGTTTCTGTTTCCGTTGATATTTGCCTATAGCCGTATTTACCTGGGCTTGCATTTTCCGTCCGATATTCTTTCCGGATATTTTTCCGGAGTGTTGTTTGGATACGGCTTTTCAAAATTATACCTGATTTTCAGAAAGAAATATTTTCCCGAAAGCATATAAAAAAAATCCTCCTTTAGTCTGTCATTCCGACGAAAGGAGGAATCTCATCTTTTAAAGCCTTTTCAGTTTTAAAGTTTTGTTTGTTCAGCTAATTATACCACTCGGCTCATCGTCAATCCATCGCGAATCGGAAGTAAAACCGTTTCCACTCGTGGGTCTTTTTTTAGTATTTCGTTGTATTCCAATAAAACTTTCGTGCTTTTGTCGTTGGCTTTGACTTCTTCCAACACTTTTCCGCTCCAAAGCACATTGTCGGATAAAATCAATCCGCCTTTGTTCATCATCGGTACAATCACATTGAAATAGTTGATGTAGTTTTCCTTATCGGCATCGATAAAAACCAAATCGAATTTTTTGTTCAGTGTCGGGATGATTTTCAAAGCATCACCTAAATGTTGCTGGATCTGATTACCCCATTGTGATTGATCAAAATATTTTCTTTGAAAATCGTACAGTTCTTCGTTATTGTCGATAGTGTCCAGAGTTCCGTTTTCCGGCAGACCTTCCGCCATACACAAAGCGGCATATCCGGTGTAGGTTCCGATTTCAAGAATGTTTGTCGGACGGATCAACTTCGAAATCATACTTAAAAATCTTCCCTGAAAATGGCCGCTCAACATTCTGGGTTGTAATATTTTCTGGTGGGTTTCCTTATTTAGGCGCGCCAACAGTTCCGGTTCGTTTTCGGAATGTAACGCTACATAATCTTCTAAAGCTTCGGATATAAAGTGCATTTATTTGATGTTTAAATTTTTAAAAAGAGTAAGCAAATAATCAAGATTTTTGGTTTGATCTTCAATAGCAGGGTGGAATATAATTTCAATGACATAGTCATTTTTTATACCTACAATTGTCATAGCATCCATTCTGTTTCTGTTTTCATTAAAAACGTAACAGGTATCATCACTGTAAATTTTTTCAAATGTAGTTTTGTTGACTTTGTATCTGTAGGCTTCAAATTCAGCATCTTTATTTAATAATTCAGCATCTGATATGTTTGTTGTATAAAACTGATCTTCTTTTTTTCTTCGGGCAGCAATTTCGATAAAATCTTTATGTTGGTTTTTTAGTCCTAGGTAATGAGGAGCAGACCTGTTGGTTGTTCTCCAATTGTCATTTAAAGTAATAGTATCGGCTGTAAAGTAACTAATAAACACAGTTTTGTTTATTGCCGAATCGTAATTAATCGCTTTTTTTTTAGTCTGACCAAAGGATTGAAAGTTCATTGACCAAAAGCTGAAAAGGAGTAGTATGTATCTCATTTAGTAAGTTTTCACACAAATTTACAAATTAACCAATAACCAAATCCATTAATTGTAATTAACTTTGCGCCATGCAAATGGAAAAGAAAGATATACGAGCTTTAACCAAAGACCAGTTACGCGATTTTTTTGTGGCGAATGGCGATAAAGCTTTTCGCGGTAATCAGGTATACGAATGGTTATGGCATAAGCGTGTGCATAAGTTTGAGGACATGACAAGTGTTTCCAAACATACTCGTGAAATGTTGGAAGCTAATTTTGTTATCAACCACATCAAGGTAGATACGATGCAGCGCAGTTCGGACGGGACAGTGAAAAATGCGGTTCGTTTGCATGATGATTTGATTGTGGAATCGGTTTTGATTCCGACCGAAACCAGAACGACCGCTTGTGTTTCCAGCCAGGTAGGATGTAGTCTGGATTGTAATTTCTGTGCCACGGCGCGACTGAAAAGAATGCGAAACCTGAATCCCGATGAAATTTACGATCAGGTAGCAGCTATAGACAGTGAAAGCCGATTGTATTATAACCGACCGTTGTCGAATATCGTTTTCATGGGAATGGGGGAACCTTTGATGAATTATCCCAATGTGATGAAGGCAATCGATAAGATTACTTCTCCCGAAGGATTAGGTATGTCCCCAAAACGAATTACGGTTTCCACATCGGGAATTTCGAAAATGATCAAGAAAATGGCTGATGACGAAGTGAAATTCAAACTGGCTGTTTCCCTGCACTCTGCCATTGAGGAAATCCGAAACGAAATCATGCCGTTTACCAAAAATTTCCCGTTGCCTGAATTGAAAGAGGCTCTGGAATACTGGTACAAGAAAACAAAAAGTAAAGTTACTTACGAATACGTGGTTTGGAGAGGAATCAACGATGATAAAAAATCGATTGATGCTTTGGTGAAATTCTGCAAATACGTTCCGTGTAAAGTGAATCTGATAGAATATAACCCGATAGATGATGGTCATTTCCAGCAGGCGTCACAGCATGCCATTGAAGATTATATTATCGCTTTGGAAAAAAATGATATTGTGGTTAAAGTACGCCGAAGCAGAGGAAAAGATATAGATGCTGCCTGTGGGCAGTTAGCAAATAAAGAAGCATAAAAAACGTTCGCCATTACAGCGAACGTTTTTGTTTTTATTACGTTATTTTAATTTCCGAAAGTAAAGCTGGTAGGCGCTCCTCCGTCAATGGAAATGGTTGCCATATTGTCGCAATGTCCGTCTCCGTAATCCAATACTGCCGTATGGTCGTTTCGGTTTATTGTAAGTACTCCGGAAACCAATTTGTATGTACAGCCAATTTCCACTCTCAACGGAGTTGTTATTGTTGAAGTGTAAGAACTGTTTGCTCCTGTAGTATTCCAGTTTCCTGTGATACGATAAACATTATCATGGAAAACCAGCGGCGTATCATATCCTTCGATTAATTCTCTCGTTCTTGTTCCTGTTCTGGAATAGGTATTTCCGTTTGGAAGGGTAATGTCTAAATCCAAATCAATCACAACAACCGGATGCGGAGTAGCAAGGGCGTCAGTTGCCTGAATTGTTCTTGAAAGCGTTTTGGTTCCTTCAACTAAAATATTATTATAGTGGAAATTATTGAAGTTGTAAGTCCAAACATAAGGGGATTGGTGAAAATCGGTGCTTCCGCTAATGATGATTTGTCCTCTTAACATGGCGCCGTTATGGTATTGACAGCCGGTGGTTCCAAAATCGACAACGCTAGTCCAGGTATTTCCGTTTACCGTTGTGGTAACCGTTGCGCAATCAGGTAGGATAGAATGATAATTTTCCCTTCCTGTCGTGTTTTGTACATTCAGCTGATCTTCTGCAATTTCAGAAATATCGTTTGATATGGCGTCTATTTTAGAATTGATGTTAACATCTTCTGTGGTTATTTGAGACGCGTTTCCGGTTTCCTCATCCTTATTACAGCCTATTAAGGAAAGAGCCATGATAAGTACAATGGATTTTAAAAAATTGGTTGTGTTCATAAGGGAAAGTTTGAGTTATAACTAATAGATGCAAATTATGTAAAAAGGTTTAACGAAAAAACACTATTTTTTATTTCATAGAGAATTGTATCTTTGAATGCTATGAAGCGAATTATGATTTACATTTGTTAAAAGATATCGTTTCGTCAGTAAAAAAGCACAATCCTATTAGATGAAAATCGTTGAGCAGATAAAGGAGCCAATCAGCATGGAGATGGAACTTTTCGAACGAAAGTTTCGGGATTCCATGTCTTCTAAAGTGGCGCTTTTAAACAGGATTACGCATTATATCGTTAACAGAAAGGGAAAACAAATGCGTCCGATGTTTGTTTTTCTTACCGCAAAAATGGTTTCCGGCGGAACAGTAAACGAACGTACTTATCGCGGCGCTTCGGTAATTGAGCTGATCCATACTGCAACTTTGGTTCACGATGATGTGGTGGATGACAGCAACCGCCGTCGCGGTTTTTTCTCTGTCAACGCTTTATGGAAAAATAAGATTGCAGTTTTAGTTGGCGATTTTCTCCTTTCGAAAGGGTTGCTGCTTTCAATAGACAATAATGACTTCGACTTACTCAAAATTATCTCCATAGCCGTTAGGGAGATGAGCGAAGGGGAGTTGCTTCAAATTGAAAAAGCACGCCGATTGGATATTACTGAAGATGTTTATTACGAAATCATCCGACAAAAAACCGCAACGTTAATTGCAGCCTGTTGTTCGCTTGGAGCCTGTGCTGTCTATCCTGATGATGATGAGGTGATTGAGCGCATGCGTAAATTCGGTGAACTTATCGGAATGGCATTTCAGATTAAAGATGATTTGTTCGATTATACGGATGACGCGATCGGAAAACCAACCGGAATTGATATCAAGGAACAAAAAATGACTTTGCCGTTAATTTATGCCCTTAACAACTGTTCTTCCAAAGAGAAAAGCTGGGTGATTAATTCCGTAAAAAATCATAATAAAGATAAAAAGCGTGTTCGTGAAGTGATTCAGTTCGTAAAAGATAAAAACGGATTGACCTATGCCGAACAAAAAATGGTGCAATTCCAAAAGGAGGCACTTCAACTCATTGAAGATTTTCCCCACTCTGCCTATAAAGATGCCCTTACATTGATGGTAAATTATGTGATTGAAAGAAAGAAGTAGAGTTTAGTGTTCAGTCGCAGTAATCAGTTTGAAAGACTGCGTGCATGACTGATTAATTTTTTTTCATTTTTTTTCACTGTTGATACAACCATTTTCAAACTTCACTCGTCTATGCTAATAGAAGTCGGTTATTCATTGATTGATCGGGTTTCAAAATACATTTTTGAATGAAAGTAATAGACTTACATCAGGACGAAAAAGAAATCATACAGTTGGCTGTCGAAAACAACCGACACGCTCAACATAAGATTTATTCAAAATACGCTCCGAAGATGTTAAGTGTCTGCCGTCAGTATATAAAAGATGTGCATCAGGCAGAAGACGTGATGATTACTGCTTTCATGAAAGTGTTTTCCAATCTGAAAAATTTCGAACACAAAGGCAGTTTCGAAGGATGGATCCGACGAATTATGGTAAACGAGAGTATTTCCTATTTGAGAGTACAAAAACAGGTAAAGTTTACGGAAGACGAGAATTTTTTTGAGGAACGGTTCAATAATATTGAAAGTCAGTTTTCTGTTGAAGACATTCAGTTTCTGATTGACAGCCTTCCGGATGGGTACCGAATGGTTTTTAACCTTTACGCCATCGAAGGATACAAACATCAGGAAATTGCCGAAATGCTGAACATTAGTGAAGGGACATCAAAATCACAATTGTCACACGCGAGAAAAATGCTCCAAAGTCAAGTGAATAAACTTAAAAATTATGAAAATGGAACCGAATAAAATGGAAGAGGAGTTCAGAAAAAAACTGAATGAAAGGGAGATTCAGCCTTCTGATGCGGCATGGGACCGTCTGGATGCGATGCTTTCGGTAGCCGAAAACAAAAAACCGAAAGGCAATTACAGATGGTTGTACATTGCTGCGGGTTTGGCACTTTTTTTCTCAATAGGGTTGTTTCTGTTCCAACAGGAAAAAGGCAATCCTGAAATTCAGATGAAAAATTCAACGGTTGTGAAATCCAATGGGAATGAGAAAAATTCGCCGGAATCCGATTCAGCAATTAGCAAAGAAATAGTTTCAGATTTTATAAATGAAACTGCAGTTGCCGAAAATAGTTCCGCTTTAAAAACAAAAGCAGCGAAGAATACGACTAAAGAAGAAGTAATCAATACGAATCAGCATATTACAAAAGAAGAGTTTGTCAATGTTACGGTTGAGAAAGAGCAGGAAGTTCAGAAAGTTGCTCCTGAAGCCGAAAAACTTTTAGCCAATGCTGATTTGTCTAAAGAAAAACCACAGGTGAAAGTCAACGCCAATTCGTTGTTGAACTCTGTGGAAGGAGAGTTAAATCATGAATTCAGAGAGACAACCTTACAGCGTTTGAATCGTAATTTTAAAACGGTCAGAACAGCTGTGGCAAACAGAAATTACGAGTAATCAGTCAAAAATCGAACAGTTAAATTTTTAAATTATGCAAAAGATTATCTTTTATGTAGTGGCCACATTGTGCTTTTTTATAAGTAAAGTCACAGCGCAGGAAACCTTCGAACAACGTGCTAAAGAGATTTCCAACAACATCGAAAATATTACCAAAGAAGAGAAAAAAGCTCTGAAAGAGCATGTCGAAGAGGTTAACGAACAGCTTCAAGCCGGTAAAATAACCCAGGATGAAGCGGATAAACGAAAAATTGAATTGGCTACAGAGCATGCCAAGAATATTGAAAGAAGAGTTGCTTACGAACAGGAACAACTAAATATTTTAGTTCAGGAAAGAGTGGACGGAAAATTAAAGGATACCATAAAGATCAAGAAAAAATACACGATTACCTTTCCGGAAAGTAACTACCATAAAAAAACTAAAAGAACCACTTCACAGTTTGTGTTCGCCTTTGGGGTTAACAATTTAGTGACCAATGGGGCTATTGCAAATTCAGATTTCGGATACTGGCGCTCTACCTTTTATGAGTGGGGGATTACCGGTAGAACCCGTTTAGGTCAAGAAGACAGTGCGCTCCATTTTAAATACGGATTCTCTTTTATGTATAATACTTTACACGCTACTGATAATCGTTATTTCGTGGATAAAGGAGAAGAAACGGTGTTGGAGACGTATCCGGTGAACTTAATTGATAACAAAACGTATTTTAAAAATGTGTTTTTTGCAATCCCGCTTCATTTGGAGTTTGATTTTTCAAAGAAAAGAGAAATCGATGGAAAAATGTATCGCAGATCACATGATGGTTTCCGATTTGGTACGGGAGGATTCATCGGGATTAATACCAATTCAAAACAATTCCTGCGTTATGAAGTCGATGGGTATGAAATTAAGGAGAGACAAAAAGGGGATTGGAATGTCAATGAATTTACTTACGGCTTGAGTACTTATGTAGGGTATAGAAACTTAAGTTTGTATGTGAAATATGATTTGCAGCCAATGTTCGAAAATAATGCGGTAGATCAACATAATGCATCATTAGGATTACGTTTTGATTTTAATTAATTTGTTTTAGTTACATACTTTTAAGGCCCTTTCAGAGTTTCGGTTTTGAAAGGGCTTATTGTTTGTAAAACTTTAAAGCTTTGTTTTTATAGTCTGCTATAAAAAAACAAAGTTTAGTTTAGAATTGTTAGGAGTAACCGTTTTTTTCTAAAACTTTGAGCCTTTGTAACTCTGCAACTTTGTATCTTTGAGCCTTCGTAACTTCTTTAAATAATTTGATTTCACAAAATACCATAGAAACCGTATTTGAAACCGCTCGTGTCGAGGAGGTGATTGGTGATTTTGTGCAGTTAAAGCGCGCGGGTAGTAATCTGAAAGGATTGAGTCCGTTTTCCAATGAGAAGTCGCCTTCGTTTATGGTGTCGCCGGTGAAACAAATCTGGAAAGATTTTAGTTCGGGTAAAGGTGGTAATGCAGTTACCTTTCTTATGGAGCATGAGCATTTTTCGTATCCGGAAGCTATTCGTTACCTGGCTAAAAAATACAATATAGAAATCGAAGAAACCGAGCAATCCGATGCTGAAAAGGAAGATGCTAATGAGAAGGAAAGCATGTATCTGGTTTCAGAATTTGCCCAAAAGTATTTTAATAATGTTTTGATGCATACCGATGAAGGGAAGGCTATCGGGTATTCTTATTTCAAAGAGCGCGGATTTACAAAAGACACTATCGAAAAATTCGGTTTAGGGTATTCTCCGGAAACGTGGGACGCATTTACAATGGAGGCACTCGGGAAAGGCTATAAGCTGGAATATCTCGATAAAACCGGACTGACCATCGTAAAAGAAGAAAAACAGTTTGACCGTTTTAAAGGTCGCGTGATGTTTCCTATCCAAAGTATATCGGGACGTGTTTTAGGGTTTGGTGGCCGAATTTTAACCAACGATAAAAAAGCGGCGAAATACCTGAATTCCCCCGAGAGTGAAATATACCACAAAAGCAAAGTCCTCTATGGGATTTTTCATGCCAAACAAGCCATTGCGAAATTGGATAATTGTTTTTTGGTGGAAGGCTATACCGATGTGATTCAGTTGCATCAGGCCGGAATTGAAAATGTCGTGGCTTCGTCCGGGACAGCTTTAACTCCCGATCAGATTCGACTGGTTAATCGACTTACCAAAAATATTACCGTACTTTTTGACGGTGATGCAGCTGGTCTTCGTGCTTCTATCCGAGGAATCGATCTAATTCTGGAAGAAGGAATGAATGTGAAAGTTTGCACTTTTCCCGAAGGCGATGATCCGGACAGTTTTGCCAGAAAAACCCCTTATGATGATCTCGTGGCTTATCTGAACGACAATGCGATGGACTTTATTCAGTTCAAGGCTTCGTTGTTGATGAAAGAAACGAAAAATGATCCAATCAAAAAGGCGGAACTCATCAGGGATATGGTGATTAGTATTTCCAAAATCCCGGATAAGATTAAACGTGAAATCTACATTCAGGAATGTTCCCGCATCATGGATATTTCCGAGGACGTGTTGTTTAATACGCTTGCGCAGCTCGTTCAAAAGGATATTCAGGAAGTTGGAAAGAAACAGAAAGCGGAACAGAAAGCTTTTGAAGTGGTGAAAAGTACTCCGGAAATGACTTCTTCGGCGGTGGATGTTCAATATGAACTGGAACGGAAAATAATTGAGATTTTACTTTTGTACGGAACTGCTGAAGAAGAATTTGAAGATGTGTTACTCAAAACGAATGAAGAAGGAGAGGTCGTTGAGGTAAAAGAGATGAATTCTCACAAGGTTTATCAACGGGTTTATCTCAGCTTGCAGGAAGATGAGGTAGAGCTGGCAAACCCTCTGTTTCGTCAAATTTACAACGGTTTAGTGAATTATTTTCACCAAAATGAAACTTTCGAACTTGAGCAATATCTGATGCGTCTTGAACCGGAACTGGCCCAGGAAGTAACTCATATTTTGATGGAAGAGGAGCGGGAAGTGTTGCATAATTGGGATGCGCAACAAATTGTTGTAAAACAAAAAAACCAAACGATAAGCCAATATGTTTCTGAAACGATATTGACTTTACGTTGGTTTTTAGTTGATAAGATTATTAGCGAATTAAAGAACAGCATTTCAAACGAGCCCGAAGCAGACAATTCCGAAATTTTGTCATCCGCTATAGATTATTATACACTGATTAACTCATTTTCATCCAAGTTAGGTAGAGTTCTTTCCCGATACAGTTAAACGATTTCAAGTGTTTTTGCTTTATTAACTAAATCAACCAAATTTGTGACATGTAGTTTAGTTAACAGGCGTAGCTTATAAGTACTGATGGTTTTTTCGTTGAGAGTAAGCAATTTTGCAATCTCTTTGTTTTTCTTTCCATCACTTAAATAACGTAAAACTTCAATCTCTCGGGAAGACAATTTTCTATACAAACGATCCGATTTTTTACCCTTATTAAGCAAGGCAAGATTCTTTTTCACTGCATCACTAAAGATAACGGCTCCTTCGTTTACTTTTTTAATAGCGCTTTCTAGTTCTTCTAGTTTAGAGTTTTTATGAATATAAGCAGATACACCCGCTTTTAAAGCATTTGGTGCGTAAATTTGTTCTCCTAAATTAGTGAAAACCACAACTTTAGTGTCAGAATAATCTCTTATTAGAGACTTAACCAAATTGATACTTGACAGCCCTTCCAATTCCAAATCAAGAATCACGACATCCATAGATTTTTTCTTTAGCACTTCGTCCAAGTCGTCCAAATTGCTAACGACACCTACAAGACTGATATCCGCATTGTCTTTAAAATAGGCTTTCACCCCAAACTGTACGACAGGATGATTGTCGGCTAAACACACTTTTATCATTTCATCAAATATTAATAGTAATTATCTTGTAAAGATACAAAAAATATATAATCTACTGATAATCAATGAAGGAAATTTATTTCAATTCATTTGGGACCAAACATACAGGAATCTTTGTCATTTTATGTTGGTTTGTTATATTTAGTCGTGAGAATATTCTGAAAACCTCTTTTTCACGTCCTTCAAAGTCGTTTTCGGTCTTTCCATCCGCCATTGCCTGCATGGCAATTTCAAGTTCATCATAGGTGGCGCCTAACTGATCTTCGTCACTTCTGTCGGTCTCCTGATCCGCATCCGTAAACAAACCGTCCGTAGGTTTTGCAATTAAAATGCTTTCCGGAACCTGTAAGTAAGCAGAGAGTTTTCTGACTTCACTTTTTAACAAATCTGCAATCGGACTGATGTCTACTCCTCCGTCACCGTATTTTGTAAAGAAACCAACGCCAAAATCTTCTACTTTGTTTCCTGTCCCTGCCACAAGAGCACTGTGTAGACCTGCGAAATAATAAAGTGTAGTCATGCGAAGGCGCGCTCGTGTGTTGGCTAAAGTTAAATGTAACAAGGTTTCGTTTTCGGATGTCGGAACCTCTGTTCTGAATTCTTCGAATACAGGTGTCAGATCGGCTACAGCATTCGAAACATTCGGAAATCTCTTTTTTAATTGCTCAATGTGTTCTTTTCCCCTGGAAACCTGGGTAGGGTGTTGGTGGATTGGCATTTCTACACATAAAGTAGGAAATCCGGTTTGGGCGCAAAGTGTTGAGGTCAGTGCGGAATCGATTCCGCCAGAAATGCCAACAACAAAACCTTTTACTTTTGCGTTTGTAGCATAATCGTGTAACCATTTAACGATTAGTGTATTGATTTTATCGGCCTGAAAAGTGTCTGTTGTCATCATAATTATTTATGAAAATTTTTTAAAACTGTGGCGTATATTTGCGCCGAATTTATTTGCTATAAAAGTATAAATTTTGACAAAAACTATGAAAAAGTATTTATTGCTTGTTGCTCTTGTTGCTTTTGCTGTTTCTTGTAAAAAAGAGAGTAAAGTGACTGAAGCTGTGGAAGCCATACCGGTAAAGGTTAAAATCGAACGTTTTGACAGACTTTTCTATGAGTCGAATCCGGAAGAATTGGCGCAATTGAAAAATAAGTACCCTTTTTTCTTCCCGGCCGGTAATCCGGATTCCGTTTGGATTAACAAAATGAAAAATCCGTTATTACGCGAATTGTATGGTGAGGTAAAAAAGAAATACCCGAACGATTCCGCTTTTGAAAATGATCTGGAAGAGCTGTTCAAGCACATTCAATATTATTACCCAAATCAAAAAACGCCAAAAGTGATTACTTTGATTTCTGAAGTTGACAGGGAGGCTAAAGCTATTTATGCCGACAGTCTTGTGTTACTTTCATTAGATACCTACCTGGGAAAAGATCACCGTTTTTATGAAGGGTTTCCGAAATATATGCGTCAGGGATTTGAGTCTTCGCAAATGATGCCGGATCTGGTAAGCAGTTTTGCAATCGGAAAAATAGCGCAACCTACAGACAGAACGCTTCTTTCCCAGATGATTTACTTCGGAAAGGAATTGTATCTTAAAGACATGTTGCTTCCGGATGCGCCAGATGCTGCCAAGATTGAATATACGGAAGACCAGATAAAATGGTGTAAGGAAAACGAAAGCGAAATGTGGAAATACTTCATCAACAATAAATTATTGTACGATACTGATACCAAGTTGATGCAGCGTTTTGTGGCAATCGGTCCTTATTCGAAATTCTATTTAGAGATCGATAATGAATCGCCTGGACGAGTGGGACAATGGCTTGGATGGCAAATCGTGCGTTCGTATATGGAAAATAACGAGGTGACTCTGCAAAAAATGCTGGCTATGGATGCCAAAGAACTATTTGATAATTCAAAATACAAACCAAAGAAATAATGGCAAAGACTTTAACTTCCGAAATTAAACTAACTGTAGAATTAGATGAAAACCGCGTTCCGGAGAAAATAAAATGGACTGCACAGGATGGTGGTGTAAATGAAGAAGAGGCAAAAGCGATGTTGCTGTCCATATGGGATAGTAAGGTACAGGAAACTTTACGTATCGATCTGTGGACAAAAGACATGCCGGTGGATGAGATGAAAGTTTTTTTTCATCAGACATTAGTGGCTATGGCAGATACTTTTCACCGTGCTACCGAAGATGAGAAAATGACAGCAACCATGAGGGATTTTTGTGATTACTTCGCTGAAAAAATGGAGTTGAAGAAATAAAAAAAGCGGTCATTTGACCGCTTTTTTATAAATTATTACTCTTAAATATTTCGTCATTCACCCCGTCAATAAATTCCAAAAGCGGTTCTCTTCCGGTTTCTTCTGTGGATGAAGTAACAAAATACTGTGGCATTTCTTCCCAGTTGTTAGCCAAAAGCGCTTTTCGGTAAGCAGCTATGTGTTGGTCTATTTTGCCGCGGCTTATTTTGTCGGCTTTCGTGAAAATAATGCAAAAAGGGACTTCAGTTTCGCCTAAATAAGTGATGAATTCCAAATCTATTTTCTGGGCTTCGTGACGAATATCGACTAATACGAAAGCACAAACCAACTGTTCTCTGGTTTCAAAATAATCGGTGATGAATTTTTGAAAAACCTCTTTAGTCTTTTTGGAAACTCTTGCATATCCGTAACCAGGCAAATCGACTAAAAACCAATTGCTGTTTATTTTGAAATGGTTGATCAATTGCGTCTTTCCTGGTCTTCCCGATGTTTTTGCGAGATTCTTATGGTTGGTCAGCATGTTGATAAGCGACGATTTTCCAACATTGGAGCGGCCAATAAAAGCATATTCCGGAAGGGGTTCTTTCGGACATTTGCTTACTTCAGAGTTGCTGATTACGAATTCGGCGGTATTGATTTTCATAGTTTCTTAAATTTAAAAAGTTACAGTTGCCTGTAACTTTTCATGTATTATAAATTCGATTTTTTAAGCCAGCTCAACATAATTTTGTTGAATTCGTCCGGATGTTCCATCATGGCAGCGTGACCACATTTGTCAATCCAGTATAAATCGGAGTTTGGTAATAATCTGTCAAAATCTTCTGCAACATTAGGAGGGGTTACAATGTCGTTTTTTCCCCAAATGATACAGGTTGGCGTTGTCATTTTTGGTAAATCTTTTGCCATGTTATGACGAATGGCGCTTTTGGCGATAGTGAGTGTTTTAATCAGTTTGATTCTGTCATTTACCGTTGCATAAACATCGTCAACAATTTCCTTGGTAGCAACCTTTGGATCGTAGAAAACGTCTTCTGCTTTTTTTCGGATGTATTCGTAATCGCCTCGTTTCGGATAACTTTCGCCCATCGCACTTTCGTATAATCCTGAACTTCCGGTTATCACTAAACCGGCCATTTTTTCGGGATACATTTTGGTGTGGTACAAAGCGATATGTCCGCCAAGGGAATTTCCAAGTAAAATTACTTTGTCAAATCCTTTATAGGTGATGAAGTCTTTTACGAATCTCGAAAAAGCCTTCACATTTGTTTTTAAAATGTTATTGGTGTAAAGTGGTAATTCCGGAATTACAACTTTGTAACCGTGTTGTGGGAAGAAATTCGCAACGCCTTCAAAGTTGCTTAAACCTCCCATGAGTCCGTGTAAAATAATGATAGGCGTGCCTTCTCCAGCTTCAAAATATCTGTATTTGCCTTCTTTTTTCAACATGTTTTTTTGGTGTATAATTATCCAATATCAATAAGAGGCAAATATATGATTTTCTCCACAAATAGGAAGTTTTCGAAATGAAAATCGAAAACACTTTCTTATTAAAACTGAAATCGGGCTTAATGGGTTAGTAATCAATAAATTTCATAATTGATTTCGTGAAAAAATGAATCCAATATGATTTTTTCAAATCAATAAAAAACATCATCAAAACAAGATGTTTTTTGAATATTTTCCGAGGATTCTTTTAAAATCTTAAATTATCGCTAAATATTAAGAATGAGGGATTTAACATATTTTCTTACGTATGGAAGCCGAGGTGGGAAAACTTATCAACAAAGTGGTAGTTTGTGGTAAAAAGTGGTAAAAAATATATACTTTTGCTATAAATCATTTTAAATACGATTTCAGTTGACGAACTTAATCGGGACATACGAGTGTAAAATTGATGCAAAAGGAAGGCTGATGGTGCCTGCGCCTTTGAAGAAGCAATTGCCTTCTTTGGAGAGTGGTTTTGTATTGAAACGCTCGATTTTTGAAAAGTGCGTGGAACTATGGCCGAAATCGGAATGGGATAAAATGATGGTGAAAATCGACGGTCTGAACAGATTCGTAAAAAAGAACAACGATTTTATCCGCAAGTTTATGGCAGGTGTAAAAATGGTTGAGGTGGATGATGCGGGACGACTTCTGATTACAAAAGATTTGATTGATTTTGCCGGAATTTCCAAAGATTTGGTGCTGACTTCAAATGTAAATATCATTGAAATCTGGGATAAGGATTTGTACGAGCAGTCTATTTCCGGAGATGATATGGATTTTGCGGCTTTGGCTGAAGATGTAATGGGGAACTTAAATAACGATGACAATGGAGTATCATAATCCTGTTTTGCTGAAAGAAACGGTGGATGGTTTGGATATCAAGCCGGATGGAATTTATGTGGATGTGACTTTCGGCGGTGGCGGACATTCCAGAGAAATTATGCGTCGTTTAGGTCCGAACGGAAGATTGTTTGCTTTTGATCAGGATACGGATGCTTTGGCGAATGCTATCGATGATGAGCGTTTTACTTTAATCAATGAAAATTTTCGTTTCATAAAGAGGTTTCTTCGTTTTCACGGCGTGCGTGAGGTTGACGGGATTTTGGGTGATTTAGGCGTTTCTTCACATCAGTTTGACGTTCCGGAACGTGGTTTTTCAACCCGATTTGAAGGGGAGCTGGATATGAGGATGAATCAAAAAGATGCGGTTAGCGCTTACAATGTGGTAAATGAGTATGCTGAAGCTGATTTGCGCAGAATATTTGCCGACTATGGTGAATTGACAACCGCAAAAGGACTTGCAAACGCCATTGTTCAGGCCAGGGAATCACATCCGATAAAAAATACAGAACAATTAAAGCAGGTGTTGAGCCGATTTTTACCGGCACACAAAAGCAATAAGATTTTAGCACAGATTTATCAGGCAATCCGAATCGAAGTGAACCAGGAAATGGAAGTGCTGAAAGAATTTTTGGAGCAGTCGCTTGAGGTTTTGAAACCCGGTGGAAGATTGAGTGTGATATCCTATCATTCACTTGAAGATCGATTGGTAAAGCGTTTTATGAAAAACGGCATGTTTGAAGGCGAACCGGAACGCGATTTCTTCGGAAGATTTGAAGTTCCGTTCAAATTGATAGGGAAAATGATTGTGCCTTCCGATGAGGAAATCAAAATAAACAGCCGCGCTAGAAGTGCCAAATTGCGAATAGCAGAAAAGAAATAAGAGATGAAGGGCGGAGTATACAGTTTACTGAAAGCAAAATTTCTGATCGACGACGATGCGTTAAAAAACTGGAAGTTTATCGTATTCCTGATTTTGCTGGCCATGATAATGATTGGGAATGCTCACCGTTATGAGCAAAAAAATTACAGAATAACCGAGTTGACCAACGAAGTGAAAGAGTTACGATCGGAGTTTGTAGATAGGCGATCAGAGCTGATGGAACTCAAAATGGAATCGACGATTTCAACCCAGATGGAACCACACGGAATATTACCGTCTTCGGTTCCGCCAAAGAAAATTAAAGTGAAAGAAGAAGAAAGCAGTATTCTTAAAAAGATATGGCAGTAGAAAATAAAAATATTTCGTACAGAATTTATTTGGTAGCCTTCATGATCTTCATGATGGCTATTTTCGTTGCTGTAAAACTGACCAACATTCAGTGGGTAGAAGGTGATTATTACAGAAAATTAGCCAAAGAAAGAACGGTGAAAAATTTTGTAATCCCGGCTAATAAAGGGAATGTTTATTCTGCCGACGGAAGTTTACTGGCTACTTCTATCCCCAATTACACCATCCGTTTTGATGCGATGGCACCAAAAAAAGAGCATTTTGATGATAATGTAAAAGCATTATCGGATTCGCTTTCGGTAATGTTAGGCAAACCGTCCGGTTTTTATCAACATGAATTGCGAAAAGCCCGTTCGAACAAAAACCGTTATTATTTGGTAGCCAGAAAATTGAGCTATACCGAGTACATGCGAATAAAAAGTTTCCCGCTTTTCAATTTGGGCGCTTATAAAGGAGGAGTTATTACGGAGCAAAAAACCGTTCGTGAGCATCCAATCGGAAAAATTGCTGAAAGAACTATTGGTTATGAGCGTTTTGATGAAACCGGTAAAGAAACCCGTGTTGGTATTGAAGGAGCATTCGGTGAATATATAAATGGTAAAGATGGTAAACGTCTGATGCAGAAAATAGCTAAAAACCAGTGGAAGCCCATCAGTGATAATAATGAGATTGAGCCTCGTGACGGATATGATATCATTTCGACCATCGATGTTTATATTCAGGATATTGCGCATCACGCCTTGTTGAAACAATTGGAATATTATCAGGCAGATCACGGCTGCGTGGTGGTAATGGAAACGAAAACAGGTGAAGTAAAAGCTATTTCTAATTTAGGACGTGCGGAAAGCGGATCGTATTACGAAACTATTAATTATGCTGTGGCCGAATCGCACGAACCGGGTTCTACTTTCAAACTGGTGGATCTGATTGCTTTGTTGGACGATGAAAAAGTAGATACGAGTAAAGTATATGATTCCAAAGGCGGTGACATAACTTATAGAGGCAGACACGTTCGTGATTCTCATAAAGGAGGTTATGGGAAAATTTCCTTGGCAAGAGGATTTGAAGTGTCATCCAATACGGTTATGGTGCAGGCTGTTTACGAAAATTATAAGGATAATCCGGAAGAATTCGTGAACCGTTTAAATGGTTTAGGCCTAAACAAACCTTTGGGATTGCCATTTAAAGGAGAAGGAAAACCAAGAATTCCACAGCCGAGTGAGAAAAGCTGGTCAGCGATTTCACTTCCGTGGATGGCATTCGGTTATGGAGTTTCCATGACGCCTTTGCAGACGCTGACTTTGTATAATGCGGTTGCCAATAATGGTGAAATGGTGAAGCCAAAATTCGTTCGTGAAATCAAAGAATGGAATAAAGTCATCAAGAAATTCGATAAAGAAGTAATCAATCCAAAGATTTGTTCGGATGAAGCTTTGGCAAAAATCAAAGCGGTTTTGGGCAATGTGGTAAAAAAAGGAACGGGTTCAAAATTATATTCTAAAGATTTCTCCATGGCCGGAAAAACGGGAACGGCGCAAGTAGATTATCATAAAGGCGATGGTGAAATGTATTATGCTTCTTCGTTTGTTGGGTTTTTCCCTGCCGATGAGCCAAAGTACTCCTGCGTGGTGGTAGTGCACAAACCTAATGTGGCAGCAGGATATTACGGAGCGGATGTGGCTGGGCCTGTTTTCAAAAGAATTGCACAAAAAATTTTCACCGATGTGCCTTCCACAAATGAAATCAAAACGCTGAATGTGAAAATTACACATCAGGAAAAAAATTATGCAGAGTATTACAATAAAGCACAGAAAAAAGAGAACATAGTTCCGAATGTAAAAGGAATGACGGGTATGGATGCGATTGCTCTACTGGAAAACTTCGGAATGAAAGTAAAAGTAAAAGGTAGTGGAAAAGTAAAACAACAATCCATTCAGCCAGGGCAACGATTCAATAAAAATCAAATCATAACCATAGAATTATCGTGATGATTTTAAAAGACATATTATATAAAGTAGCCATTGAAGCCGTAAAAGGTTCAACGGATATCGAGGTGAATAAAATCGAATTCGACTCGAGAAAAATCGTTGCCGATGACATTTTTGTCGCCATAAAGGGAACAATTTCCGATGGGCATGATTTTATTGAAAAAGCAATCAATCTTGGTGCGACCGTAATTGTTTGTGAAACATTCCCGAGTTTAATCATTGATGGGATCACTTACGTTCAGGTTGAAGATACAAGTAGTGCGTTGGCTTTTATGGCCGCTAATTTTTATGGGAATCCTTCATCAAACCTTAAACTGGTTGGCGTTACAGGAACCAATGGAAAGACAACGATTGCATCATTATTGTTTCAGTTGTTTAAAAAAGCAGGATATAAGGTTGGTCTGCTTTCGACAGTAAAAATCCTTGTGGATGATATCGAGTATAAAGCTACACATACGACACCG
>NZ_DATIDM010000038.1:0-5396 GCF_035456225.1 Flavobacterium sp. | reverse complement strand
CAAAATCTTTTCGATCCGTTTGTTTCACTATTTCTAAAGAACTGTGCCTTGATTGCGGGTGCAAAAGTAGCACTCTTTCCCACAACTCCAAACTTTTCCAAACCTTTTTTTTAAAGTTTTTCCAAGGTTTTCCATAACTCGCTGATAACCATTTCGTAACTGACGAAAGTTTTTTTCCTGAAAGTCGCAAAGTGGCAAAGTCGGGTTTACATACTATATATATAAAGATTACTTCGTCGTTCCTCCTCGCAATGACCTTCCGATAAGTTCAAAAAGTCTGTCCCCTAGCCCCGATTGAAGAGGAAATCCCGCAGCGTAGCGGAGGAATTGCAACGGAAAGCGGGAATGACGTATCTAAAAAAGCCCGAACCTTTCGCTTCTAAAAGAAAATTATACCTTATATATATATTGTATGTCTTTTATAAACAGTTATATTTGCATCTTATTAATTAAAAAATATGATAAAGATTACTTTACCGGACGGTTCGGTTAGGGAGTTTGCACCAGGTGTGACTCCTATGGATGTTGCTAAAAGCATCAGTGAGGGATTAGCAAGAAACGTTATTTCAGCCTCTTTTAATGGTACAACCATTGAAACCACCACCGCACTAACCACGGACGGCGCTCTTATATTATATACCTGGAACGATGCGGACGGTAAAAAAGCGTTCTGGCACTCTACTTCCCACGTGATGGCGCAAGCCTTGGAAGAAATGTATCCCGGCATCAAGCTGACTATCGGTCCGGCGATTGAAAACGGATTTTATTATGACGTGGATTTCGGTGATAAAAAAATTACAGATGCGGATTTTAAAGCGGTAGAAGACCGCGTATTGGAAATCGCGAGAGAGAAACACGAATTCAAAATGCGTTCGGCTACCAAAGCAGAAGCTTTAGAACTATACAAAAACAACGAATATAAAACAGAACTAATCCAAAATCTGGAAGACGGGACGATTACTTTCTGTGATCATTCTACGTTTACCGATTTATGTCGTGGAGGACACATTCCGAATACAGGAATCATCAAAGCAATGAAAATCCTATCGGTAGCTGGCGCTTACTGGAGAGGTGACGAGAAAAACAAGCAGTTAACCCGTGTTTACGGAATCTCTTTCCCTAAACAAAAGGATTTGACGGATTATCTTGAATTGTTGGAAGAGGCAAAACGTCGTGACCACAGAAAACTTGGAAAAGAATTGGATTTATTCCACTTCTCGCCAAAAGTTGGACAAGGATTACCTTTATGGTTACCTAAAGGAGCTGCTTTGCGTGATCGTTTGGAGCAATTCCTAAAAAAAGCTCAGAAGAAAGCAGGTTACGAGCAGGTAGTTTCGCCTCATATCGGACAAAAAGAATTATATGTAACTTCCGGTCACTACGCTAAATACGGAGCAGACAGCTTCCAGCCTATTCACACACCGGCTGAAGGAGAAGAGTTTTTATTAAAACCGATGAACTGTCCGCACCACTGTGAAATTTACAATGCAAGACCTTGGAGTTATAAAGACTTACCAAAACGTTATGCGGAATTCGGAACTGTTTACCGTTATGAGCAATCCGGAGAATTACACGGATTAACACGCGTTAGAGGATTTACTCAAGATGATGCTCACATTTTCTGTACGCCGGATCAGTTGGATGCGGAGTTCAAAAACGTAATCGACCTTGTATTATATGTGTTCGGATCTTTAGGATTTGAAAACTTCACTGCACAGGTTTCTGTTCGTGATTTAGACAATCCTGACAAATATATCGGTTCGGTGGAAAACTGGGAAAAAGCGGAAAACGCTATTATCAGTGCTGCAAAGGACAAAGGCTTGAATTATGTAATTGAAGCAGGTGAAGCTGCTTTCTATGGTCCGAAATTAGACTTCATGGTTAAGGATGCTTTAGGAAGAAGCTGGCAATTAGGAACTATTCAGGTAGATTACAACTTACCGGAGCGTTTTGACTTGTCCTATAAAGGTTCGGACAACGAATTGCACCGACCGGTAATGATTCACCGCGCACCTTTTGGTTCGATGGAACGTTTTATCGCTATCTTGCTGGAGCACACAGGCGGAAACTTCCCTCTTTGGCTGATGCCGGAGCAGGCTATTATCCTGTCTTTGAGCGAGAAATATGAAAATTATGCCAAAAAAGTTTCAGAATTGCTGGAAATTCACGAAATTCGCGCCCTAATTGATAACCGTAACGAGACAATCGGTAAAAAAATCCGAGAGGCAGAAGTAAAAAAACTTCCTTTTATGCTGATTGTTGGTGAGGAAGAAGAGAAGAACAGTACGATTTCAGTTCGTCGTCATGGTGATGCCGGAAAGTCGAACGAAACGATGACAATTGAACAATTTGCCGCATTGGTAAATGACGAAATTAGCAAAACATTAAAACAATTCTAAGTCTAACTTAAATTTTTAAAGCCATAGCAATTAGAAACAACAGAGGTTTTCAACCTCGCGTAGAAAAAAAAGACCCCCACAGAATTAACAACAACATTCGTGTGCCTGAGGTGCGTCTTGTAGGTGATAATGTAGAACCAGGAGTATTTAAAACTGCCGAAGCATTGCGTTTAGCCGATGAATTTGAACTAGATTTGGTTGAAATTTCTCCAAATGCAGAACCGCCCGTTTGTAAAATCATGGACTATAAAAAGTTCCTTTACGAACAAAAAAGACGCGAAAAAGAATTAAAAGCTAAATCGACACAAATTACCATAAAAGAGATTCGTTTCGGACCTCAAACGGACGAACACGATTACGAATTCAAAAAGAAAAATGCGGAGAAATTCTTAAAGGAAGGCTCTAAATTAAAAGCATTCGTATTCTTTAAAGGGCGTTCGATTATTTATAAAGAGCAAGGGCAAATCTTATTGCTTCGTTTAGCGCAAGATTTGGAAGATTACGGTAAAGTGGAAGCTATGCCGGTTCTTGAAGGTAAACGTATGATTATGTTTATCGCTCCGAAGAAAAAGAAATAAGCCTACAGCTGACAGCTATTAGCTGAAAGCCAAAAGCTAAAAAATAGTAAGTAAGATAAATCTAATACCTAGGAAGAAAATGCCTAAAATGAAAACTAAATCTAGCGCTAAGAAACGTTTCAAAGTTACTGGCTCTGGAAAAATCAAAAGAAAGCACGCTTTTAAAAGTCACATTTTGACTAAAAAATCTAAAAAGCGTAAATTAGCTTTAACTCATTCAGCTTTGGTTCACCAATCTGACGTGAAGAGTGTAAAAGAACAATTAAGAATTATCTAATCGACAATTTTCAATTGTCAATTAACCTTAATTATTCTTTCGGTTAAAACAATTTAATAACCCTGGAGTGGGCTGTTCCGAGCAATTGGAATTAGAAGTACCGAAAGGTCGCCTTACTGCAAAAAACAATTTAAAATTATGCCAAGATCGGTAAATTCAGTTGCTAAAAGAGCAAGAAGAAAAAGAGTATTAAAACAAGCCAAAGGTTTCTTTGGAAGACGTAAAAACGTTTGGACAGTAGCGAAAAACGCGGTAGAAAAAGCAATGCAATATGCTTACCGTGGTAGAAAGCAGAAAAAGAGAAACTTCCGTGCATTATGGATCATGCGTATCAACGCTGGTGCTCGTTTACACGGAATGAGTTATTCTCAATTCATGGGTAAAATCAAAGCTAACAATATCGAATTGAACCGTAAAGTTCTTGCTGATTTAGCTATGAACCACCCTGCAGCTTTCACAGCTATCGTAAATAAAATTAAATAAACGTTTGTTAAACATATTTATCTTACTTATTACAAAAACCCCGCCTAAAGCGGGGTTTTGTTTTTTATCACTTGTTCTAAAATTATAATACCAGGAACGGCGCGATAATACCGAAACTCAAAAGTCCGGTAGTATAATCTCCTACTCCATAGGCCGTTTGTGCATAACTAGTATAATCATATTTTCTATATACATAACCTACATAGAACTTCATATTATATTCTTTAAATGGGAAATATTGAACTTCCGGAATCACGCCATAACTTACCGACAACAAATCATCGGCACCCGCATCAGGATTATCTTTCCAATAATGATTACTGTGCATAACCGACAAAAGTAAATTTACCTTAGGAGCAACCATGTATTCCGCACGCGCCCAGTTTTCCACATATAAGGCATCCTTAACAGCTACAGGATCAACAAGAGGCGTACTTACTATACCGGATGTAATCCCCTTGTTGTCCAATCCTTCATCACTGTAATGAAAGTCATAATACAGAACAAATTTATTATTAAATTTAAATTTATTTCCCAATACGATATAATTCATATGTGCGTTATCTGCCTCATTAAAGAAACTATAACTATAAGTGGTTTCCCAAAGTCCTTTAAAGAAACTTCCTCTCCAGTTTATTACCGCAGCTAAAGGATATTCCGATGCCGTTATATCATCAGGAGCAGAGTCACCATATTGTTGTTCAAAAGTTTGGGTGCGGGAATTCAATACCTGAAAAGTAAAACTATGCTTTTTGCTTTCCAATGTATGTGAAACACCTACTCCAACTAAATAATTATCAGCATATTCAACGATATCATTATAAGATAAAATATCGATTGGATTAAAATCGAACTCATACCCCCCCCAATCAGCACACAATTTCCCAATTGAAAAGTTAGTTCGAGGTCCCAAATCTATACGAGCAAATGCCATATCTGTGGCCTGACTTACATGATCGATACCACCTATGTTATAATTTTTAGTGTATCTGTGTCTAAATCTGAAATAAACTTTCTCATGAATTTTACCCTTGATTTCGAAACGGAGCTGTTGTAGATTAAAACTAGAATAATCATGGTTCCCTGAATTATTATCTCCCGGTGCAGTAGGATCTTCGTCAACAGAATTGAAATGACTATCATAGGCAAAACGTGAGTTAAAAATCACATCAACATTTGACAATAAAGACTGCCTCTCAACAGGAATTAAACTAGGTATGGAATCAACATACTTATTACCTTCCGTTGTCTGCTTTTCGATAACTTGACCTTGCATAAAGAAAGACAAGTTAAACAACAAAAAAATGAATAGATTCTTTTTCATAGATTATGGATTTAGTTTAAAAAAAATATATTAAGTATTTATAATACAAATGTTCCAATCAAAAAACCAATAGCAATAGCCACAGCAATAGCCACAACACCGGGGACCAGGAAACTGTGATTGATCACAAACTTCCCTATTTTGGTACTTCCGGTTCGGTCAAAATTAATAGCTGCCAAGAGTGTTGGGTAGCCCGGTAACACAAAATCACTGTTAACTGCAGGAAAGATGGCTATCAGTGCAGGATGCGCCACGCCCAAAGTCATACCTAAAGGCATCATGGTCTTAGTAGTTGCCGCCTGACTGAACATCAAAACCCCCATTATAAAAACAGC
>NZ_DATIDM010000037.1:0-11671 GCF_035456225.1 Flavobacterium sp. | reverse complement strand
CTTCATGAGTTGTCATTCCGCTCAAATCGCCATTTTTAGTAGTTATTGTTACCTTCTCCAGCGGAATGTTTTTCGAAGAAACGACTTCACCTTTTATCGTTCCGGTGTTTTGGGCATTAAGTGTTAAGGTGAAAAATAGGATCGCGAAAATAATTTGGACAGCGCTTTTCATTTCGTTAAGCTTATTTAGATTGATTTAATTTAAAGCAAAACTAAACAAGCCTATTATGTCAAAACATGATTTTTATCACCAAATAAAAGATAAAATTATCTTTTATTTCTGATTACCTGAAAACCAATTCGGTTACAATCTCTTTTCGAAGCTCTTCATTAATCATTTTGATGATTTTTTGCTTCCCATAGCTCAATTCTTCGCGCAATACGGCCGAAGACAATGCCACATAAAGTGTATTCCCCTTAAGCATTATTTCGGTAGTATAATTATTGACTGCATTTCCCATGAGATTTCGCCATGCGTCCCTGACATCTATTTTGTCCATACCAACCTGCAGTCTATTTTCCTGAATAAACTGTTTTAAAATATCCCCTATCGGACTTTCTTCATTAAAACGCTTTGCCATTATTTTACAGAAAAAGGTTTTGGTTTTTTATAATGGTATTCAATATCCTGATCGTTCTTTAAGACCAGTTTTTCCTCTGAAACAGAAACAATTGTTTCCTTCCATTTGGCATAGGGAGTAGAATAGTTAAATACAACATTTCCATCGTTCATCTCGACTTCGATTTTTTCAGACAAATCATTCATCAGGTAAGTTCCGTCTAATTGAGGCATCACTTTTTTTCTGAACCCTTTTTTGTCTTTTATCTGAAAAAAGTCGATCGTTTCATTGACCTTATATTCTTTCTTATTACCGTCAGGCAATTCCGCTTTTTCAATTTCCCAATAACCATTTATTTTGGCGAGGTCTTTTTCTGTTATATCCTGTTTACAGCCTACCAGCAGAAGTGCAATAATTGCAATAAAAATATTTCTCATCAGAATTCAGTTTCTGCAAAGTTAATTTTTAAAACCATTCGGAAAAGACATAACCGATTAAACTAATTACTATTTTTAAAGTCGTATCCAAAAATAAAAAATGATGAAAAAATTCCTTCTGCCAATATTTCTGTTACTCGTAACACTTTTTTTAAGTTGCAGTTCTGATTCGGAGAGTACCGAAAACACAACACCTACACCAGAAGCTATGTATTTCCCGCCTCTTACGGGAGATGAATGGGAAACAAAAAGTATCGCGGATTTAGGCTGGAACCAAAATGCTGTCACTCCACTGGAAACGTATCTGAATGAAAAAAACTCCAAAGGTTTCATTATTTTAGTGAATGGTAGAATTGTTCTGGAACGTTATTTTAACGGACATACCGCTACTACACCCTGGTATTGGGCAAGTGCCGGAAAAACATTGACAGCCACTGTAACCGGAATTGCACAACAAGAAAGTTTTTTAAACATCGATGATAAAGTTTCGGATTATATCGGAACAGGATGGACATCCATTCCTTTGGAAAAAGAAAATCTGATAACCAACCAACATTTACTGACCATGACTTCCGGATTGGATGATGCCTTTAACGACAGTAACGATCCTTCCCTGCACGACTGTGTGGACCCAAGTTGCTTATCTTATAAAGCAGATGCCGGAACACGCTGGGCTTATGATAACGTTTATGTAAAACTTCAGGATGTTGTGGCACAGGCAACGGGGCAGCCATGGGACAATTATTTCAACAGCAAACTGAAAAATCCAATTGGAATGACCGGTACCTGGATCCAATCGAACAACAATAGTATTTATTGGAGCACTACGAGAAGCATGGCGCGTTTTGGCTTACTTTCTCTTACTAAAGGCAATTGGAATGGCACACAAATTATCAATACCAACTTTTTCAATGAAGCTACCGGCACTTCGCAAAACATCAATCTTGCGTATGGCTATTTATGGTGGCTTAACGGAAAAACGACTTTCCACCTACCACAAACGCAGTTAACTTTCAATGGTTCGCTGATTTCTTCTGCACCAAGCGATATGTATTGTGCCTTGGGAAAAGACGATCAGAAAATATATGTCGTTCCGAGCAAAAAAATGGTTGTCATCCGAATGGGAAATGCTGCCGACAATCAAACCACGGCACTTTCGGATTTTGATGATGTATTATGGCAAAAAATAAAGGCGCTATATGAATAACGCCTTTATTATTATTTTTTACTGAAGAATTTCATCAGTCCGTACAAAACAGCGACGAATGCCAGCAATCGCATTCCCATGAAAATATTCGGTAATTTCTTTTCCAGAAAATATGACAATAGGATCAATGTAACTCCAATTACCAAAAAAGCCAGAGGGGATTTCGATTTTAAGAACTGGATAAATTTCTCCATAAGCTAAATTATTTAAAGAAAGAATCTACAAACTCGTATTTATTAAACACCTGTAAATCTTCAATTCCCTCACCTACTCCGATATATTTTACAGGAACCTGGAACTGATCAGAGATTCCGATAACTACTCCACCTTTTGCGGTTCCGTCTAATTTTGTAACTGCCAGACAGCTTACTTCTGTTGCCGCGGTAAATTGTTTTGCTTGTTCGAAAGCGTTTTGTCCGGTTGATCCGTCTAAAACCAATAAAACGTCGTGAGGGGCATCTTCTACCACTTTTTGCATAACACGTTTCACCTTGGTAAGTTCGTTCATTAAACCCACCTTATTATGCAAACGACCGGCTGTATCTATGATTACCACATCGGCGTTTTGTGCTACTGCCGACTGTAACGTATCAAAAGCAACGGAAGCCGGATCACTACCCATTTGCTGGCGAACGATAGGCACTCCTACTCTATCGGCCCAAATCTGCAACTGGTCTATAGCTGCGGCACGGAACGTATCAGCAGCACCAAGAACTACATTGTGTCCTGCTTTTTTGAATTGATAAGCTAATTTCCCAATGGTAGTTGTCTTTCCAACCCCATTCACACCAACTACCATAATAACATACGGTTTTTTATTGGCTGGGATTTCAAACTCGGAAGCTTCACCGGAATTGGTTTCCGACAAAAGCCCCGCAATTTCTTCACGAAGAATCACGTTCAGTTCATCCGTGCCTAAATACTTGTCTTTAGAAACACGGTCTTCGATGCGTTCTATGATTTTCAGCGTTGTATTTACTCCGACATCGGAAGCGACTAAAATTTCCTCAAGATTGTCCAGAACCTCATCATCTACTTTTGATTTCCCGGCAACCGCTTTGGTCAGTTTAGAGAAAAAAGAAGTTTTTGACTTTTCAAGGCCTTTATCTAAAGTTTCCTTTTTTTCGGATGAAAATATTTTTTTAAAAAAATTCATGTATTTAATTACGAATTATAAATTACGAATTACTAGTTCAATAGAAGCCTAAAAGCAATTCTTTAGCCCTGATGGGAGCGGCATCCTGGCATTGGGAGATTGCTTTGCAAGCTCGCAATGACAGATACAGCGGACAGCAGGAATTACGCTTAAAAAATGCCCAAGCGATTGGCTCCTAAATTTCAACAAATCGAAACAAAATTCCGATTATGCTTCAAAAATATAAATTTTTTATGAGGTTCTTTTCTTCCTTTAGCTAAATATTGAGAAAGAAAAACCATAAAAATAAAAAAGCCACTTCCGGATGAAAGCAGCTTTTCTATATATTGTATAACGGAATTATTTCTTTTTTAAGAACTCATCCACTTCTTCTGGAGTCATTACTGCCTCAACGAATGTATAAGCACCAGTTTTAGGTGATTTTACCATTTTGATAGCTTTAGTCAATCTCTTTGAAGCTGTCTGTAATGTTGCAACGGTTTTCTTTGCCATGACTTACTATTATTTAATTTCTTTATGAACAGTTACTCTTTTCAAGATTGGATTGAATTTTTTAATCTCTAATCTGTCCGGAGTATTCTTTTTGTTTTTAGTTGTGATGTAACGAGAAGTTCCTGGTACACCAGAAGCTTTGTGCTCAGTACATTCTAAAATAACCTGAATTCTATTACCTTTCTTTGCCATCGTGATATATATTTAAAGGTACTGGATTATTTAACTAATCCGTTAGCTTTAGCTTCTTTCAAAACCGCAGCAATACCATTTTTATTAATCGTTTTTAAAGCAGATGTAGATATTCTTAAAGTTACCCATCTGTCCTCTTCAGGAATGTAGAAACGTTTCTTAACTAAATTTACGCTAAACTTTCTTTTAGTTTTATTCATAGCATGAGAAACGTTGTTTCCAACCATTGCTCTCTTACCTGTAAGTTCACAAACTCTTGACATTGTACTTATCTTTATATTCGTTATTCAAAATCAGGGTGCAAAGAAACAAAAAAGAAACCTATTCCACAAACTATTTTCATTAGTTTTTTAAAATTTGTTGATAAATTTTCTCCAAAGCCTTGCTGACTGCCCTATCTATTACTTTCTCACGTGGTTGTCCGAAATTAAATTCTTCGCTCTCCACGCCTTTAGGAGTCGCCATTGCAACGATAACCGTACCCACTTCCGCATCGGCATCACCTTTGTTCGGACCGGCATTTCCGGTGGTAGCAATTGCATAGTCGGTTTTCATAATTTTCTGAATATTCAGCGCCATGGCTTCGGCCACTTCCTTACTAACCACTGAATAGTCATCTATCATTTTTTGAGAGATTTCGAGTACTTTTACTTTAGTTTCGGTAGCATAACTCACCACACTGCCTTTAAAATAATTGGAAGACCCCGAAACAGACGTTAATGTCGCGGCTATTTTCCCACCGGTACAACTTTCTGCCGTTGAAACCGTAAGCCCTTTTTCCGTAAATAATTTCCCTAGAACCACTTCGATGCTTTCACCGTCGTCATAACCAATGATTGCTTCCCCGATAATGGCATCCAGTTTCGCCACTTCATCAGCAATTGCCTTATGCAGCATCGCTTCGTCATTTCCGCGTGCAGAAAGACGCAAACGCACCTGACCCGCATGTGGCAGATAGGCTAATTTTATGAATTCCGGCAAATTATCCTCCCACACTTCAATTTTTTCAGCCAGGAGACTCTCGCCAATTCCGTAAGTACGAATGGTTTTATGGACGATATAAGGTCGTTTGAATTTTTCTACCAGCCTTGGAATCACCTCGTTTTCTATAAGATGTTTCATCTCAAACGGTACGCCAGGCAAGGAAATGAAAACAGTATTTTCTTTTTCCATCCACATCCCGGGAGCGGTACCCACCGGATTGAACAACACCGTACATTTCGAAGGTACCAGCGCTTGGTCTTTATTGATTTGGGTTATGGGACGTTTAAAATAATTTTCAATCAGATTGGTCACATGCACCAGAACCGCTTCATCGGTTACTAACTCGTCCTGAAAATAGTCACAGAATGTTTTTTTGGTAATATCGTCTTTGGTAGGACCCAATCCACCGGTTATAATAACAACATCCGATTGGTTTTGAAGTTTGGAAAACGTATTAAGAATATGCTGTTTGTCGTCGGTAATGGACAGCATTTCATATACTCCGATTCCGATTTTATCCAAGGCCTTGGCGATAAACCCAGAATTAGTATCGATGATTTGACCTATGAGTATTTCATCGCCTATAGTTACAATAGTTGCTTTCATTTTCTCTTGAGCAGGTAAGCAACAAATATACTACGCTTTACACACAATAGTATAAGGAAAAACACTCATTAACATTATATTGGGAATTGCCAATGATCTTAAAAATATGAAAGAAAATTTACCCGAAAGAATTAAGGATTTACAACAGCTTCCACTACTTTAAGCAACACAAGCAAAACGATAAAGACGCCAACCACTTTAAAATAAAGCCCCATAAAATTTTTCTGATCACTCAAATCAGCAAACTGAAAGGTTTCATAATTGGCAACAATCTGATTTTCCACAAGCAAATCATCAACGGCCGGTCTGTCTTTTTCGGATAAATAATAAGACACTAAAGAACATTGTGAAGGTTCTTCTTTTGAATTTAAATAAAAATCCAATCCTTTATTGTTCAATTCGTTCTCGAATGAAACAACGTCTTTGTATTGAACCGCTACTTTAAAATGTTTTCCTAATTTTACTCGAATGGTTTTAGGCATTTTCGCTGAAAGTTAAATATTGTACTCTTTTCTTACTTCTTTCAGGGCGTTTTCAATGTGTTCTTTTAAGCTTTTAAAGACTTCTTTAATTTCTTTTTTCTTGCCTTCGGATTTTGTCCACTCCATAATCTGAAGATTTTCTTCATAGGCGGCATCCATTCCCAATAAATCCAAGGTAGGTTTGATTTTATGGGAAGAGGCATATGTTTTTGCATAATCTTTTACTTCGATACCTTCTTTGATAGATTTTAATTCCACAGGTACTTCTTCAACAAAAAGATTAATAATCTGTTGCGCGAATTCGGTATCGTTATCCGAAATTTCGTAGACTTTTGATAAGTTATAATGTAATGGCATCTGCTTTACTTTACCTGTATTTTAAAAAGTTGTTCTCCTTCTATAAAACCTTCCAAAACGTCATCCGGTTGCACTTTCGCTACTCCGGCAGGTGTTCCCGTAAAAATAACATCTCCAGTTTTTAAGGTAAAATATTGCGAAACATAGGCAATCAACTCGTCTATTTTCCACAACATCTGACTGGTATTTCCACTTTGAACAACCTTACCGTTATTTGTTAATTCAAAGTTAATATTTTCGAGTGAACTGAAATTTTTTTTCGATAAAAAGTCACTTATTATCGCTGAATGGTCAAATGCCTTTGCCTTTTCCCACGGAAGTCCTTTGCTTTTTAAGTCGGCCTGTAAGTCGCGGGCGGTGAAATCGATACCCAATCCAATCTGATCATAGTATTTATGTGCGAATTTCGAATCGATATACTTCCCTACCTTATTAATTTTTACTAAAATCTCTACTTCGTGATGTACATCATTACTAAACTCGGGAATAACAAAAGGGGTTTGTTTTGGCAAAATGGCCGTATCCGGTTTCATAAAGATTACCGGTTCGCTCGGGCGTTCGTTTTTTAATTCGGAAATATGGTCGGCATAATTACGACCTATGCAGATTATTTTCATTGTTTTTAGCGATTAGTGATTAGTAAATAGTGATTAGTGAAGTTGAGAATAGACTAATTACTAACCACTCTTTACTAACTACTGTTTAGTATTCAACTTTCTTAATTTTATCCCTGTCAGCACTTTCTTGGTATATAACGGAAAATCGGCGTTTTGAATCCATCCGAAATACCCTGGTTCTTTTTCCAAAACCTCATCTACCAAAGCACCTTTATGTTTTCCAAACGTAAAAATCTCCTGCCCTTCAGCATTTAAAGCTATGAATCCCGCAAAATCAACCGATTTCTTTCTGGTTGTGAATTCCGACAAAGCTTTCATATCGTTTTCCAGTTCCGGATAACGTTCCAATTGGGCTTTCAGGATTTCATAGGTTGCCGTGGTGTCGGCTTCAGCGCTGTGAGCATTGTTCAGGGTTTCTCCGCAATAAAATTTGTAGGCCGCACTTAAGGTACGCTCTTCCATTTTGTGAAAGATTGTCTGCACATCTACCGAAACACGGTTTTTCATGTCAAAATCAACTTCAGCACGAAGTAATTCTTCTGCCAAAAGCGGAATATCAAAACGATCGGAATTGAAACCGGCCAAATCCGAATCCTTGATCATATTGTGAATTTGCGATGCAAGCTCTTTGAAAGTAGGCTCATCGGCAACCTTTTCATTGGTGATTCCATGAACAGCCGTGGCATGCGCCGGAATAGGAATTGTGGGATTTACCAGCCAGGTCTTACTTTCTTTATTTCCGTTGGGATATATTTTTACGATTGCAATTTCGACGATTCGATCTTTACCCACATCAATACCAGTGGTTTCCAAATCGAAGAAGCAAATCGGTCTGTTTAATTTGAGTTCCATTTTTACATTTTGAATAGGTACAAATGTAAATTTTAAAACCCAAATATTACTAATTTATTTCGGTAAAAAAAGAAAGGCGGTCTCTGTAAAGCCGCCTCTCCATCTGTTCAATTCCGTTATCGCTTTACAATAATGCATCGAACTTCTTTTTGACCTTCATTTTGAAATTGAATAAAATAAACACCAGCTTCAAAATCCTGCGTATCCATGACAAGCATGTTATAGGATACGGAAGAATAACGGATATTCATTTTTTGTCCGAGGGAATTAAACATCGAAACCTCAAACTGATCAATACCGTCCAATTCAATCATTAATTTATCATTAGCCGGCACCGGGTACAGTTTGATATTTGAAGCCACATTTCCGTAAGTTCCTAACGTCGATTCGACACCAATGGTATGCAACAAATTATTGTACCCTGTATTGCTTTCCCATATAGACTCGTTGGAAAGACGCAGTGAATATTCCGGTCGCAGTGCCAAATTCCCTTTTTTATCTGGAAGATACAGGTACATTTTATAATTCCCCGCAATCATATTTGATGGCAAAACTACCTGTTCGCTTATGGTCTGTTCGGTTTTATTCGACCAGTATCGGGGGTCCGTAATCAAAGGAATCCGATACTCCTGACTATTGGAGGTGTTTCTTAAAACCAAAAACACCGTTCTGGCATTAAACAATGTTGAAAAACCGGAATTTCTTACCTTAAGAACAACAGTCATTGTGGTACCTGCACGGGCCATCTGTGGAAAAGTACCGCTAATCAATTCGTACCGGTATCCCAAACGTTTTTGCATATCAGGATAGCATCCCTCGGCCTGAAAACCGCTGATAACCGAAGGATTGTACCCCATGTTCAGGTAAGTCCAGTGAAATTTCTCCATTTCCGCCATCGCCGTAGGACATTTCGACCTTGGTTCGTTTACGGCACAGGTTTCTCCTCCCATTGCCAAATATTTGGTTTCCTGATCCAGATAAGGATATTCTGTAGATGTATTTTCATACGTCCCATAATCAGAGGAACTGGCTAAAAAACAATCATTATGATGAGCAACTCTTGCCAAAGCTGTACCATTAAAGGCCTGATCTTGAGACAAAGGAGTACTTGTGTTATAGGTTCGTTGTTTTAATTTAGGGGTTCTTATCTGAACCATTCTTGTAGTAGGCAATGCAGACAGTATTGCGTCGACCACTTCTTTCCGATTGACATAATCTGCAGTAGAAGGCGGCATTCCAAAATGATTAGTATAGTACCATTCGCCCCATGTACCTATGAAGCCCGCCTGCACCGAACAAATGACATCCTCATTGGAAATCAACAGGTTTTTTACCTGGTTAATATGCTGCAAAATAATGGATTTGGGAGCATCTAAAACCCCGTTAGTATTGTCGGAATAAGCAAATCGGACGATGCATTTCAAGCCTGCATTTCTGATTTTAGTAAAATCGGACTGCATATTATTTAAATAGGAATCCGATATAGGTCCGTTGACAAAACTTTCCATATAAAAAACCCGTAATATCAAAGTGACATAATTACTCCTGTAACCATTTAATGTTGACTGGTCTAACCCCGTATAACTGGAGGAATGCACCTCGGTATGTTTGTAAAATCCTCTTTCCGGATTAGCAATAACCGCTGTAGACGGAGTATAATTTACCGTGGCTGTCTGGGCAATTCCCGCAAAAGGCAACAGCAGCAGAGTAAAAAGAACTCCTTTGAAATATCTCGTAAATATGTTTATATTTCTCATTTCTAAATTGTTTAATTGTACTTTTTAGCAGATTATCATTTGCCGTTACCTTCCTAATCCTGAATCATACCGCTGTATCACAAAATGAGGGTGATAGGACATGAGCCCTTCCCCGGACTCACCTCCAATTAAAATCTTCCCGTCCGGCTGCAGCAGAATACAATTAGCCTGACTGCTGGTTTCCGGACCATCAGTAGTTACCACAACACCGTTAGTTCCAAATGTGGTATCCAAACTGCCATTGCTCTGCAAACGGATCATAGCAACATCATATGCGCTGGTTGTTGCTACTGCACCTACAATCAATATTTTAGCATCGCTCTGAACTTGGATGAGCTGCTCATGTGAACTGAATAAAATTGGTGAACTGAAAATTCCTGATCCACCGAAAGAAACATCAATACTCCCATTTGGAAGAAGACGAATCACCTGAAAAGTAGCGGTATCTCCAGAAATAGAAGAAGACCAGCCACTAATTACTATTTTACCGTCCGATTGCACTTTTACCGAATTTGCTTCATCCATTTCGTCAATATCTATTACCACGACCCCGTTTGTTCCGAAAGACGTATCGATATTTCCATCATCAAAATACCGAACAATAGCAAAATCAGTGTAATAATCTCCGCCAGCATTTTTGACCGCTCCTGCCAGCACAATTTTCCCATCCGTTTGCAGCGTGATATCGTTCGCAAAATCTTTAGCGCCTATTGTAGTGACCACCTCTCCGTTGGTACCAAAACTGTTGTCTACACTCCCATCAGGATTGAATCGAAGTAATACAAAATCTCTGTCTGCAGTAGCAATCGAAAAGCCGGCTACAACGATTTTTTCATCAGGCTGTGCCACTAACGATTTTATGTTCAGAAAATTTCTTAAAACCAGCCCTGCCGTTCCGAAAGAGTTATCAAAGCTACCGTCGTTGTTAAAACGGGTCAAAACAAATTGCGAATCCTCATAATCATTATATGCGATCCCGCCTGTTACTATCTTCCCGCTTGATTGCAATAATGTGGTGTTCAATGAAATTTTAGCGATTGAAAAATCGCCTATTACCAACCCTGCAGTTCCGAATGTCGGATCGAGAGTTCCGTTGCTGTTGAATCTGGCTAACGCAAACTGGGAAAAAACACCATGATTAGATACGGTACCTCCGGCAATTATCTTCCCGTCCTGCTGCAAAACCATAGAATGAACGGCCGAATCGAATACATTAAACGCCGCCAAAGCCCTCCCGTTACCGTTAAAGGTGGCATCAAGAGTTCCGTCCTGTGCCAACATTGCTTCTGCTGTGAGAAACAGTAGTGAAAAAAACAAATATTTCATCTTTTTTACAATTTTATTTACCGATGCATTTTAGCTCTTTCAACGAGAACCAATACCACTCGGTAAAATGAATTAACCTCTTCAAATATTATTTCCATTCACAGATTCAAAAAAAAGAATTTAGACAGAAACATTTGCCTTAATACTGATACTCTCTAACACAGCATTGGTATTTAACAGCAATTTTCTCTAATTATTCTTTATGTATCTGAACCAAAACACACTTGAAAACCATTCATAACCAGTTAAAAACAGTCTCAATTACATCGCTTAGTTTCAAAAGAAAACACTTTGAATTTTGGGGAGATCATATTGTTGCGCTATACTTTAGCGCTGCCGTGGTGGGGCGGTTTAGTAAAAATAGAGTTGGACGACTCTAAAGAAGAGAGAATCCGCTAAAACGAATCGTTATTCAATTCGTTCTATCGGAATAGTAATCAAATTTCATCATTAAAAAAAAACAGAACTTCTAACCTTATTTTTGGTATTTATTTTTTCACCATCCTGAAATTTTTGGTTTCGTTCTCGCCTGAAACCGTTAAAAAGTAAATCCCGGCAGCTAATGTTCCCGGAAAATTTAGTTGTTGGGAATTAAATCCCGATTGAAAATTTTGACCTTTCAGAAGAGTAGTCACTTTTCTTCCGT
>NZ_DATIDM010000036.1:0-3924 GCF_035456225.1 Flavobacterium sp. | reverse complement strand
AAATGATGTTTTCGATTGCTACTTTTTCAAAAATATCGTTGTGCTTGATATATAGAAAAGTTTTTGGCTGCGTAGGAGGAATTGTTTGTTTATTATAATTGAGCATCGCAATTTCAATTGCAGTAAAAAGATCTGCTTTCTGGAATGGTTTTATGAGATATCCTTGCGGTTTGGTAGCTATTGCATTTTTGATAGTCGCATCATCAGAATAAGCAGTGAGGAAAACATGAGGTATCGAATAGTTCTCCTGAATATAATTGGCCAGCCATATACCGTCTTTTTCCCCTTGAATAGTAATATCCAAAAGCGCAAAATCAACTTTGTTTTCGGTAAGTATTTCAACAGCTTCCTGTGCATTCATAGCTGTTCCTACTACATTATAACCCATTTCAGTCAATAAAACAGATATGGTTTTTTGAGTTATGTACTCGTCTTCTACGACTAAAATGTTCAGTGGTGGATTCATCATGTAATATCTTTAAACGTAATTATAATGTTGGTTCCGTTGTTACTTCGCCAATCTAATTTTCCTTCTAATTGTCTTGTCAATCCCTGAATAAGATCAAAACCAATAGACTTCAGTTTCTTCGGATTAAAATCTTCCGGAAGGCCAACGCCATCGTCTGATATTTTCAGTTTGTAAATATCGGATTCTTTTGTGAGATTGATTTTAATTTTTCCGATTTCTCTGTCTTTAAAAGCGTGCTTGTAACAATTTGTAACAATCTCATTAATGATTAAACTTAGCGGAATGGCTGTGCTTATCCCAAGTTCAATGTCATTTGCATTTATCTCAATAGCAATTTTTGTGTTCTTGTTTTTGTACGTGGTCTGAATCGCTTGAATTAATTCGGACAGATAATCCTGAAACGGAACTTTACTGAAATTGTCTGATTGATAAAGCGTTTTGTGTATTAAGGCAATCGACTCAATTCGTGACTGACCTTCTTTTAAAATAACTTTTGTGTTTTCATCACTAATTTGAAAATTTTGCAGTTCCAATATTCCGGTAATAATCTGCAAGTTATTTTTAACCCTGTGATGAATTTCCTTTAAAAGCATTTCTTTTTCGGCCAGTGATTCTTTAATAGTTTCATTTTTTGCCGAAATCTCATCGTTTTTCCGCTGGATTTCTTTCTGTTTTTTTCGGGAATTATTCAAGTACAATAAAGTTGTTATCAAAATAATTCCCAACGCAGTCGCAACTATATAAAGTATACCTTTTTCTTTTGTATTGATATCTGATTGTTGTTTTACAATTAAATTATCTTTTTCTTCCAATTGGTATAGGATTTCATTTCCGGCCAATAAAAGGCGTTGTTTCTTCGAATTTATCGAATCACTCAAATTGAACGCTTTTTCAGAATAGGTGTAGGCTTCATCTTTTTTATTCTGTGCTTTCAGTAATTCTGCTTTTAATCTATAGTAGGATACTCTTGTTTCCGGTGATATTCCCTTTGAAATGAGTTGTTCTGCAAGTTCTGTTTTTTTTTGCGCCTCAGTGTAGTTTTTTAACTTAATGTTACATGTTGAAAGAAGGATAATGTTTTTTACAATCCCATCGTTGTTGCTAATGTAATCCTTGATTTTTAAACTGATGGATAAATCTTCCATGAGTAATGGTATGGCATTTTTATAATCGCCTTGTTTCATTTTTAAAAGGCCTATATTTCCTTTCACCAGACCAGTCAACTTGCTGTAATCCCCAAAATCATTTTTGATAAGAGCTGTTTCTGCTTTTTGTAATGACAGATTGTAATAATAATAGGCGCTGTCTACTTGATTATTCTTGAAAAAATAAAATCCTAAACTGTTGTAAGCAGAAGGGATTATGAGCGAATCACGTTTGGGATGTTTCAGAATTTCTTTGATTTCTGATTTCAATTGTAAAATCGCCTTGTCGTATAAGAACAATCTGGCATATAAGGCACTCTTATTACTGTAACTCCACAAAGGATAATTCACCCCTTTTTTTCTGAGATAGGCTATTTCAGAGTTTATTTTAAAAACATTAGAATACAAATTAAGGTCCAGATAAGCACTTTGCAATTGAACCAATAAAAACATTTTTCTTGAATCGGAAAGTTTATAATCATTATTGCTCAAAATCTCTTTTAAAGAAACAATGGTTTTTAGGTCGTCCTTTTTAAAAATATAGATTTCGGCTAATGCGAATTTAACACGCATCGACGATTTTATATCGGAATTAATTTGTTCATCGGCGGATAGTTTAAGTAGATCCTGGTATAAGAAATCCAGATGATCCAATTTTTGCCGATGAGTTAGGCTTTCGTAAAAACTGATTTTGTCGACACCTTTTTTGGAAGCAAAAGTTTCCTCTATTTTATCGGTCGTTTGGGCATTCCCATTGAAAAATGGAATAAAAAAAAGTAAGCAGAGGATTATGTTTTTTAAAGAAGACATTATTATAAAACTTCAATTTTTACTTTCAGTTCGCCATGACTTTTCTTGTCGGTTATTTTCATGAAGGCTTTTTTGCTCAGATCGATTTCCCGTCCTTTTGTAAATGGCCCGCGATCATTAATGGTAACCACAACCGATTTGTCGTTGGCAAGGTTGGTGACCCTTACTTTTGTTCCAAATGGTAGATCTCTGTGAGCCGCAGTATATTTCTTATTACTGAAACGTTCTCCGCTCGCGGTTTTACGACCGTTGAATTTATTATGATAATATGAGGCAACTCCCGTGCTTTTGTATCCTTTTGCTTTAGAAACTGTGGTGGTTTTGCTTTTAGAATGCGATGAACCACAACTGTTCATTACTAAAGTAAATGACAATAGCAGGAGAATTGCCTTAAATTTTGTCGGTAATGAAACCATCAACTGTTATTTAAAATAAGAGAACGTTTCGTTGTTCTCAATTTTCAGTAAACTTTCATAAATTAATTTGATGACATTTTCAACATCATCTCTGTGAACCATTTCAACAGTTGTATGCATATAACGCAATGGAAGCGAAATTAGCGCTGAAGCCACTCCGCCATTACTGTAAGCAAATGCATCGGTATCTGTTCCTGTTGCTCTTGAAGTGGCATGTCGCTGGAACGGAATTTTTTTGTCTTCTGCAGTAGTTACAATTAATTCGCGTAATTTGTTTTGTACAGCCGGGGCATAAGCAATTACCGGACCTTTACCCATTTTCAAATCACCTTCAATCTTTTTTTCGATCATTGGTGTGGTCGTGTCGTGACAAACATCGGTCACAATCGCTACATTCGGTTTGATGGTATGCGTAATCATTTCCGCTCCACGCAAACCAATTTCTTCCTGAACCGAGTTTACGATGTACAATCCATAAGGCAATTTCTTTTTGTTTTCTTTCAGTAAACGGGCAACTTCCGCAATCATAAATCCACCCATACGGTTATCAATGGCACGACACACAAATTTATCGTTGTTTAAAATCATGAATTCATCCGGATACGTAATTACACAACCTACATGAACACCTAATTTTTCCACTTCTTCTTTAGTTGAGCATCCGCAGTCAATAAATATATTATGTAATGTCGCAGATTCTTCTTTACCGCGATTTCTCGTATGAATAGCCGGCCAACCGAAAACACCTTTTACGATACCGTTTTTAGTATGAATATTAACGCGTTTGGAAGGTGCTATCTGATGATCAGAACCTCCGTTACGAATCACATAGATTAATCCGTCATCGGTTATATAGTTTACATACCACGAAATCTCATCAGCATGACCTTCGATTACAACCTTATATTTTGCATCCGGATTGATTACGCCTACAGCAGTTCCATAAGTGTCCGTAATAAAAGTATCCACATAAGGTTTAAGATAGTCCATCCAAAGTTTTTGTCCACTTTCTTCATAACCGGTTGGTGATGCGTTATTTAGGTAATTTTCTAAAAAAGTTAGAGACGATTTGGATAGTATTGAT
>NZ_DATIDM010000035.1:0-5717 GCF_035456225.1 Flavobacterium sp. | reverse complement strand
AACTGTTCCCTTTGGCAACATACCATTGGTCTTGATACATGGTTCCGTAAAGCACCGTAGTTTCTGCTTTGGTGTTTTTAACAGATTTCAAGGCCTCACTGTAATCGTTTACAATTTGGTCGAATAATTTTTCAGCTTCTTTCTGTTTTCCGAATAACGCTCCATATAGTTTTATCCATTCGGCTTTTCCTAATGGTGACTGTTCCATCCAATCGCCTTCAATCATCACTTTCAGTCCGCTTTTCTCAAGGTTTTGAATCATCGGATTATTGTTGTCTACGCCGAAAGTTACAATCAGTTCAGGAGCTAAATCGATAAGTTGCTCCATGTTGAGTTTTTCATTCTGACCAACGTTTTTTACCAAGCCTTTGTCAATTAGTGCACGTGTTTTTTCAGATGAAATATAATCGGTATGCGGAAATCCAACCAGTTTGTTTTCAACACCCAACATTTCTAGAAAAGGAACGTTGGTGGTTGAGGTAACAACGATAGACTGTAAAGGCACCTGAATTGTCGTGTGATTTTGTAAACTATCAGGAACTACAGCGTTTTTTTCTTTAAGGATATAAGTGAAATCACGGTTCGCATCCGGCCATGGATTGGTCACTTTTACAACGGAATAGCCATCATAGTCATAAATCGCAAGTCCGCTGGCATATTTAATTGTGTTTTCGGCAGTTACATTTTTTTCTATTGCTGTTTTTTCATTTTTCTGGCATCCAACGAAGGTCAGAAGAAAGAAAATAAACATCATTTTATAAAAATAATTCTTCATTATGTTGTATTTCGATGTCCGCAAAGGTATGAGAATTTGCAAAAAAATCCTGCTTATTTTTGGTTCAAGCGAAAGGAACAAATGATATCTTTACCCCATGGAATGCCCAAGAGTGTTTTAATGCAGTATCAAAGAAGGTCTTCTTGGGCATTACATATGACCGATAAAAAACAATAAGAATCCGCATATGAATGTCATAAAAGTAAAAAAATGCTCCAGCTGCGGAACTCCTTTTAATTGTGGTGACACACCCGAAGGAAGCAAATGCTGGTGCAATGATTTTCCGCCGATTTTTGCTCCGACAGATGTAATCGATTGTCTTTGTCCGGGTTGTTTTAAAAATGCCTGTGCCGTAAAAATAGAAGACTATGTAGGGACTGTGTCGCCGGAATCTGCAATGGAAAACCGAGCAAAAGATCTCCCGAAAACCACAAACCTGATTGAAGGAATCGATTATTATATCGAGAACGGAAATTACGTTTTCAAAGCCTGGTTCCATTTGAAAAGAGGGCATTGCTGTCAAAACGGGTGCCGACATTGCCCTTATGGTTTTGAAAGTAGGGATAAAATATAAGAGAAAAGGGAAAAGGGAAAAGGGAAAAGGTGTAAGAGGTGTAAGAGGTGTAAGAGGTGAAATTCTTATATTTACTATAAAAATAGGAAATCATGATAGCAAATTTACCAATCTACATTTCCGTTGTTTTTGTGCTGACGACATTAGCAACGTTGCTGCTTTTTTATCAGCTACTTAAGAATTCGGATAATGAAGGCATACGAAGAAAATCCAACACGATGGTATTCGGATTAATCGTTTGGCTCGCTTTAACGGCTATTCTGGCACTTAACGGTGTTTATAATTCCAATCTGGATAGCTTTCCGCCTAAAATTGCGATGTTCGGTGTCTGGCCAGGAATTCTAACGATTGTTGTTTTGTTTGCCACCGCTAAAGGGCGAAAGTTTATCGATTCGTTACCCTTACTGAACATCACTTACCTGAACACCATTAGAATTCCGGTGGAACTTGTTTTGTACTGGTTGTTTCTGTATAAAACGGTTCCGGAACTTATGACTTTTGCAGGACGTAATTTTGATATCTTTGCCGGGCTTTCAGCTCCTTTTGTTGCTTATTTCGGATTCAAAAAAGCGCTATTGAGCAGAAAATTAGTTTTAATCTGGAATTTTATTTGTCTCGGACTTTTAGCCAATATTGTCATAAATGCTATTTTGTCGATGCCAATTCCAATCCAGCAGTTTGCGTTTGATCAACCGAATGTCGCACTCCTGAATTTTCCGTTTACCTGGTTGCCGGTTTTTGTTGTTCCGATTGTTTTGTTCGGACATTTGGTATCGATCCGGCAGCTTTTGAGAGGGAAATAGAGAATAGAAGATAGAGAAGAGGTGAAAGAACCAAGAACCAAGAGCAAGAACCAAAAAGAAGGAATATAAAATACAAGTATTTTAGTAGATGATTTATTTAATAACAGGAGGGGAGCGCTCCGGAAAAAGCAGTTACGCCGAGAATCTGGCGAAAGAATTATCAGCTAACCCAATGTATGTGGCCACGGCAAGAAAATGGGATGACGATTTCCAAAAACGCATTGACCGTCATCAGCAAGGACGCGATGAAAGATGGATTAATGTAGAAAACGAAAAGTACTTAAGCGAAATCGATTTCTCCGGAAAAGTAGCTGTGGTCGATTGTGTAACACTTTGGCTGACTAATTTCTTCTTCGATACCAAAAATGATGTACAAACAAGTCTTGAGCAGGCTAAAGCTGAATTCGATAAAATGGCGAATCAGCAGGATACGACCATCATAATTATTACTAATGAAATCGGTATGGGGGTACATGCCGAAACCCATATCGGCAGAAAATTTACAGAACTTCAGGGGTGGATGAACCAATATCTGGCTAAAAATGCTGATGAGGTTGTGCTGATGGTATCCGGAATTCCGGTGAAAATAAAAGAAAGAAAATAAATTATAGATTTTAACTGACTGCAAATCTTATAGGAATTGAATGAAAGATTTATACGAAATTTTACAATCGCGCCGTGATACCCGCCATTTTACCAGCGAAGCTGTTCCGGAGCAAGTCATTCAGAAAGCATTGCTGGCAGGGCATTGGGCACCTTCCGTTGGGCTGACCGATGCTACGAAATATTATTTGATCACTTCAGACGAAATCAAAAAAGCCGTTAAGGAATTATTCTTGGAATATGATGAAAAAGCGGCTAATCAGACCGATAATCTCTATCAGAGGAAACAATATCAAAATCTGAAACTCGAAGCTATTGAAGAGGCTCCGTTGGGATTGGTAATCTGTTATGACCGTTCGGTTCTGAATAATTTTACCATCGGAACTGTTGGAAGTAATGAAGCGATAAAATTCAGCGCCGTTTGTGCTGCCCAAAATATTTGGTTGTCGTTAACGGAACAAGGCTATTCGATGGGCTGGGTTTCGATTCTGAATTATTATCAGTTTAAGAAATTACTGGGTTTACCCGAACATATTGAGCCTTTGGGGTATTTCTGTGTCGGAAAGCCCGCTACGAATTACAACAACCAGCCGATGCTGCAACAGTTGCAATGGAAACAGAAATCGGAAAAACCTTTTGTGGAAGAAATTTCCATGCTTAATAAAACCGAAACGGGTAATAACTCGGAGGTCGAAAGTGCACTTGAAAATGTTTCTGCAGAATTTGAAGCAGCACTACAGCATAAAATCGACCATAAGACCAAACCAACAGGCGCTTTGGGGATTCTGGAAGTTCTGGCAAAGCAAATCGGAACGGTTTTCAAAACCCTGGAACCGAAAATACTGCAGCCGAATATCGTTGTTTTTGCCGCCGATCACGGAATTGCCAATCACGGCGTAAGTGCCTATCCACAAGATGTGACTAGACAAATGGTGGCTAATTTCCTTGAAGGAGGCGCCGCGATTAATGTTTTCTGCAGACAAAATAATATTCAGTTGTCCGTGGTGGATTCGGGAGTGAATTATGATTTTGCGCCGATTTCCAATTTAATAGCCGCAAAAATCGACCGCGGGACCAAATCGTTTTTACAGGGTCCGGCCATGAGCAAAGAGCAATTGGAACTTTGTTTTGAAAAAGGAAGTGAGATCGTTTCGGTTATTGCACAAAAAGGAAGCAATTGCATCGGTTTTGGCGAAATGGGAATCGGAAACACCTCTACCGCTTCGGTATTGATGAGTGTCATCACCGGAATTCCAATTGAAGATTGCGTTGGAAAAGGTACCGGCGTAAATGACGAAAAACTCCGATTCAAGAACGAAATTCTGCGAAAGGCAATCGACAGTTACGATGGAAATGATTCTTTAGATGAAAAGTTAGCATATTTTGGCGGATTTGAGATCCTGCAAATGGCAGGAGGAATGTTGGAGGCTTATAAAAACAATATGCTTATTCTGGTTGACGGATTCATCTGTAGCGTGGCTTTTCTGATTGCTTTCAAGAAGAATCCTAATATTATGAAAAATGCTGTTTTCAGTCACCAATCTGCCGAACAAGCACATGTGAAATTGCTGAATTATTTAAATGTAAAAGCGATTTTGCAGCTGGACCTGCGATTAGGTGAAGGGACAGGTTGTGCCGTTGCGTTTCCTATTGTGCAGTCGGCCGTGGCTTTTCTGAATGAAATGGCCAGTTTTGAAAGTGCGGGGGTGAGTAATAAGTAGGTAGTTTTCAGTCGCAGTGATCAGAAGGCAGAAATTAGGAGACGGCAGAGAAGAAATTGAAGACGGAAGATTTGAATTTTATGGCGGAAGACTATTTCAAGCACCTGGAAGATCATTTCAAGCACTCGGAAGATCGTTTCAAGTACCCGGAAGCTCATTTCAGGGCATTGAAGACAGAATCTTAATAATAAAATAATCCGTGATTATCCGTGTTGCTTGCATCTGTTTCATCTGTGTTCCTAATCAATAAGTGGCAATAATGTTCAAATAATATAAATTCGGAACAATACGCGTTCCAATCAAAATGAAGAGAGAATTACATATATTTTTTACCGCGTTGATGTTTTACACCCGGATTCCGTGTCCGAAGAATATCAATCATGATCCCGATTATCTCAACAAAGCCTCTCGTTATTTTCCGTTGATTGGGTGGATAGTGGGAAGTGTGGCCTTTTGTGCCTACGCGGTTTTTGATTATCTGATTGCCCCGGAAATTGCCGTGCTGTTTTCGATGATAGCTTCGATTTTGGTTACAGGCGCTTTCCATGAAGACGGTTTTGCCGATGTTTGTGATGGATTTGGCGGCGGATGGACTAAGGAAAAAATTCTGATGATCATGAAGGACAGTGCCATCGGCGCTTATGGTGCAATTGGTGTTGGGCTGTTACTGTTGACCAAATTCATGTCGACAGATTTACTCTTAAAAAAGGCCGAAATTGCAAACCTGAATCCTTACCTTGTCTTCCTGTTACTTTTTGTTACAGCGCATTCAATAAGCCGTTTAGCTGCCGTTTCGATTGTTTTTACGCATGAATATTCGCGTGAAGATGCATCAAGTAAAAGTAAACCGATTGCCCAGAAATTCACTTGGAAGGAAGTGACTGGCGCTTTCTTTTTCGGATTGTTGCCGCTTCTTGTTTTGTCTTATTTCAAATGGCAATTCCTTTTTGTATTGATTCCGGTTTTTATAACCCGATATTTTATGGCGCGTTATTTTCAGAAATGGATTGGAGGCTATACCGGGGATTGTTTAGGAGCCACACAACAGGTTTGTGAAGTTGTTTTTTATCTTTCAGCGATTGCGATATGGAAGTTTATTTAGTCCGACATACCGAAACCGTTTGCAGAAAGGGAATCTGTTATGGGCAATCCGATGTGGGTTTGCTGGAACCTTTTATCGATCAGTTTGTAAGCATAAAAGAACAGATTCCGTCGGATGCTTTATTTTTTTCAAGTCCGTT
>NZ_DATIDM010000034.1:0-19129 GCF_035456225.1 Flavobacterium sp. | reverse complement strand
TTCGACTTACGGAAACGAGTTGTATATTAAGGATCTGACCAAGGAAAACAGTCCGATTATCACCATTTTGGACAACTTCAACACGTCGAGTTACATCATTGAAAACGAAGGCAGTAAACTGTTCATCGTAACCGATATGAAAGCGCCGAACAAAAAAATCGTTACTGCTGATTTTTCAAATCCAAAACCGGAAAACTGGAAAGATTTTATTGCAGAAACGGAAAACGTATTGTCTCCATCAACAGGAAGCAATTATTTCTTCGCCAATTATATGAAAGATGCCGTTTCAGTGGTAAAACAATACGACTACAACGGAAAACTGGTTCGTGAAATCACTTTACCGGGTCTTGGAACTGCAACTGGTTTCGGCGGAAAAAAAGAGGAGAACGTCCTGTATTATTCCTTCACCAATTATATCACGCCTGGAACTACCTATTCGTTTGAACCAAAAGCAGGAAGCTCATCCGTGTATCAAAAACCGAAAGTGGATTTTAACGGAGAGGATTATGTTTCCAAACAGGTTTTCTATACATCTAAAGACGGAACCAAAATCCCAATGATTATTACCCACAAAAAAGGATTGAAACTCAACGGTAAAAATCCAACCATGTTGTATGGTTACGGAGGATTTAACGTGAGTTTGACGCCGACTTTCAGTATTGCCAATGCGATTTGGATGGAAAACGGAGGAATATTTGCGGTTCCAAACTTACGAGGTGGTGGTGAATACGGCAAAAAATGGCATGATGCGGGTACAAAAATGCAGAAACAAAACGTATTTGACGATTTCATTGCTGCTGCGGAATACCTGATCAAAGAAAAATACACCACTCCGGATTATTTGGCAATACGAGGAGGTTCCAACGGTGGTTTGTTGGTTGGCGCCACAATGACGCAACGTCCCGACTTAATGAAAGTAGCTTTACCGGCTGTAGGCGTTTTGGACATGCTTCGTTATCATACGTTTACAGCAGGTGCAGGTTGGGCCTACGATTACGGAACTTCGGAAGAATCTGCAGCAATGTTTGAGTACATCAAGAAATATTCTCCGGTTCACAACGTTAAGAAAGGAATCCAATATCCCGCGACTATGGTCACCACCGGTGATCATGATGACCGTGTAGTTCCGGCACACAGTTTCAAATTTGCAGCCGAATTACAGGACAAGCAAACCGGAAACAATCCGACCTTAATCCGTATCGATATCAATGCGGGACACGGAGCCGGAAAATCAGTAGCTGCTACGATTCAGGAAAATGTGGACGTTCAGGCATTTACACTTTTCAACATGGGAATTATGACTTTGCCTAACACTAAATTGTAAAACGGATTAGACTGATTTACACGGATTTTTCATTTGAGTAAACTGAAACTCCTTCAGGACACGACTGTATTAACATCATTCATTGGAAAAAATACAGACTCCGAATTTGAAAACTAATTTTCTGAAATCAATGTAAACAAAAAAAGCGTTCAATTCCTGAACGCTTTTTTTGTTGTTTTAAGTTATTAGAATCCATTGTCTCCATCGAGCATTCTGCCTAAACCGCCAAGCAAACTGCCTTCCTCTCTGCCGCTTCCACCCGTTTTTGGAGCCGCTGCGATGATTCGGTCAGCCAATCTGCTGAAAGGTAACGATTGGATGTAAACGATTCCGGGTCCGCGAAGTGTCGCATAGAAAAGTCCTTCCCCTCCGAAAATCGAATTTTTGATTCCGCCGATGAATTCGATATCGTAATCGACATCTTTAGTAAATCCAACAATACAACCTGTATCTACTTTCAGTACTTCGCCCGGTTGCAGTTCCTTACGCGCCAAAGTTCCGCCTGTATGAACGAACGCCATACCGTCACCTTCTATCTTTTGCATGATGAAACCTTCCCCGCCAAATAAGCCGCGTCCTAACTTTTGAGAAAATTCAATTCCCACCGAAACTCCTTTGGCGGCACATAAGAACGAATCTTTCTGGCAGATGAATTTTCCTTGGTATTCCGTTAAATCGATTGGAACAATCTTTCCCGGATAAGGTGAAGCAAACGAGACTTTACGTTTTCCGTTATCCTGATTCATATAAGCCGTCATGAATAAACTTTCGCCCGTTAAAACCCTTTTCCCGGCTGTCATCAATTTGCCTAAAAAACCTTGCTGTTGTCCTGACCCGTCGCCAAAAATCGTCTCCATTTTGATCCCGTTGTCCATCATCATAAAACTACCGGCCTCGGCAATAACCACTTCCTGCGGATCCAATTCGATTTCAACGTATTGCATTTCTTCACCATAAATATGGTAATCTATTTCGTGTGATGTCATTTTTTTATGTTTCTTGATTAATGGTAATTAGACGCTGTACCCTGAAAAATGTTACTGAAAAACAAAAAAGTGCTTCCTTATGGAAACACTTTTTTATTATATCTATCTAGTGAATTCGGAACCTACTTTTTGGAATCATAATCAATCTTGCCGATATGTCGCATTACGCGAACAATTTTATCTTTCCTTCTGCTGGTATAGGACGAAGAATTGGAAGCCTTAAACTTCCTTGGATTCGGAAGGATGGCTGCAACTCCGGCCGCTTCATACTTGGTTAAATCTTTGGCATCTTTGTTATACCAATGTTCGCTAGCCGCCTGAGCGCCGTATACGCCGTCTCCCATTTCGATACTATTCAGATAGACTTCCATAATACGCTCTTTACCCCAAATCAATTCGATTAAAACTGTGAAATACGCTTCCAGTCCTTTACGAAGGTAGCTTCTTCCCTGCCATAAGAAAACATTTTTGGCCGTTTGTTGCGATATGGTACTCCCTCCTTTTAGTTTTTTTCCTTTCTGATTACTTTCGTAGGCATTGGCCAAAGCTTTAAAATCGAAACCATTATGTCTCAAGAAATTACCGTCTTCACTGGCTATAACGGCTTTTTGCAGGTTCATGGAAATATCTTCCAACGGTACCCAATCGTGACTGCAGGTCATTTCCTTTCCGGCTTCTCTTTGTTCCAAAGCGCGGGTTATCATTAAAGGAGTAAATGGAACTGGCACAAATTTGAAGATAACAACTGAAACGATGGACAAACCAAAAAGCCATAAACAAAGCTTAAGGAAAAATATAGCTACCCTTCTTCTCAAACTGCGTTTTTGGGTTTTGGGCTTTACTTTAGCCGGTTGTTTTTTTACTGGTTTTTTTGCTGCCATTTATACTAAATCTGCTAATTCCTGTCCGACCAAACTACCTATAGCCACGCCCATTCCTCCCAGGCGGACACCACAATAGACATTTTGGGACAGCGGTTCAACTATCGGTTTTTTATGAGATCCCAAGCCCATGATACCGCTCCAGCGATGCGCTATTTTATATTCTGTTTCCGGCAAAATCACCTCGGAGAGCAATTGTTCCAGACGATTTTGGATTTTTTCGGTCAAGCCGAATTCGGAGGTGGCTTCTCCTTCAAAATCAAGGTTTCTTCCGCCACCCAGTAAGATTCTGTCTTCTATATTTCGGAAATAATAATACCCTCCGTCAATGTGAAAAGTACCTTTGATATCCAGATTCGGAATCGGTTCCGTTATCAGTACCTGTGCGCGGGCAGGTTGAACTGCTCCATGAGTAAGCTTATCTGCGAAACCGTTGGTAGCAAACAACAACTTTTTCGAAGTGAAAGTAAAGTCGTTGGTATTTATCTGAACTCCGTTACCCGAATCGTGAAATTCCGTTACGTTTTGTCGGTTTAAAATCAGGATATTATTGGCAACAGCCTCTCTCATCAGCGCCTGCATCATGTTTCCGGTATCGATCTGTCCTTCAAATGGGTTGAAAATCAAATACTCGTGTATCCCCTGAAAATCAAATCGGTCGACTTCTTTGGCGAAAACATCGGTTCTGAAAAGCGGTTTGAGCATCTCGTTAATGAAAGGCAATTTCTGAAGACATTCGGCATAAGTAGTTTCGTCGTCTTTCAAAAAAACTTCATAACCTCCATAAGGTTTGAAATCGATTATGGCGTCGCCCAGACGTTTGCGCAGCAGATTGAGTCCGTTCCAGCGTTTCTGTATCAGCTGAATAACTTCTTCTTCTCTGTAGTTTCGCAAATCCGCTATAATTTCAGACAAACTCCCAAAACAGGCGAAACCGGCGTTTTTGGTACTGGCACCTTCGGGTAGAATTCCCCTTTCAAGAACCAGTATTTTACTTTCAGGAAAACGTTCGCGAAGACGTAACGCAGCATGCAGACCCACAATTCCGCTACCAACAATCGTATAATCAACGTTGGTAAACCAATTTTTCAGTTCCCAATAGCTAACGTCCATGATCTTTTACTTTCTGGCTTTCATTTTATTTTTAATCGAATTGATTACCAAAGGTGCTGTGGAAACAACAATGATCCCGATAACAATTAATTCGATATTTTTCTTAAGGTCGATGATGTTGCGCTCCAACAGATACGTGTAAAGGTAATGTCCGGCGAATATCAGGACAAACGACCACAGGAACGAACTAATTATGTTATAAAACATGAATTTTTGCTTTGGCATCTGAACAATTCCGGCCACTATTGGCGCAAATGTTCTTATGATTGGAAGGAATCGGGCAAATATGATGGCTCTTCCTCCGTGTTTCTCGAAAAACAAACGAGACTGAATAAGGTATTTCTTTTTAAACCAGAAATTATCCTGCTTTGAATATAGGAAGTGACCGCTTTTGGCACCAAACCAATAACCGAATACGTTTCCAATAATTCCAGCAATCCCAACCAAAGTAGCCAAAACAGCTACATTAGTGAATTCGTTTTCAATATGGATCAATTCCTGCATTAGCGTTTCACTGTAAATTCCGCTAAGGAACAACAAACTGTCGCCCGGTAAAAAGAAACCTGCGAATAAACCGGTTTCGGCGAAAACGATAAACAATACCACATAAATTCCGATGTGGTGACCGGCAATTTCAAGGTTTATGTAAAATTCAGGATTTAATAACTGTGTCCAGTGAAAATCTTCTTTCATTTGGATATTTCTTTAATAATTAATTTATGATTTAGTCTCCCATTTGTCAACGGCGCTTGTGGCCAAAGCATTTCCTAACACATTGGTCATACTTCTTGCCATGTCACAGAAGTGGTCAATCGGCAGAATAAGCGCAATTCCTTCCGGTGGGATTCCGAACATCGCGCAAGTGGCAACTACCACAATCAATGAGGCACGGGGTACTCCGGCTACTCCTTTACTTGTAAGCATCAACACTAACAACATTGTCAGCTGTTTGTCCAACGGCATATCGATTCCGTACACCTGCGCTATGAAAATACTGGCGAAAGTCATATACATCATACTCCCATCCAGATTAAATGAATATCCCAGAGGCAGGGTAAACGATACAATTCTTGGCTGGCATCCGAAACGCTCCAACTCTTCCACCATTTTTGGAAAAACGGCCTCGCTGCTGGTTGTGGAAAATGCGATTAACAGCGGACTCTTGATTCGTCTTAACAAATCCCATAATCTGTTACCTAAAATCAGATAACCTACAAAAAGAAGGAGTATCCAAAGCAAGATAATTCCAACAGCAAAAGCTAAAAGATAATTGGCATACAGACTGAAAATTTCAAATCCGTAATTAGCCACAGCCGCAGCAACCGCTCCAAAAACACCAAATGGAGCCAACCACATGATATAGGTTACCATTTTCAGAATAACATGTGAAACACGATCAAAAAGTTTCAAGATAGGTTTTGCTTCCTTTTTAGAAAAAGAAGACAATGCGATACCGAAAAAAATGGAGAATATTACGATCTGTAAAATTTCGTTAGTGGAAAACGATTCGAACACACTTTTAGGTACGACGTGTTTAACAAACTCTTCCAATGAAAACGACTGGGTTTTCTCTAACAGTTCCGAGGCCGAAGACGCATCATCCATCTTGATATTCGTTCCTTTTCCGGGAGCCAGTGTGTTTACCAGCACCATTCCCAGCAAAAGAGAAACCAACGACGCGGAAATGAACCATCCCATCGCTTTAGCCCCGACTCTTCCCACCATTTTCATATCGCCCATTTTAGCAATACCCACAACCAGGGTTGTAAATACCAATGGCGCAATAATCATCTGGACCATTCTGATAAATATGGTTCCGAACAGTTTTATATTTTTTGAGAAAACCTCCTTGGATTCAACAAACTGATAATGAACAATACCTCCCAGGATGACACCAAGAATCAATGCGACAATGATCGCTATAAAGAGTTTGTTATTGCTTTTCACTTTTGAAATCTATTTTAGTGCGTGAAATTAGTTATATTTTTTGAAACAGCCTTTTCTTTATTTAATAAAAACCGGGAAGCCTTATAAATCTTTAAAAAACAAAGAATTACGAAATATGCAATTTTCACATCTTAAAAATCATTGAAAATAAATATTTCTCAACAAAAAAATCTTTTCACATTATTTTACATTAACAAACCATTGTTAATTTTTTATGAATTTAGTTTTATTTTGGTAGTATTTTGTAATTAATGTTATAATAATTTGCATAATTGATAAAAATGTTAAATATATTTACGGTGAAAAATTGAAACCAAATATCAATTAACACCCAAAAAAATTATGAAGTACAGATTACTTTCAATTGCCCTACTGGCATTTACGAGTCTTTCTTTCGCCCAAAACGGAAGATCGTTCTGGAAAGCTTCTTCAAAAAAAAGTAACATTGTTACAACGCAAAGAGGAGCTACCCTGCCTACTAAAAATCTGTTTGATCTTGACATCGACGGATTAAAAACTGCCTTACTTAATTCTCCGCAAAGAGGAATTCAGGGAGGAAATTCAACTGTAATTGTATTCTTTCCCAATGCCGAAGGACAAATGGAGCGTTTCCGCATCCTTGAAGCTTCCAATATGGAACCCGGTTTGGCGGAACGTTACCCGGAAATAAAATCCTATGTCGGACAGGGAATCGACAATCCTACATCGACCATCCACTTCAGCATTTCTCCGCTTGGCTTACAAACCATGCAAATCAATGCGGATCAATCTGCCGTTTTCATCGAGCCTTATTCCCAGGATCTGAAAACGTACAGTGTTTTCAAAAAAGCAGATAAAATCAGATCCCTTTCTCATTTTGAATGTAAAGTGATTGACAATGCTACAGCAACAGTTGAAAACTCCGGCGAAACATTAAGACCAAATGCAGATGACGGAACATTACGCACTTTCCGTTTGGCGATGTCAGTAACCGGTGAATATACCGCTTATTTTGGTGGCACAAAGGCATTAGCTTTAGCTGCAATCAACAACACTATGACACGCGTAAACGGTGTTTTTGAAAAAGATTTCGGGGTTCACATGAATTTAATTGCCAATACGGATGTGGTAATCTACACCAGCGCTTCAACTGATCCTTATTCAGCAGCATCTACTGGTTCAGGAGGAGCATGGAATCAGGAGTTACAAACCGCATTGACAAACAACATCGGAAATGCCAACTACGATATCGGTCACTTATTTGGAGCCTCCGGTGGCGGCGGTAACGCGGGATGTATCGGATGTGTTTGTACTAACCCAACTACTTCCGTTCCACTTGGAAAAGGAAGCGGATTCACTTCTCCCGGCGACGGAATTCCTTCCGGAGACAACTTCGATATTGATTATGTAGCACATGAAATGGGACACCAGTTTGGTGCTAACCACACTTTCACTCACAGCAATGAAGGTACGGGAGCGCAAATGGAACCGGGTTCCGGATCAACCATTATGGGCTATGCAGGTATCACCTCTCTGGACGTACAACCGCATTCTGACCCTTATTTCCACGCCGTGAGTATCCAACAGGTTACCAACAATATCAAAGCAAAAACCTGTCAAACCAATACCGCTACCGGAAATTCCGTTCCAACGGCAAATGCAGGTTTGGATTATACCATCCCTAAAAGCACACCGTTTATGTTAACAGGTTCAGGAACCGATGCAAACGGCGATGTACTTACCTATAACTGGGAAGAAATGGACAACGGGACTTCTTCTGCAGCACCAAGCGCAACGAAAACCACAGGTCCAAATTTCAGATCTTACAATTCATCCACAACACCGGTACGTTATTTCCCTAAAATGACATCAGTACTGACTGGTGCAACTACAACAGCAGGAACTGAACTGACAGTGGAAACCTTGTCTTCAGTGGCACGTACACTGAATTTCAGATTGACAGTACGAGACAACAGAGCCGGCGGACCAGCTAACAATAGCGACGACATGATTGTTACTGTGAACGCGACTGCAGGTCCGTTTAATATAACGGCTCCAAACACAGCAGTTTCATGGGCTGGAGGTTCATCACAAACGGTTACATGGAATGTGGCAGGAACTACGGCAAACGGAGTAAACTGTGCTAATGTTGATATTTTAATCTCAACCAACGGAGGGACAACCTGGTCAACGTTATTGGCCGGAACACCAAATGATGGTACGCAGGCGATTACCGTTCCCAATACGGCTGGAACTCAGAACAGAATCATGGTTAAAGGTTCAAACCACATTTTCTTTGATGTATCGAATACTAACTTTACCATTACAGCAGGGAGTTCAGACACAACGGCTCCGACTGCTCCGACAAGTTTAACGGCTTCAGGGACTACTGCTACAACTACAAACTTATCATGGACTGCCTCTACAGACAATGTAGGCGTAACAGGATATGACGTTTATAGGGGAGCAACATTATTAGGAACTGTAGCCACCACAACATACAACGTAACAGGACTAACACCTTCAACGGCATACAGTTTCTCTATTAAGGCTAAAGATGCTGCAGGAAATGTTTCTGCCGCTAGTAATACTGTCAATGTAACGACTTTGGCTGCAACTGCAACCTACTGTACTTCACAAGGAAACAGCATTTCCGACGAATCCATCGGAAGAGTACAAATCGGAACTATCAACAATGCTTCTACCGGAGGTACTGGTTATACAGATTTCACATCGATTTCCACAAACCTGACCAAAGGAGCAGCTACAACAATTACGGTTACTCCAACATGGACCTCATCCACTTATCCGGAAGGCTATGCGGTTTGGATTGACTACAACAACGATAAAGATTTCGACGATGCAGGCGAATTGGTGTGGAGCAATGCGGCTTCTACGGCAACTCCGGTTTCAGGTACGTTCACGGTTTTGGCTACAGCTTCTGCTACAACAACAAGAATGCGTGTTTCTATGAGATATAATGCTATCCCATCCGCTTGTGGTGCTTTTGATTATGGACAAGTTGAGGATTACACTGTTAATTTAGTAACCGGGACAGCTGACACAACAGCACCTTCTGCACCAACAAATTTAACAGCTTCAGGAACTACACAAACGACAACAAACTTATCATGGACAGCATCTACCGATAACGTAGGAGTAACCGGATACGATGTGTACAGAGGGACAACATTACTTGGTACCGTAACTACAACCTCTTATAATGTAACCGGATTAACAGCTGCAACTGCCTATACTTTCTCTGTTAAAGCAAAAGATGCCGCCGGAAATATTTCTGCCGCGAGTAATACGGTAAATGTTACAACATTATCCTCTTCAGTTACTTACTGTACATCACAAGGAAACAGTACTGCCGATGAACGAATTGGTAAAGTGGTTTTAGGAACAATAAACAATACCTCTACAGGTACCTCCGGATATGAGAACTTCACTTCTTTATCTACTAACGCAGTTCGCGGTACATCAAACACGATTACCATCACTCCAACATGGACATCTTCGGTTTATTCAGAAGGTTATGCGGTTTGGATTGACTACAACCAAAACGGTGTTTTCACAGATGCAGGTGAATTGGTATGGAGCAAAACAGCTTCCACTACAACACCCGTAAGCGGAACATTTACCATTCCTGCTACTGCAACATTAGGAGCAACAAGAATGAGAGTTTCAATGAAATACAACGGAGTTCCGACTTCTTGTGAAGCTTTCTCATACGGACAAGTTGAGGATTACACTGTTAACATTACATCTACTGCAAAACCAGAAGAAGTCACAAATACGCTTTCTTCGGTTAAATTGTACCCTAACCCGGCTACAGATGTACTGAATGCAACAGACGTTTCGGAAAATGCAACTTTCAGAGTTTACAATTTAATGGGACAAACCGTGGCAAACGGTAAATTCAACAACGGCTCCATCAATATTTCCACTATCGGATCAGGAAACTATATTTTAGAAATTTCAGATAATGATAGTGTAACAACTAAACGTTTCGTTAAGAAGTAATTTCCCCAGAAATTAAAAAAAGAAAAGCCCCGCTACAGCGGGGTTTTTTGTTAATTAAAGGCAAATCGACAATTAAACCTGAAAAATCATTATTTTTAGCCTTTCTTTTCAAAACAATAACAACAATGAAAAAACTCCTTATTTTAACGCTTGGAATGATGGGATTATCTGCTTCAGCTCAGGATGTGATGACACCTGAACTACTATGGAAATTAGGCCGCTTAACACCAATCGGGCTTTCCAAAGACGGAAAAAATATTGTTTACAAAGTAGCCACACCTTCAGTGGAAGAGAACAAATCGAATTCGAAATTTTACACCATTCCGATTAATGGAGGAATTGCCACCGAAGTACAAGACACCAAAGATCTGGTTAAAAACAAAAATCTTTCTTCCGACGGGAAATACACGCTTTCACACAAAGAAGTAAAAGTCGACAAAGTATTGGGCAAAGACTTGTATCCGGAACTTAAAAAAGCCGATGCTCAAGTATACGACGGACTGAATTACCGCCACTGGGACACTTGGAACGACGGAACATACAACCACGTTTTCTTTGCCGGGAACAACGACAATACTGTTTCGACAGATATCATGAAAGATGAAGCTTTCGATACGCCACAAAAACCACATGGAGGTGACGAAGATTACATCTGGGCTCCAGACGGTAAAAGCATAATCTACGTATGCAAAAAGAAATCGGGAACGGCTTATGCTATCAGCACCAATACCGATTTATACGAATACAATATCGAAACCAAAAGCACAAAAAATCTGACGGAAGGCAATTTGGGATACGACACACATCCATTGTTCTCACCTACAGGAAACCTTACCTGGCTTCAGATGAAACGCGATGGTTATGAAGCTGACAAAAACGATTTAATTGTTCGTTTCAAAGGGACAGACATCAATCTTACTGCCGGGTGGGACGGAACTGTAGAAAGTTTTAAATGGAGTGAAGACGGTAAAAAAGTTTTTTTCATCGCTGCTGTTGCCGGGACGAAACAATTATTCGAAGTGAATTTCCCTGGGTTAACGAAAATTGCCGTTACCGTAAAACAAATTACAACCGGTGATTTCGACGTAACCGAAATTATAGGCTTCTCTGAAGGAAAGGTAATTTTGGCACGAAATGACATGAACCATGCTTCGGAAATCTATTCGTATGAATTCAAGAAAAAAACATGGCAGCAAATCACCAATGTGAATACGGACGTTTACAGCAAATTGGCTTTAAGCAAAACCGAAAAAAGAATCGTTACCACTACCGACGGTAAAAAAATGGTGGTTTGGGTAATCCTTCCTCCAAACTTCGATAAAACCAAAAAATACCCAACCTTATTGTATTGTCAGGGCGGACCTCAAAGTGCGTTGACGCAATATTATTCGTTCCGTTGGAATTTCCAGACGATGGCCGCACAAGGGTATATTGTAGTAGCTCCAAACCGTCGCGGAATGCCGGGGCACGGAGTAAAATGGAACGAAGACATCAGTAAAGACTGGGGCGGACAAGTTATGGACGATTATCTTTCGGCCATTGATGATGTTGCCAAAGAATCCTACGTTGACAAAACACGTTTAGGCGCTGTGGGAGCTAGTTACGGAGGCTACTCTGTTTTCTACCTGGCGGGAATCCACAAGAACCGTTTCAAAACGTTCATCTCACATTGTGGCGTTTTCAACCTCCAAAGTATGTATGGCACTACCGAAGAAGTATTCTTTAACAACTTCGATCATGGAGGGGCTTATTGGGAAAAAGACAATGCAGATGCACAAAAAGCTTATTCACAGTTTAACCCAATCAACATGGTAAACAACTGGAACACGCCAATTTTAATTATTCAGGGAGGAAAAGACTACCGCGTTCCTATCGGGCAAGGACAGGAAGCATTCCAGGCAGCCCAATTAAAAGGCATCAAAAGCCGTTTCCTTCTCTTCCCGGAAGAAAACCACTGGGTTCTGAAACCACAAAATGGTTTGGTCTGGCAACGTGAATTCTTCAAATGGCTGAAAGAGACTTTATAAGAAAAAACACAAATCCCTTCCCGGCGCAAGTTAGGAGGGGATTTTTCATATCATAATTAAAACCTAAATTGTTGTTAAAATAAATTTTGCATTGTAACAATTTTTAATTTTACCAACCTATAGCGAAACAAAAAAACAAAACTATGCTATCAATTCCTATCAAACCTTTTCTTGTTGCATCTTCATTGATTGTGAGCATGTCGTCGGCTTTTGCACAAGATAATTTAGTGAATTCACTAAAAATAAATGCAAGTGAAAAAAGTAAAGAGTCATTCAAATTTACTGATGTAGTTAACATCGAGAATACTTCGGTTAAATCCCAAGGCTCTTCCGGAACTTGTTGGAGTTATTCCGCCAACTCTTTTTTAGAATCAGAAATGATTCGTATGGGTAAAAAACCAGTTGAGTTATCTCAAATTTACTCTGCCAGAAATGCTTACGTTGAAAAAGGAAGAAACTACGTTCGTATGCATGGTGCTGTTTCTTTAGGTGATGGAGGTGCTTTCCATGACGTAATCAACATGTACAAAAAATATGGTGCTGTTCCGCAATCGGTTTACACAGGTTTGAACTACGGTACTGATAAAAATAAATTCGGAGAAATGGCTGCTTTAATCGAAGGTTTATTAAAAGCTGTCGTTACTAATCCAAATGGGGAATTAACTCCAAACTGGGAAAAAGCATATACTGCAGTAATTGATTCTTATTTAGGTCAGGCTCCAAAATCTTTCCAATACAACGGAAAAACGTATACACCGGAAACTTTTGCTAAAGAAGTGGTAGGAATTAATGCTGACGATTATGTGGAAATTTCTTCTTTAATGGAACATCCATACTACACAAAATTCACTTTGATGGTACCGGACAACTGGTCATTTGATCAAGTGTACAATGTAAAAATGAACGAACTGACAGACATCATCGATAACGCTTTGAAAAACGGTTATTCGGTGGCTTGGGCTGGTGATGTCAGCGAGAAAAGTTTCTCTTGGAAAAATGGAGTTGCTTTCGTACCGGAGAAAAAACCAGAAGACATGACGGCTGAAGAAAAAGCGGATATGTTTAACGGTCCTAAAAAAGAAGCAGTGGTTACAGAAGAAATGCGTCAGAAAGCATTCGACAACTACACCACTACTGACGACCACGGTATGCACATCGTTGGAATCACAAAAGACCAAAACGGTAAAGAATACTACATCGTTAAAAACTCTTGGGGTACAACGAACGATTACAAAGGTTATTTATACATGAGCAAAGAGTTCGCAAAATACAAAGCGACTGCGATCATGTTACACAAAAAAGCGGTTCCGACTGCTATCGCTAAAAAATTAGGCGTTTAAGAATACATACAATCATCAATCAAAAATCAAATCCCGAGGTTTAGGCTTCGGGATTTTTTTATATTTTTTTTCTTATCTTAGAGTTCTAGTATAAAAAAAATATGAAAATAAAAGACTACTTCTTCAGTTTCTTAATTTGCTACTTCTTCTTTCAGATTTTTGAATTCCTATTTTCATATGCTTTCGAGCCACTGGTGAACTTTGTAGGGGACACAATCTTTAACATCGATTATACTTTTACGAAAGATGGTTACGGAAGCGGAGACAATACCTTCAGTTATCTGGAAACTTTTTGCATGCTTTGTACAAGTATCCTTTTAGCCTTTCCAATTGCCTATTTCATCAAAAAGAAAGAAATCGGAAACACTGTAAAGCATTATTTTATTGTTCTATTGAGAGTTTATCTTGCCTTCTACATGCTGGTCTACGGGCTAAGCAAAATTTTACCGATGCAATTTCCGCCATTGACTTTGCATCGGCTTTCGGAATCCTATGGTGAGTCATCCCCAATGGGCTTAGCCTGGACCTTTATGCAATATTCCCCTTACTACACAGCCTTTACCGGTTTTGCTGAAGTATTGGGAGGATTACTCCTTTTAAACAGAAAAACCATTACGCTTGGGACCATTATTCTCACCGGAGTTTTAGCCAATGTTGTAATGATGAATTTCTGCTATGATATTCCCGTTAAACTATTTTCGGCACACATGCTTATTGCCTGTTTGATTCTTCTTTCGACAGATGGTAAACGCATTTACGATTTCTTTATCCTGAATAAAACTACCGAACCCAAACAGTTTCACCCCATTTCCACAAACACAAAAAAAGCAAAAACCTTCTCCATCGTCACCATTTCTTTAAAGGTTGTATTTGTTATTGGGATTTCGCTGCTTTTTGGTTTTCAATATTATGAAATGGCCGGTTCAGACAACAAAGTCCCGTCGATTTACGGGATATATGAGGTGATTCCTTCAAAAGAAAGTACAAAAACGTATAAAACTTTTATTTTCGATAAGTACGATATGGCAACTATTCGCTTTTCGGATGAAAATAAAATTTCGTATAACTCCAGCATTGATAAAACTAAAAAAATTATCAGCCTGAAACCGTGGGACAAAACCAAGCATAAAGAAGAACAATTTACTTACACCGAAATGAAGAACACACTTCTTCTTCACACCAAAGATTCGGTGAAAATATACTTGAAAAAGAAATCAAAAGAAGATTTATTATTAATCAATAGAGGTTTTCATTGGATCAACGAGAGACCTTTTAACCGATAATAATGAAAAATCCCGAAAGTAATATTTCGGGATTTTTTTATTCAAATCAACAATAGGATTCACTTTTTTAAAAACTTATATTTGTAAGTAAACCAACCTGTTTAACCCTATGACTTACAGTATTTTTAAAAAAACAGCACCGTTACTGTTTTTACTATCACTGAATTTTGCTTCGTCTCAGAACACCATTAAGGTGACGGATCCTGTGGAATGGATTAATCCGCTGATGGGAACAGACAGCAGTTATGAGTTAAGCAACGGAAACACCTACCCTTCCATTGCATTACCTTGGGGCATGAATGCCTGGACACCACAAACAGGCAAAAATGGCGATGGCTGGCAATACACCTACAGCGCCCAAAAAATCAGAGGATTTAAGCAAACACACCAGCCTTCACCATGGATGAATGATTACGGACAATTTTCGTTAATGCCGGTAGTTGGAAAACCTGTTTTCGGAGAAGATGAAAGGGCTAGCTGGTTCAGTCACAAAACAGAAATTGTCAAGCCTTACTACTACAGTGTTTACTTGGCCGATTATGACGTCACCACCGAATTAGCACCAACCGAAAGAGCGGCTTCTTTTCGCTTCACCTTCCCCAAAACCAATGAAGGTTATATGGTTATTGATGCTTTTGACAGAGGTTCTTACATCAAAATAATCCCTTCAGAAAATAAAATCATAGGATACAGCTCACGTTACACCAGAGGGAAGCTCAATAACTTCAAAAACTACTTTGTTATTGTTTTTGACAAGCCTTTTGAACAATCCAACATTTGGAGCGATAAAACAAAAATGGATATTTTAGAATTATCAGGAAGTCATGTTGGAGCAATTATTAAATTTAAGTCGCTTTCAGCTAATGAAAAAGTACACGCTAAAGTTGCTTCATCCTTTATAAGTTTTGAACAGGCCGAAATTAATTTACGGGAAATTGGTTCGGACAACTTTGACACTGTAAAACAAAAAGCCAAAGAAACCTGGAACAAAACGTTAAGCAAGATAGAAGTGGAAAGCGACAACATCGACCACTTGCGCACTTTTTATTCGACATTATACCGCACTTTATTTTTCCCGATGAAATTATATGAGAAAGATGCTTCTGGGCAAATAGTACATTACAGTCCGCACACAGGTACGGTTTTACCGGGTTATCGATTTGGCGGAACCGGGTTTTGGGACACTTTCAGGGCTTTATACCCATTTTTGAATCTGATGTATCCTTCCATCAACAAAGAAATGCAGGAAGGGTTACTAAACGATTATAAAGAAGGTGGTTGGTTGCCTGAATGGAGCAGTCCATCCTACAGTGATATAATGATTGGAAATAATTCAGCATCGGTAGTGTCTGATGCTTATATTAAAGGGTTAAGAGGTTATGACATTGAAAAATTATACGAAGCTTTATTACACGGAGCCAACAATGAAGGCCCGCAAGCCACGGGAAGAAAAGGCGTTGAGTATTACAACAAATTAGGCTATGTTCCTTATAATGTAAATATTAATGAAAGTGCAGCCCGAACGTTAGAATATGCCTACGACGATTTCACAATCTACCAACTCGCTAAGGCTTTACATAAACCACAGGCAGAAATCGATCTGTACAAAAACAGAAGTTTAAATTACAAACATCTTTTTGATCCGCAAACCAAATTGATGCGTGGAAAAAACAAAGACGGTTCTTTCCATTCGCCTTTCAATCCTTTCAAATGGGGAGACGAATTCACGGAAGGCAACAGCTGGCATTACACGTGGAGTGTATTTCACGATATTGACGGATTGGCAAAACTGATGGGTGGCTATGATGAATTTGCAAAAAAAATAGACAGCGTATTTACCATGCCCCCTGTTTTTGACAATTCTTATTACGGCGAAACCATCCATGAGATAAGGGAGATGCAGATAGCCAACATGGGTCAATATGCACATGGAAACCAGCCTATTCAACATATGATCTATTTGTATAATTATGCCGGTCAGCCTTGGAAAACGCAATACTGGATCAGAGAAACCATGAACAAACTTTACAAACCCACTCCGGATGGATACTGTGGCGATGAAGACAATGGTCAAACCTCCGCTTGGTATGTATTTTCAGCGTTAGGGTTTTACCCTGTTTGCCCTGCTACAGATCAATATGTGTTGGGAACACCTCTTTTCAAAAAGGTAACGTTACATTTAGACAATGGCAAGGATTTTATCATAAAAGCACCAAATAACAGCAAGACAAACAAATACATCGAACAAGCTGATCTTAATGGGAAAGCGTACGATTACAATTGGATCAGTCACACTATGATACTTAATGGCGGAACATTCCATTTAAAAATGAGCAGTGCTCCGAATTTAAAAAGAGGAACTGCCCAGAAATCATTTCCGTTTTCATTATCAACACAAAAAGACAATTAAAATGAAAAGAATCATTTTTCCATTATTATTCATAGTATTCACATTACCTATTTACAGCCAAAACAAATATGTAAAATATGTAAAACCGATAATTGGCACACAACGAATGGGACATGTCTACCCCGGAGCTTCAGCCCCTTTTGGCATGGTGCAATTAAGCCCGGATACAGACACCATTCCGTATTCCGTAAACGGAAAATACAACCCCGAGGTGTACAAATACTGCGCCGGTTATCAATATGACGACAAAACCATCGTCGGCTTCAGTCACACCCATTTTAGCGGTACGGGACATTCCGATTTAGGGGATTTTTTAGTAATGCCGACTGTTGGAAAATTGCAATTAAATCCCGGAACCGCCGATAAACCTTTATCAGGGTTTCGTTCCTCTTTTTCACATACCAACGAAACTGCCCAAGCCGGCTATTACAAAGTAAAATTAGACGATCATAACATTTTGGCGGAGCTTACCGCTACTAACCGTGTAGGTTTTCATCAGTACACTTTCCCAAAATCGGAGGAAGCACACATCATATTAGACCTGATGAGCGGAATTTACAATTATCCGGAAAAGAATGTCTGGACGTATGTTCGTGTAGTCAACGATACGTTAATTACCGGCTACAGACAAACCAATGGTTGGGCAAAAAACCGGGTACAGTATTTCGCCATCACGTTCTCAAAACCTTTTTTAACTTATGGCAGTAGGAATTTTGAAGACAAGCCGGTGTACCGAGGATTTTGGGGAAAATTCAACCAGAACAAAAACTTTCCCGAAATCTCCGGAAAACAAATTCGCATGCATTTCGATTTCAAAACCGATGAGCAGGAAAAGATCAAAATTAAAATGGCGCTTTCATCCGTCAGCATGAGTGGCGCCTTGCAAAATCTTATTGCCGAAACACCGCATTGGGATTTCGATGCCGTAAAGAAACAAACCCAAAATTTATGGGAAGCCGAATTAGGCAAAGTCGAAGTCGAAGGTAACCAAAGCCTCAAAGAGAACTTTTACACTGCGATGTACCATTCCTTTCTGGCACCAACAACCTATATGGACGTGGACGGAAAATACAAAGGCCTGGATCAGGAAATCCATCAGGCAGACGGTTTTACCAATTATACCACTTTCTCTCTTTGGGACACGTACCGGGCATTGCATCCGCTATTTACTATTTTACAGACAAAAAGAAACAATGACATGGTACAGTCCATGGTACGACATTACGAGCAGAGTCCGCAGAAAATGCTGCCCATATGGAGTCACTATGCCAACGACAATTGGTGCATGAGCGGGTATCACAGTGTTTCTGTAGTAGCCGATGCGATTCTTAAAAACGTATATACCGGAGATCCGCTAAAAGCTTTGGATGCCTGTGTTGCCACGGCTAACAAGCGTGACTATGAAGGAATCGGTGCCTATATCGATAGGGGTTACATTCCGGCAGAAAAAAGCGGCATTTCCGTTTCTAACACCTTGGAATATGCCTACGACGATTGGGCTATCGCTCAACTGGCTAAAAAAGTAGGCCGACAGGATCTTTATGAGCAATTTCTAAAACGTTCCAATAATTGGAAAAATAATTTCGACAACAGTATTGGCTTTATGCGTCCGAAATCAGCAGACGGAACTTTTAAAAAGGACTTTGATGTATTGAGCACGCACGGTCAGGGTTTCATTGAAGGAAACAGTTGGAATTACAGCTTTTTTGTTCCTCAAGATCCTTCCGGATTAATCTCAATGATGGGAGGCCAGAAAGCCTTCACCGAAAAACTGGACCAATTGTTTTCCATGAATCTCCCGGACAGCTTTTTT
>NZ_DATIDM010000033.1:0-7962 GCF_035456225.1 Flavobacterium sp. | reverse complement strand
TTTCCTGTTTTCACCGGCATTTTGTCGATGTTTTCAGCCGGAGTCGAAACCATTTTTTGCGTTCCACAGCTCGCCAAGGCTAAAGCCAGTCCTGCGCACAGGTAATAGGATCTAAATATATTCATAAGTATCTAGGTTTTTGAGATATGTCTGAAGTATTCGGAATTGTTACAAATCCAAAAAAGATTAACAGTTTTTTGGCATTAAACAGCAAGTTACGTTTTTTTTTGAAATCGTACTGAATGCAATGACGTAAAAAAAGAGCTACCTTAAATAAAAAGGTAGCTCACTGCTGTGATTACTATGGTAATCAGTAATAAAATGACCTTAATCATAACAGTTCGTTTTTGATTGATGATTTTTTTTGACTGATGATATTATTGTTTGCAATTCGCAATTATTTTTCTCAACACCGCATCGGCAATTTCCAGTTCTTTCTGATCGATTCCGTTGAGCGCTATGCTGCGGTTTTGCAATACCACTTCCTGAACTTTTTTTATGACTTCTTCGCCCGCCTGGGTAACATGAAGTATTAATTTTCTCCGGTCGTCCGGGTTGGTTTCTTTTTCCAGATAGCCGGCTTTTATCAGTAATTCAATGATTCTCGTTACCGAGGCATTGTCCTTAAAAACCATTTCGCTCAATTCATGTTGGGTGATGGTTGGGTTTTCCAATATGCATTTGATTACCAACCACTGATCGATGGTTATTTTAAAACCGTTTTCGCGCAGTTTTTTCTGTGCAAACATCCGATACAGTCTGATGCTGTGATCAATGTTGTAAAAAATGATATTGACTAACTTCTCCACGAACGATTTCTTTACCCAAAGTTAAGAAGGATTTTTAAATAATTGATATGTCAACTAAATTTTAGTATAAAATTAACGCCTTCAGTTATCGGAAGGCGTTTTGTCATTTATCCAAGGATATCTTCACAGGTGAAAACCTCTTTCAGGCGTACGCCCTTTTCGGTTTGTTCCACTGTGATGATCTGGTTGTGGGCATCGTGTTCCAGGAACAGGTAATAGTTCTTTTCTGCTGCCGTTTTTAAAAATTTTTCTTTTTCTGGAAGCGTTAACAGCGGCCGGGTGTCGTATCCCATAACGTACGGTAGAGGAAGATGGCCTGTCGTTGGAAGTAAATCCGCCATGAATACGATGGTTTTGTCCTGGTATTGGATATGCGGAATCATCATTTTTTCGGTATGGCCGTCTACATATAAAATACCAAGATCCAATTCCTTTGAAAACCCAAAGTCGGCTTGCGGACGTTCAATAAATTTGAGTTGGCCACTTTCCTGCATTGGCAGAATGTTTTCAGATAAAAAAGACGCTTTTTCCCTCGGGTTCGGTTTTGTGGCCCAGTCCCAATGGTTGTCGTTCGACCAGAACGTGGCATTCTTGAAGGCCGGCTGGTAACCGGTGCGTTCTTTGTTCCATTCCACACTTCCGCCACAATGGTCGAAATGCAGGTGCGTCATGAACACATCGGTAATATCGTCGCGGTGAAATCCGTATTTTGCCAAGGACTTATCTATCGTATCGTCACCCCAAAGCGAATAGTAACCGAAAAACTTCTCTGATTGCTTGTCGCCCATGCCCGTGTCGACAAGAATCAGGCGTTTGCCGTCTTCGATCAGCATGCAGCGCGCCGCGATGTCGATGAGGTTGTTTTCATCGGCCGGATTGGTTTTGTTCCAGAGTGTTTTTGGGACCACACCGAACATGGCACCCCCGTCCAATTTGAAATTTCCGGCTTCTATTGGGTATATTTTCATGATTTCAGGCTTAAAAATTGCGTTTGCAAATTAATCAATCTTCATCGAATTCACAATCTAAATCGCTTTATAGGAAAAGACTATGCGGGAATAAGTTATAAAAATGTTAGTAGTTAGGTATTAATCGTTTTATGTGATATCTTTGCAGTAAATTAGAATTAATCTGTATAAACGTTATGATTAAAGTATCTGAAACAGCAAAAAAGAGAATCGCATTTCTAATGGAGGATGACGGTTTCGACACTGCGACGGATTATGTCCGAGTGGGCGTAAAAAGTGGCGGATGTTCCGGGTTGTCTTATGATCTGAAGTTTGACAAAACTTTAGGGGAAGATGATAAAGTGTTCGAAGACAACGATATAAAAATTGCAGTGGATAAAAAAAGTTTCCTTTATTTGGTGGGAACAACATTAGAATACTCAGGCGGATTGAACGGAAAAGGGTTTGTGTTTAACAATCCGAACGCTCAAAGAACCTGTGGATGCGGAGAGAGTTTCTCTCTTTAATCCAAATATAAAGCCGGGTGCAGATCCGTCTTTTAAACCTTAAGACAAAATAATGAGTAAGTATACTGAAGACGATTTAAAAATCGAATTAGAAAACAAGGAATACGAATACGGTTTTTACACCGACATCGAATCGGAAACGTTTCCTGCCGGATTGAATGAGGGCATCGTTCGCGCCATTTCCAAAAAGAAAAACGAACCGGAATGGATGACCGAGTGGCGTTTGGAAGCGTTTCGCGCCTGGGAAGATATGACCGAGCCGCATTGGGCCAACGTACATTATGAAAAACCTGATTTTCAGGCAATTTCCTATTATTCGGCTCCGAAGAAGAAAGATAAATACGAAAGTTTGGATGAGGTTGATCCGGAATTGCTGGAGACCTTCAAAAAACTGGGTATCTCTATAGACGAACAGAAACAATTGGCCGGTGTGGCAGTGGATATCGTTATGGACTCGGTTTCCGTAGCGACGACTTTCAAGAAAACATTGGCTGAAAAAGGAATTATCTTCTGTTCGATTTCCGAAGCGATTCAGGAACATCCGGAATTGGTTCAGAAATACATCGGATCGGTAGTGCCGCAACGTGATAATTTCTATGCAGCGTTGAACTCGGCGGTATTCTCCGATGGATCGTTCTGTTACATTCCGAAAGGCGTAAGATGTCCGATGGAATTATCAACGTATTTCCGAATCAATCAGGGAGGAACCGGACAATTCGAAAGAACCTTGGTAATCGCTGATGAAGGCAGTTATGTTTCTTACCTGGAAGGTTGTACCGCACCAAGCCGTGACGAAAATCAGTTGCACGCTGCTGTGGTAGAGCTAATTGCACTTGACAATGCTGAAATCAAATATTCAACCGTACAAAACTGGTACCCTGGTAACAAAGAGGGTAAAGGTGGGGTTTTCAACTTCGTAACCAAAAGAGGTTTGTGTGAGACCGGCGCAAAAATTTCATGGACGCAAGTGGAAACCGGTTCAGCCGTAACCTGGAAATACCCGTCATGTGTATTGAAAGGGGATAACTCCATCGGAGAATTCTATTCCATCGCCGTAACCAATAACTTCCAACAGGCAGATACCGGAACTAAAATGATCCACCTGGGTAAAAACACCAAATCGACCATTATTTCCAAAGGTATTTCTGCCGGAAAATCACAAAACAGTTACCGTGGATTGGTACAGATTTCTTCAAGGGCGGATAACGCGCGTAACTTCTCGCAATGTGACTCGTTGTTGATGGGTAACAATTGTGGGGCGCATACCTTCCCGTATATCGAATCCAAAAACACAACAGCTAAGATTGAGCACGAAGCGACGACTTCAAAAATCGGGGAAGACCAGGTGTTCTATTGCAACCAACGCGGAATCCCTACGGAGAAAGCCATTGCGCTTATCGTAAACGGATTCAGTAAAGAAGTGTTGAACAAATTGCCGATGGAATTCGCAGTGGAAGCTCAGAAATTATTAGAAATTTCGTTGGAAGGATCAGTAGGATAAACTTTTATGAACATATAGCCTTATCGGGTAAAAAATAATATATAATGTTATCAATTAAAAATTTACACGCTTCAGTAGAAGATAAAGAAATATTAAGAGGAATCAACCTTGAAATCAAAGCGGGCGAAGTACATGCCATCATGGGACCTAACGGTGCCGGAAAAAGTACACTTTCATCCATTATTGCCGGAAACGAAACCTACGAAGTAACCGAAGGGGAAATCGTTTTGGACGGTGAAGATTTATCAGAATTGGCACCAGACGAGAGAGCGCACAAAGGCGTATTCTTATCGTTCCAGTATCCTGTGGAAATCCCAGGGGTGTCGGTTACGAATTTCATCAAAACGGCCATCAACGAAAAACGCAAAGCCAATGGTCAGGAGGAAATGCCGGCCAATGAAATGCTGAAGCTGATCCGCGAGAAATCGGAATTACTGGAAATGGATCGTAAGTTCTTATCCCGTTCTTTAAACGAAGGTTTTTCGGGTGGTGAAAAGAAACGTAACGAGATTTTCCAGATGGCGATGCTGAATCCTAAAATTGCAATACTTGACGAAACGGATTCCGGTTTGGATATCGATGCATTGCGTATCGTGGCTAATGGCGTGAACAAACTTAAAAACGAGAAAAACGCTGTATTAGTAATTACGCACTACCAACGTTTATTGGATTATATCATTCCTGATTTTGTTCATGTTTTAATTGACGGAAAAATCGTTAAAACAGGCGGTGCTGATTTGGCATTGGAACTGGAAGAAAGAGGATACGACTGGATTAAACAAGAACAGGAAGCATAATTATGGAATTGAAAGAAAAACTGCTTGCTTCTTTCATGGCCTTTGAAGAGAAAGTTGATGTGGCGGATGCGCTGCATAACGTTCGCACCGAAGCCTTAAAGAATTTCGAAGAAAAAGGGTTTCCAACCAAAAAAGAGGAAGCCTGGAAATATACTTCGCTGAATGCGTTGTTGAAAAACGATTTCAGCATCTTCCCGAAAAAGGAAAACAACATTGATGTCAAAGATGTGAAGAAGTACTTCCTGAACGATTTGGATACCTACAAGGTGATCTTTATCGACGGGATTTTCAGTACGTTTTTGTCTTCTACCACGCACGACGGATTGGATGTTTGTTTGATGTCTTCGGCCTTGACCAAACCGAAATACAAAATGGTGATGGATACGTATTTCAATCAGGTGGCCAGCAAGGAGGAAAGTTTAACGACGTTGAATACCGCTTTCGCATTTGAAGGGGCTTACATCAACATACCGAAGAGCAAAGTGGTGGACAAACCGATTGAAATCATTTATTTCTCTACCGGTAATGAAGCGGCATTGATGGTTCAGCCAAGAAACCTTATCATCGTGGGTGAAAATGCACACGTGCAAATCGTAGAGCGTCATCAGAGTCTGAATGAAAATCCGGTGCTGACCAATTCGGTTACCGAGATTTTCGCCCAGAAGCGTGCCATCGTGGATTATTACAAAATCCAAAACGATGTACAAACCGCTAATTTGATCGACAATACTTATATCTCCCAAAAACAGGAGAGCCGCGTAGCTGTTCATACATTCTCATTCGGTGGAAACCTTACGCGTAACAACCTGAATTTCTACCACCACGGCGAAAGAATTGATTCGACGTTAAAAGGAATTACGATCATCGGCGATAAACAACACGTAGACCACTATACTTTGGTAAACCACGAGCAACCGAACTGCGAAAGCCACCAGAACTACAAAACCATTTTGGACGGACAATCGACCGGCGTGTTCAACGGAAAGATCTATGTGGAAAAAGAAGCGCAGAAAACAGACGCTTTCCAACAGAACAACAATATCTTATTGAGCGACAAAGCGACCATCAATGCGAAACCGCAATTGGAAATTTTCGCCGACGATGTGAAATGTTCCCACGGTTGTACAATTGGGCAGTTGGATGAAAACGCGATGTTCTACATGCAACAGCGCGGAATCCCGAAAAAAGAAGCAAAAGCGCTTCTTATGTATGCGTTTACGAGTGAAGTGACCTCGAGTATCAAAATACCGGAATTGAAGGCTAAAATCGCAAAAATCATCGCTACCAAGCTTGGTGTAAACATGGGATTTGATTTATAAGAGAGAATCCCAATTCAAATAAATAGAAACCGCTGTAACAGGCGGTTTTTTTTATTTAAGTAATTTCTGTAATTTGCTGGTTCAACAAAAACAATCGATTATGAGGTTTTATTACATGGTTTTATTGTTTGTGATCCAAAATGCAATAATCGCTCAAAATAAAGAGGGGAGAGATTCAGTATTTGTAAAGAATATTAAAATTCTGAATACTGATTATAAAGATTTTCAAGTGGTTGGGAAAGATGTGTATGCCATTACCAAAGGCGATAGTTTGGTCGTTTTTAATGTTAAAAGTAATAAGGTCAAATATAGCGAAAAAGAGGTATTCGCGCTTGGTAAAGACAGGAAAGAAGAAGTTTTCTACATAGCAAAAGACAACCAAATAGCAAAGTTCGGGTCTAAAAAGCAAAAAATTGATGTTGGATTTTTACCATATAAGATATTGTTCGACTCCCAAAATGAAATGCTATTAATAACCAACAGAGGATTGTTTTACAAAAATCAATTATATGAACCGACAAACATCAGACCAAACTACAGATACTATGTACAAACCACGAAAAAAACAGAAGGAAGGAGGGCTTTTAAAAATCCTGATTTAGTTTATCTGGATAAAAAATCGAGGTTATGGCTAACTTACGACAAAGGGGAATTTGGAGAAGATATTTTGTTTTTTGACCTGAATAAAAGGGAATTTTTCGAAGAAGATTATTTAACAATCGATGTTGATTATGACAAATATTTGAATCACCAAAAATATTTTGAGGATTTACGCTTAGCATATTCAGACAAAATAATTGTTACTCAAAATGACACATTATATAAGTTTCCGAATCAATTGCCTATCCATAATCCAGTAAAGGGAATTGCTGAAGTAGGCAATGATATTTTTATTTCACAGAGTTTATTCCACTTTTCTGTGGATAGTAAGTTTGCCTTTATTAGAGATATTGGTGCAGAAGGTTTTTATAAATCTTTTGATCTAACTTTACCGCTACTTGAAATAGAACGATTAGGAGGTGTTGAATTTGTAAATGAATTTTTGGGACCTTTAAGTTACAATCTCTTTAATAATTTACTGTACTATTATTCAGATAAAGGTTTTTTCAAAATAATTGAAAAAGGCAACAAATTTGAAAAAGAGTTTGTTTTTAAGCCTTGGATTAAATGGTCAGCAACCAATAGAAATAATTTAGGGGCAGATATAAATGTCAGCAAGTTCGAATTTCCGTCTGCAAGAGAAATAATTTTTCTTACCACTAATAATGGCATCGGTTATTACAATGGAAATGAAGTCATATATTTTCGTTAATTCTTATTTTCCAATATTTGAGAAAACTATTTCAAATAAATAGAAACCGCTGTAACAGGCGGTTTTTTTATTTAAGGATTTTCGTATGTATCCTATTTTGCTATATTTGATTAACTTAATTTATTTGAATGGAAAATTTTTCGGAAAAACAACTGGAGAAGCTGCTCGAAAAGGGGTATATCTCCGAAGCCCAACATCAGGAAGTGAAAGATTATAAGTCACTCGGGCTTTTTTCCTTAAACACGGAACTTTTGTTTCTGCTCTATTTGGGCGTTTTGCTTTTTACTACCGGAGTCGGAACATTGGTCTATAAAAATATCGACAGCATTGGGCATTTGGCTATTCTGGCTGTGAATTTTGTTTTGATGTTAATCTGTTTTTATTTTAGTTTCAAAAACGCCAAAGGATTTTCGAAAGAGGAAGTGTTTTTTGACAATCCGGTTTACGATTATCTTTTACTGACAGGGAGTTTACTGGCGTGTATTTTTATAGGGTATCTTCAATTTCAGTATGGTATTTTTGGAAAGGATTTCAGTCTGGTTTCGCTGTTCTCGGCGACGATTTGTTTTGCAATCGCCTATTATTTTGACAATCGGACCGTGCTTTCCATGGCGATTACGTCTTTAATTGCCTTTACAGGAATTACGCTTACCCCGCAAACGGTTTTTGAAAACGACATCTATTCCAATCCGAATCTTGTGTATTTTGGGATTTTCATTGGTTTTATATTGATTTTGTGGACGCTATACA
>NZ_DATIDM010000032.1:0-17032 GCF_035456225.1 Flavobacterium sp. | reverse complement strand
CCAATAAAGACGCAAAAATATCGGCAGTAGACTCGATAGCATCAGCAATCATGGCATAGGAATTACCCAAAAAACCTGAAATTCCTTTTATTAACGCCAATAATGTATTGCTGACGATACTGAAATAGGTAGCCTTTATTGCTGTTTCGGTTTTTGACATAGTTAATTTTCATTGGCGATATAGCCAACACCTCTTATCGTTTTGATCAGTTCGACATCTTTATTTAAATTGAGTTTTTTACGGATAGAATTTATAAAAACATCTATTACTCCGGTATCGTACTCAAAATGAATGTTCCAAACGTCTTCTATTATGTTGTTTCGGGAGCAAACAATTCCCTTTCGTTCGGTTAAATACTTTAACAGTTCGTATTCTCTTTGCGTAAGGACTACTTCTGTATCATCCATAAAAACCTGATGACTCAATGTTCTGATGCTGATATTGCCCAAAGTTAAAACATTTTGTTTGTCTTCTTTTCGAAAATGGATTTTAATTCTTTCCAGCAATTCGTCAAAACTGAAAGGTTTTTTAATGTAATCGTTAGCTCCTGAACGCAAACCTTCAATAGTTTCCTGAACTGTGTCTTTGGCGGTGAGAAATAAAATCGGGGTTTTTTCGTCTTTTTTTCGGATTGTCTTGCAAACCTCTAATCCGGTTAATTTAGGCAGCATCCAATCTAAAAGAATTATATCAGGTACATGTGTTTTAAACATTTCCAATGCTTTTAATCCATCGGAAGCGATAAAAACAGTATAGCCTTCTTCTTCCAGCCCCTGTTTCAGAAAGTTTGATATGCCTTCTTCGTCTTCTACAATTAAAATCTTCATAAATAAAGTTGTAAATATTTGAGCTAAATTAACTATTTGTAAAAACAAACGGATTGTTATAAAACTATCTTAAGCAAACCTTAAGTGAACCTTAAGTTATTAAAAATGATTGTTTTATAGGTTTGTGTTGTAAAATGATTTTATGAAAACTGCAAAGAATATTAACCCATTTTTAAAGTTAGGTATTTTTTATTTAACTGTTAATCTGATTTTAAGAATAATACTTATTTTTCATCCGATTACGCAATCTTTCTTTGGATTTTCTTCGGTTGTAAAAATAGTGCTCTTTGGTCTTGTCTCTGATTTTTTTGTATTTTCATTAGCAGGCGCTTTTTTGTTACTGTATCAACTATTTCTTTCCGATTCAAAATATAATAAACCTTGGGGATACATTATTTTCGGATTATTGTCCGGTTTATTAATTTACATTTCCTTTTTCAATACCATTTTGAATGAATATGGCGGCGTGGTACCAACTATAGGTATTGCTTTAGTCGGACTGAAAACAGGTTTGTTCGGTTTGCTTCTTTTTCTTCCAAAATACCGTAAGAATATACGATTGGTACTTTATTCCATTACGATGTTCATTTTCGTTTTGGTCATTATCCAAAATGCAGTGAGTGAATTCTTTTTCTGGAATGAATTTGGCGTAAAATATAACTTCATTGCCGTTGATTATTTGGTTTATACCAATACCGTTATAGGGAATATCATGGAATCTTATCCGGTAGTTCCTTTGTTTATAGGGATTGGAATCGTAGCACTGACTTCGACTTATTTTATCGTAAAAAAGACAAAGGTATTTTTGGACAACCTTCCATCATTAAAGGAAAAAATACAGTTAACAGTCACTTATACTCTACTCTTTGTCATTTCGCTGTTTGCAGTTCCATTCATGACAAAATTTGAGAACTCACAAAATGTTTTTGTAAATGAACTTCAGGCAAACGGTGTATATAAATTTTATCTGGCTTTTATGAACAGTGAACTGGATTACGAAAAGTTCTATAAAACCATGCCTGAAAAAGAAGCCTATGCCCTTTTAAAACAAGACATTCCTTCATTAAAGTCAGCATCAACGTTAAGAGCTATTCAGGCCGAAGGTATAGAACTCCATAAAAATGTTATACTGATTACAGTGGAGAGTTTGAGTGCCGATTTCATGAAAACGTACGGTAATGGCCAAAGTATAACTCCTTTCCTTGATTCATTGGCAAATAAAAGTTTACTCTTTACAAATCTTTATGCGACCGGAAACAGAACCGTACGAGGATTGGAAGCAGTAACATTATGCATTCCTCCTACGGCTGGAGAAAGTGTTGTGAAACGCGAGGACAATAAGAATAAATTTTCTACGGGAAGCGTATTCAAACAAAAAGGATACCATGTGAAATATCTTTATGGAGGCGATGCTTATTTTGATAATATGGAGAGTTTCTTTTCGGGCAACGGATATGATATTGTAGACAAAAAATCGCTTCAGCCCAATGAGATTACCTTTCAGAATATTTGGGGGGTTTGTGATGAAGATATGGCTAAAAAAGCAATTAGCGTTATGAATGAAGAATCAAAATCAGGAAAACCATTCTTTAATCATTGGATGACTGTAAGTAATCACAGACCGTTTACGTATCCTGAAAATAAAATTGATATTCCTGCCGAATCCAAATCACGTGAAGGCGGTGTAAAATATACTGATTACGCTTTACATCAGTTCTTTAAAATGGCCGAAAAGCAGTCTTGGTTTAAAAATACGGTATTTGTGATTGTGGCCGATCATTGTGCTTCCAGTTCCGGAAAAACAGAATTACCGATGGAGAAATACCGAATTCCGGCAATGATTTATGCACCAGGTTTTATCGAACCTCAAAGAAATCAGACGTTAATGTCGCAAATTGATTTAATGCCAACGCTTTTCGGATTACTGCATTTTGATTATGAAAGTAAATTTTATGGTGAAGATATAATGAAATCAAACTATAAGCCTCGTGCTTTTATTGCAACCTACCAGGATTTAGGATTGATTAAAAATAATATGCTGACGATTATTTCCCCTGTAAAAAAGGTGAAGCAATTCGATTTAATATGTAAACCGGACGGAAAATTATCTAATGAATTTCAAATTCATTTCGAAGAAAAACCTAAAAAAGTAATTGATGAAACGTTAGTAAAGGATGCTATTTCGCATTATCAGACCGCTTCTGAAATGCTGAAAAACAAAAAATATCAGAAAGTGTAATATAAAGAGGCCGTCTCAAAAGGTAGAATTTTAAAAACTAAATGACTTACATGATATCCAAAAAAAACAATATTGCTTAATTTAATAAACATGTGTGGACACATCTAAAAATAGCACACAGATCATACGGATTTACACTAATTCATATTCATAAGTTTTAGGCTAACTTTTTTGAATTATAATAACCCGTTATATTTTCGGATAAACCATTCTGCAGAAAGACTGATCGCTAACATGATTAAACACCAAACCCAATCAATTAATGGTGTTTTTTTGATTACTGCTTTTTCGGTCGGAATGTAGTTTTGATTATCCAGTAAGTTCTTAATCAATTCATTAACCTGATTTGGATAATATACTTTTCCGTTAGTGTTATTGGCCAATTGTTTCAGACGATTGATGTCCGGATTCACGAATTGTTTTTCAATTTCAAAATCAAGTACTTCAAAACTGCCGGAATATTTTGTTTTAGACCTGTTTTCAGAAACCGTGAAAGTGTAATTTCCATACTCTAAACCATCTAAACTGACTTTATATTCGGCATTGCCCTTTAAGAAATCATATTTTTTAGTCTTACCGGATTGTTTGTGTTGTAATGAAATGGTCAGGTTGGCATCTTCATCAAATTCATAATTTTTATTAAAGTATTGCGCTGTAATTTCAATGGTTTCTCCAGAATTGTAAAAGCTTTCATGTGTTACTACCAGCGATTTTTTAGCGGTATTGGAAGCCAGGTACTGAATTATTTTGTTGGAAAGAATGTCAAATTGTTCAAAAGATTTTGTTTTTACATGACTTTCCATGCGCCATTTCCAGATATTTTCACCAAAAAGGAAGGCGTTTCGTTTCTGCCCGTTTTCTGAAAATGACAGTAGCGGACTTTCAGTGCCAATATTGCGGATTCGTGACTTTAGAAGCGCATTCGCATTTTCTTTAACCGTAATGGTTCCGAACGGATGCTGTAATGGTGGGAATTGTTCAAATCCGATATTTTCGGTTGCAAACGAATTGAATTGAGGGTTGTAATCTGCAGAATAATCTTCGTTCTGACCAGAAACTTTAAACTGAACCTGATCTTGATACTGGTTCATAATATTAAAATCGGTACTGGATCCGGTAATCACCCAGGTATTTAACTGCAGTTTTTTATTTTGCTCAAAAATAGATTTAAATTCGAAATTCGGCTGGTATAAAATCAATACATTGTAATCTTGTAATGATTTGATTTCGTTTGGTTTGACTATTGTTACTTTACGTTGTTGATTAGATTCAATTGCGCGTTTCAAGGCGCCTAAATCAGGATGGTTGATTGCTGAAACCAAAGCTATTTCCGAACGCTGATCAATTACTTCAACGGCGAAATTCTTGGTGTTGTTATAATTGTTTTTTTCTTTTTCCGAGGAAGAAATTACAGCTTTATAGGTTTGTACTCCTACCCTGTCCGCACTCAACAAAACCGAAATTACCTGTGCTTTTTTTGAAGGTGAAAAACTGATGTTTTGTCTATGAATCGTTGCATTTCCCTGCTGAATACTGAATGTGGCATTAACCGGTTTCGTTCCGTTATATTGAAGAAAAACCTCCGCAGGAAACTTGTTTTTCAGGAAAGCGTACTTGTTTACGTTTAACTGATTGACTTTTAAATCGAAAAAGGTTGTAGTATCGCCAATTACCAAAGGATAGACTGTAGTGTTTTGCTGAAAACTGTATACGTAATCATTCCCAATCGTCTGATTTCCATCAGTCAGTAAAACTACAGGATAATTTTGGCTGCGGAAAAACTGTTTTAAATTCTGGGCAGCCATATCAATATGTGTTTGCTTCCCTTTGAAATCTAAAGCTGTATTGCTGTAAAAATCGTCATCAAAACTAAATAACTGAACATTGTATTTAGCTTTAATCGTTTTATTCTGCGTCAATGATTCAACCAGTCCGGGAATGTTTACACCTTTATTGAGCAATGCAATCGATTGTGAATTGTCAACAACAATTGGCAAAGGGGTTTTGGTGGTTTCAAACGTTTTTCTTGAAATAATCGGATTGATCAGCAATACAAAAATCAGAAACAACGAAAAGAAACGCAAAAAAGCCAAAAACAGGTTCAGTTTTGATCTGTAATTGGCTTTGTATAGGTATTGATAAAATGACAATCCGGCAGCAATCAGTACTGATAATAATAAAAGTAAAATTGTGCTTGTGGTCATAATTGTAAGTGTTCAGTTAAAAGTGTTCAGTATTCAGTTGCTGCTAACTGACCACTGCGTACTGTATATTATGTTAACATTCCCCCGTCAACATTAAGCACTTGTCCGGTTACGTAAGCACTCATGTCGCATGATAAGAACACACATACGTTGGCAACATCTTCTGGAGAACCACCTCTTTTCAAAGGAATGCTTTCTCTCCATCCTTTAACCACATCTTCATTCAATTTTGCTGTCATTTCAGTTTCGATGAAACCAGGTGCAATTACATTACAACGAATGTTGCGGGAACCTAACTCCAATGCCACAGATTTTGAGAAACCGATAACACCCGCTTTAGAAGCTGCGTAGTTTGTTTGTCCAGCATTTCCTTTCACACCAACAACCGAACTCATATTTATGATAGAACCGGCTCTGTTTTTCAACATGATTTTCTGAACAGCTTTGGTCATATTGAAAACCGATTTTAGATTTACATCGATTACCGTGTCGAAATCTTCTTCGGTAATTCTCATTAAAAGATTGTCCTTTGTAATTCCGGCATTGTTAATTAAAACATCAACATTTCCGAATTCAGCAATAACATCATCAACTAATTTTTGAGCTTCATTAAAATCAGCTGCATTTGACTGGTATCCTTTAGCCTTAACTCCTAAAGCGGTCAATTCGTTTTCTAATTCCTGTGCAGCAGCTGCAGAAGAACTGTATGTGAAAGCTACATTAGCGCCGTTTTTAGCAAAAACTTCTGCAATTCCTCTTCCAATTCCTCTACTAGCACCCGTAATGATAGCGGTTTTTCCTTCCAGTAATTTCATAATATTCTTGTTAGTTCGTTTTATTTAGAGTTTCCAAAGATATTCTATTTTGACATAAAAAAAAATCATTGCCTGTCTAAACTATTAACAAGTATTTTAACCTTAAAAATTCAGCCTGTGTTTTTATTTCAAAATATTCGTACAGCAATCAAAATCAATTCTTTATGTTTAATTAATTCTAAAGAAATTACTATTCACAGACAATCGGCTTGAAAAACATTTTATACAAAATTTACATTAAGATTACATTGGTTTAACATTGATATACAGTTGTATTTGCAATTTTTCACTTATTTTTAAGTTTATAGATTATAACCCCTTTTTATCATTTAATTAAAAATCTTGCTATATATAGGTTTTAGGACTTTCAAGTCAATCAGAGAAGACCTTTTTGTTTCATAAAATGTCATTTAACGTTTTTTTTATCAATTTGAAAGGTTAAATTGATAAATATCAATGATATAACTAACTTTACCATTGAGAGAAATGTAAGATTTACCCTTTCGTTTCTCTTTAAGATTTTCATCAATTATACTTCTTCAAAATAATCAAATGCGTTTTATTTTTTTATAAAAATGTAAACGATATAAAGTAAAAAAATTATGAAAAAATATCTCTTTCTGTTTTTAGCAGTTGTATTTATTGCCTGTTCCAAAGATGAAGGTTACGGTGGGCTTGCTTCCATATCCGGTAAAGTTTATGCATTGAATTACAATCAGGATCAGGAACTTTTGAGCGAGGGTTATCTCGGGGATGTGAGAGTGTATATTAGTTCGCGTGGCAACACTGATTTTTACGATGATGTACGAACTTCCCATGACGGATCGTTCAAATTTGATTTTTTGCAGGAAGGCAGTTATGATGTTTGGGTTTACGGAGATTGTGATTATTGCCCTTGGGACCAACTTATTGAAAAGAGAGAAGTTGAAGTTTCCTCGAGAAAGGCCGATGTTGTTCTTGACGATTTTGTAATTAAAATCTAAAGTCATGTTTAAAAAATTTACCAATCAAATGTCGATGCTTGCTCCTGTTTCGCTTACGGAAATGGACGCTGTTTCGTTGTTAAACCGAACAGACAGCAAGTACACGCTCAGAGGGAAGGACCTACTCAAAATAGTTCCCTGCCTGCTTGAGAATTACAGTGTTCTGGAAATTAACGGCACACGGATTTTTTCGTATGAAAACAATTACTTTGACACACCTGATCTCCAGTTTTTCAGAGACCATCATAATGGTTATGTCAACCGGATAAAAGTAAGAAGCAGAAGATATGTGGAATCCGATATGTGCTTTTTTGAAATCAAGAAGAAAGAAAAAGTAGATCGAACCAATAAACACAGAGAACTGGTGCCTTATATGATATCCGATATAGACGAAATCAGAAAGAATATCATACAGGAATATACACGTAAAACCCTTGATGAAATTACACTTATTTTAAAGAATAACTTTAACCGTATCACTCTGGTTAACAATCAGTTTACGGAAAGAGTTACCATCGACATGAATCTGCATTTCAAGGATGATGAACACGATGTGAAATTCAAGAAAATAGCTATCATAGAGATAAAACAATCCAAAAATACCCAAGCCTCTCCGTTGACAACCTGCTTAAAATACAACCACATCAGAGAGCAAAGTATCAGCAAATATATCTACGGCGTAATCACTTTAATTCCGAATGTGAAGAAAAACAATTTTATGCCCATACTTAAAAAAATAAATAAACTACTTGAATAATGGAAAATGATGAAGTCATAATCGGCGTATTTGATATCTATAATTTCCTGATAAGATCTGTTATTGATTTTGTTGCGGTGGTTATTCTTGTAGCGGTAATCTATTATCCGAAACACAGAAACAAAGATTTCATATTCACCTTTATTGTATTTAATGTTGTCAATTTCATGATTTGTTGTTTGCTTGGAGCGGCAAAAATCAAAATCGGATTTGCGTTTGGTCTCTTTGCGATGTTTTCCATTATCAGATATAGGACCATCGCCATTTCGATAAAAGATATGGGGTATTTCTTCATATGTGTAGCATTGGGGATGCTTAATTCCCTGGGAATGGTGAATGACGGCTTTCTGATACTGGCGGCGTGTAATGCTGTGATTTTGGTATTGGCTTTCCTTTTAGAACGTTTAGATTTCCTGAAAAACGAAAATGCAAAAGAAATCGTTTACGATAAAGTGGAATATATAAAACCTGAATATAAGGAACAGTTGCTGGAGGATTTAAATCAAAGAACCGGGTTGGGCATCCATCGGGTTGAAATAGTCTCCATAGATTATTTAAAAGATACGGCCCTGTTAAAAGCGTATTATTATGCAAAAGAAAGCGAGTACGTACTTCCAAAATCTGATAATGATGATTAAAAAAAGCACCATTTTTCTATTCTTTTTTACTTTAATCGCTTTCGATGGTTCTTGTCAGAACTACACTGATTGGCAGTATCGATTGGTTCCGGGAGTAAGCTACAGATTCAATGAGCATTGGAAAGTTTCCGGAGAATATCGCTATACAGCACAAAAAGATTTTCAGGAATTCCGATCCAGTGGCGGTGAATTTGCTTTACAATATAACTTCAATAAAGAATTCAGTTTAGAAACCGGGTATCGATTTACATCTTCGTACACAGCCGATGCCCATCGTTTGTTCGGTGCCTTCAAATACGATAAAGACTTTGGGGTAATCAGCTTGTTTGCCGCAATAAAATACCAATTCACGACTGGGAGTTTTAACGAACGATATATGAATGATTTTAAAGAACCTGTGCAAATGGTTCGCGAAAAAATTGGTGTTGATTATAATATCCCAAACTCTAAATTGTCTTTCAATACGTATGTTGAGATTTTCTTAAAGTTAGCCGATGACGATCCGATTAAATACAATAGAACCCGTTACAGCATCGGAAGTGATTACAAATTCAAATACGGAAATAAATTAGGAATATCTGTTTTTTACGACGATAAGTACATTCCTGAAAAAATTGACCGTTTTGTACTTGAAACCAAATACACTTTATCGATTGATGAAATGATTAAGAAAATCAAAAAAAATAAAGAGAAAAAAGCTGAAGAGAAAATATAGTTCAAATAAGGAAAAGACTTTGAAAAACGAGTCTGTTTTTAAAACTAAAAGCCCTGCAATATGCAGGGCCATTTTTTAGTTTTTAATGAATTTCATATTCAACATTCCTTTATTCGTTACAGCTTTTAAAATGTAATTTCCAGCTGATAAATGAGATACATCAATTGTTTTGACGAGCCCATTTGGAATAACCGTTAGTAATTGTCCCAAAGTATTGTAAATGCTTATGCGTTGAACTTCAATATTGTTTTTTGCATTAATGTTTAAGGTGTTATTTACAGGGTTTGGGTATAAAACAAGATTGTTATTCAATTCATTTTCGTTAATGGATAAATTATCGGGAGCCAGTTTTACAATCCAGTAATCATTTAACCCTATCGGTTCTTCAGTTATATCTCCTGATATAGGAGAAACCGTATAACCGGAAAGAAAATACCCTCCATCATTGGTCTGAATAACATTAAAAAGCGCTTCTCCCAAAGAACCTCCTATTGTTTTTTGCCAAATGATATTGCCTGATTCACTAATTTTTATTACCCAGGCATCAAATACACCAATTAATGGTTCGGTCTTCTCATGCGATATTGCTGAACTTGAATGTCCTGTTAGAATATAGCTTGCGTCAGAACACAAAGCAGATGAAATCAAATAATCCTGATTATTACCACCGATCGTTTTCTGCCACTGTATGTTTCCCGTATTATCTGTTTTTACTACCCAAAAATCATATAAACCTCGGCAAAAGTCTGTTTTATCACTAGAAATAGGAGAATCGGAATAGCCAGCCAAAAAATAGCCTCCGTCAGGGCTTTGTAATACATTAGACAAACTCTCAAAACCAGAGCCTCCAATAGTCTTCTGCCATTGTTGATTACCATTATTGTCTAATTTAATAACCCAGTAATCATTATTTCCTTTTGAATTTTCAGTTTTATCTCCCGAAATATTGGAATCCGAGTGGCCACCTAAAAGAAATCCTCCGTCAGTAGTTTCTATTATTGAATTAAGCTTATCGTGACCACTCCCTCCAAATGTTTTGTTCCAAAGAACATTCCCTGAACCATCAAGCTTAACAACCCAATAATCCTGAAAGCCACGACAATTTTCGGTCTTATCATTAGAAATCGAAGAATCTGAATAGCCTCCCAGAATATAACCTCCGTCTTGGGTTAGGTCTAATGAAATAATATCCTCGTCTAAACTGCCTCCAATCACATTTTGCCATTCAATATTTCCGATTGCATTTGTTTTTACTATCCAAAAATCCCAATATGGGTCGTTAATTGCATTTTCCGTTTTATTCCCGGAAAGTGGTGAATTTGACCCTCCGCAAATTATATATCCTCCATCCGGTGTTTGCTTTATTGCTCCAAAAAAATCCTGGTTCCAAGTATTGGGACTTGCTCCGCCAATGGTTTTATCCCATACAACTTGTCCTAAATTATTTGTTTTAACAACCCAATAGTCATAATCTCCTTTTGAATTTTCAGTTTTATCACCGGAAATATCAGAATTTGAACGACCTCCTATAATAAATCCTCCGTCAGTGGTTTGTTGAGAAGCATAACAATAGTTTGAATTTGCCCCTCCAATTCTGTTTTGCCACTGTATTGCCGGTGCTTGGGATAAAAGCAGCAGAGGATAAAACAGTAATACAATAGTTAAAGTGGTGCTTTTCATGTACATTATTTTTTGCTGATAGAGGAAATTACCTGTAAATAATTTGTTTTGGCTGAAGGATTTATAAGATTGAATTTTCAAATTTATGGATTTTAAGGCTTGTAAATAATTTTTTCATCAATTACACCTGATTCTGTTTCTTTCTTAATTATATGGTAATATTTTTCCATTAATTGGTCAAACAAATTCGGATCATTCACTTGCGCTTCATTAAGTTCTTTTACGGTAATATTCATGGAACCTAAAGTCTTCATCGATAATATTATTCCGGAAACGTAAGGCTCAACATTACAAATTACCCCCCTTGTGCAAACTACCGAAACTATTTCAGTATTTACCTGATCAACTTGCATAATTTTTACTTTATAATCAAAAGTGCGTTCAGAAATCACTTTTAAATTATCGGGAACCGATGTATCAATTACGCTGTCATCCATACCGTAATAAATACAGTCAAATCCTTTTTGAAAACGATCACGTCTCACAATGCTTCTGCAAACAGTAGCCGTACCGTCAAAATTATCGGTAACACTGACTACATTGTCACCACCTATTTCCGTAGTTTCAAATGGTTGATATAAACTTTCTATAGTATTCATAAGTCCAGAGAAATAATTCGCGTTAGTTCCTGTAATTGCTTCTCTCATTCTTTTTCCTTGTCCGGGTGTAAAAATCGGTGTACAACCTGCTCCCGAAGTAATTCCACCGGCATACATGAAGTTACCTAAACTGGGATGGACCATGTATCCTTCTGCAGTTGGCTCAGCAACAATTAGCATATTATTACAATCATAAGCACCTCCTGTATAATTACAATTGGCATCAAAATGGTCAATGTCAACATACACATGTGTATCAACAATTTGATCACCATATCTATCAGCATTAAAACCATTTCCTGGTAAATTTACCCTAGGAGAGTGTTCCATGTTTTGGCAACCATGATATGTGATTGTATCTGGATGAGCTAAAGAAAATAGATGCCCCATTTCATGACATTGTGTCCAGGGAATAATAAAATAGTCATCATCAAATACTGTTGTTCTTGCTGCTGCTCCCCAAACATTTCCATTTATAATATAAATATTTATAGCGTTTGGTAAAGAGTATGAACTGTTATTTAATTGATGTAATTCGTCTACATCATCAATTATTAAATAATCGGATTCATTAACCTGATCTATTCCATAATATTTAAAGAAAATATAAATTGATTAAAATTGAGATTTAAATTCTTAATAGCATCTATTACTTCATTTTCTCCAATTGTAAGCCCCTCCTGTCCAAGTGAATTAGTTCTTGTCACTGCGGAATCATCGTACACAACGTGAAAACGAACATTAAAGACATATTTTGTTGTTGCATCATACGTTGTTTGTGTTAATGACTGCCATCCCGGGATATTAAATCTGTCGAGGATTTCTTGTTGATTCTCCCCGCAAACAAATGATTGAGAAAATCCTGAAATTGAAAATAATAAAATAAGGAAAGTAAAATAATGTTTCATAAAATAGCATTTAATTGTTAAAAAAATAATAATTTTTTAAAAACAATAAAAAACATTAGTTAATACTATTTTTACTACATTTTTTTTGAAAAGAGCGATTTTTATTAAATCAAAAAAAAGCCCTACGTAATGCAGGGCTTATAAATATGAAGATTTTTTAAGTCTTATTTCAAAACAGCTAAAACTTCAGCAACTTTTTTACCGATTTCAGCTGGTGAATCCACAACGTGAATTCCGTTTTCTCTCATGATACGTTTTTTAGCTTCAGCAGTATCATCAGCACCTCCAACGATAGCACCTGCGTGACCCATTGTACGTCCTTTCGGAGCTGTTTCACCTGCGATGAAACCTACAACCGGTTTTCTGTTTCCGTCAGCTTTAACCCAACGAGCAGCGTCAGCCTCTAATTGTCCACCAATTTCACCAATCATAATGATGATTTCAGTTTCCGAATCGTTCATTAATAATTCAACCGCTTCTCTTGTAGTAGTACCGATAATTGGATCTCCACCGATACCGATTGCAGTTGTTACTCCTAATCCTTGTTTAGCAACCTGATCAGCAGCTTCATAAGTTAAAGTTCCTGATTTAGAAACGATACCTACTGTACCTTTTTTGAAAACGAAACCTGGCATGATACCAACTTTAGCTTCACCCGGAGTGATTACACCAGGGCAGTTAGGTCCTACTAAACGACAGTCTTTCCCTTTAATATAATCATAAGCTTTAATCATATCAGCAACAGGAATACCTTCTGTGATACAAATAATTACTTTAATACCGGCATCAGCAGCTTCCATGATAGCATCAGCAGCAAAAGCAGGTGGAACGAAAATGATTGAAGTATCAGCGCCAGCTTGCACTACAGCGTCCTTAACAGTATTAAAAACCGGACGATCCAAGTGTTGAGTCCCACCTTTTCCAGGAGTTACACCACCTACAACGTTTGTTCCGTATTCAATCATTTGAGAAGCGTGGAAAGTACCTTCACTTCCTGTAAACCCCTGAACAATGATTTTAGAATTTTTATTAACTAAAACACTCATGATATATTTTTTTATGTTGTTTTTAAAATGTATTGCAAAAATAGGCTTTTGAAAGAAATATATAAAGAATTTTGCTATAAACTTTCAAAGATTTTTTATGCTGATTTATCCTAACTGGCTCATTTGGTAACCACGGAACAGCTTGTCTTCTTTAACTTCCCAGATAGTAACAAAATGCGCTAATACTGATTCCTCTGAAGGTGTTTCAATTGGAGTTACATAATAGGTAAATCGAACAGTGACCATATTGCCGTCCTGTAAAAGATGACTAATATCTATACGAGATGAAGAATAAGAGCGTTCCATTTCTCCGGATAAATCAATCAAATCACTTTTTTTCAATAATAAGAATCCTTTGGAACTATACCAATGAAACTCCATTTCATCATGAAGAAATCGTTGAAGAACTTCTTTACTTCTAAGTGATCCGGATTGATAGAATTCTGAAACCAGTGCTTTAGCCATCATTTTTATTTAACTTATTTAGTATTTCCGGAATCTTTTTAATGTTAGCCAACTGCTTCAGTTTTTCACGGGACTCTTCTATTGGAGTTCCAAAATAAGTTTTACCGCCTTCTACCGATTTGGTAACACCTGTCTGACCTAAAACAACAGCTTTTTCACCAATTGTAATTCCGCTTGTGGTACCTACTTGTCCCCAAAGGGTTACTTCATCTTCAATAACCACACATCCTGCGATGCCTGTTTGAGAAGCAATCAGACATTTTTTACCGATAACAGTATCGTGACCAACATGAACCTGATTGTCAATTTTAGTCCCTTCCCCTATTGTGGTATCTCCGGTGACTCCTTTATCAATGGTACATAAAGCTCCAATTCCAACGTTGTCTTCAATAACTACGCGTCCACCGGATAATAACTGATCAAAACCTTCCGGACGTTTTTTATAATAAAAAGCATCAGCTCCCAAAATTGATCCGGAATGAATGATGACATTATTTCCTATTACAGTATTGTCGTAAAGTGCAACATTAGAATGAATAAGGCAATTTTTACCGATAACCACATTATTTCCAATAAAACAATTTGGCTGAATTACAGTGCCTTCTCCAATTACAGCAGTTTCTGAAATAGCTGAATTAGAAGAAAGGAATGGTCTGAAATGACGTGTCAGCTTATTAAAATCGCGAAACGGATCATCGGAAATCAGTAAAGCTTTACCTTCCGGACAATCTACTTTTTTGTTTATCAAAACAATGGTAGCAGCTGATTGTAGTGCTTTGTCATAATATTTAGGATGATCTACGAAAACAATATCACCTCTTGTTACGACGTGAATTTCATTCATTCCGTGTACCGGAAAACGATCATCACCCACATACTCACATTGAATAATGTCGGCTATCTCTTTAAGAGTATGTGTCTTTTGGAATTTCATTTTTTAAGTATTCAGTGTTTAGTGTTCAGTCACCATTTTTTACAGACGACTGAACACTGTTGACTATTCTTTCACACGCTCCATGTAAGAACCTGTAGCGGTATCGATTTTGATTTTATCCCCTTCGTTAATAAACAAAGGTACGTTTACTGTAGCTCCTGTTTCTACAGTTGCCGGTTTTGTAGCGTTGGTAGCTGTATTTCCTTTAACACCCGGTTCTGCATAGGTAACTTCTAAAATTACGGAAGCTGGCATATCTACTGCTAACGGCGCATCGGTTTCGGTATTGATTTGAACCATTACGTTAGTTCCTTCTTTTAATAAGTCCGGAGCATCAAGGATATCTCTGTTTAATGAAATTTGTTCGAAAGTTTCGTTGTTCATGAAATGAAACTCTTGACCTTCAGCGTATAAGAACTGAAACGTATGTGTTTCTACACGAACAACATCAATTTTATGACCTGCAGAAAATGTATTATCCAATACTTTTCCGTTAGTTAAACTTTTAAGTTTTGTTCTTACGAAAGCAGGACCTTTTCCGGGCTTAACATGTAAGAATTCTACAATTTTATAAATATCGTGGTTGAATTTAATACACAATCCGTTTCTGATATCAGCTGTACTTGCCATTTTGATTTATTTATTTGTTTTATTTTATATTAAATGCTTCCTGTATAACCTTTCATAACGCCGCGAGGAGAGTTTCGTACAAAAAGGATGATTTCATCACGTTCCGGAGTTGCTTCCATTTCTGCTTCAATGATACCTAATGCTTGAGTGGTATTGTAATTTTTTTGAAACAGAATCCTGTAAACATCCTGAATTTCACGGATTTTTTCAGTTGAAAAGCCTCTTCTTCTAAGTCCAACAGAATTAATTCCGACATAGGATAAAGGTTCTTTCGCAGCTTTTGTATAAGGAGGAACATCTTTACGAACCAATGATCCACCTGAAATCATAGCGTGATCTCCAATGGAAACGAATTGATGTATCGCAGCCAATCCGCCAATAATTGCATAATCTCCTATAGTAACGTGACCGGCCAATGCCACACCGTTTACAATGATGGCATTATCCCCGATATGGCAATCATGAGCAATATGCGCGGTTGCCATAATCAGACAGTTTTTTCCAATCTTTGTCTGTCCTGAAGCAATAGTTCCTCTATTAACTGTAACACACTCTCTGACAGTAGTGTTATCGCCAATTATCGCAAGTGAATCTTCACCTCCAAATTTTAAGTCCTGAGGTACTGCAGCAATTACAGCACCGGGGAAAATATTGCAATTCTTACCAATACGTGCGCCTTCCATTATGGTTACATTTGAACCAATCCAGGTTCCTTCACCAATTTCAACATTATTGTGAATGGTTGTGAAGGGCTCAATTACCACATTTTTGGCAATTTTTGCTCCCGGGTGAACATAGGCTAAAGGTTGATTCATAATTTCTTTTTTAGTTCTTTTTTACAATTTGCGCCATTAGTTCGGCTTCTGTAACTAATTTACCATTCGCATAAGCACTTGCCTGCATATGGCAGATTCCGCGGCGAATTGGTGATAATAAAGTAAGTTTGAAAATTAAAGTATCTCCAGGTAAAACCTTGTGTTTGAATTTTACGTTATCTATTTTCATGAAATAAGTAAGGTAATTTTCAGGATCCGGAACGGTGCTTAAGATTAAAATACCGCCGGTTTGTGCCATAGCTTCAATGATTAAAACTCCTGGCATGACTGGTGCTCCCGGGAAATGTCCGACAAAGAATTCTTCATTCATCGTAACATTTTTCAAGCCGACAACATGATTATCAGACATTTCTAAAATTCGGTCTACCAACAAAAACGGATTTCTGTGAGGTAACATCGACATGATTTTAGTAACATCCATCAAAGGTTCTTTGTTTAAATCAAAAACAGGAACCTGATTTTTCTGTTCGTTTTTAATAATCTTGGACATTTTTTTAGCAAACATGGTGTTTACAAAATGTCCTGGTTTATTAGCAATAACTTTTCCTTTGATTTTTGTTCCGATTAAAGCCAAATCCCCTACTACATCAAGTAATTTATGACGTGCAGCTTCGTTTGGAAAATGCAATGTCAGATTATCTAAAACTCCGTTTGGTTTAACTGAAATACTATCTTTTCCGAAAGCCACTTTCAAACGCTCCATTGTTTCATCGGAAATCTCTTTATCCACATAAACAATAGCATTGTTCAAGTCG
>NZ_DATIDM010000031.1:0-38777 GCF_035456225.1 Flavobacterium sp. | reverse complement strand
AAAGAACTGTGCCTTGATTGCGGGTGCAAAAGTAGCACTCTTTCCCACAACTCCAAACTTTTCCAAACCTTTTTTTTAAAGTTTTTTCGAGGTTTTTCATAACTCTCTGATAACCATTTCGTAACTGACGAAAGTTTTTTTTTCTAAAAGGTACTAATGAAATGGGATAATGAGGAGTTAAGGCTGTTTCACTATACTATATATTAAGATTGCTTCGTCGTTCCTCCTCGCAATGACCTTCCGATAAGTTCAAAAGTTTATCCCCTAGCCCCGATTACCTCACAAGTTATATTTATTTGGTGTTCGGTGAATGCAAAGCATTTGCAGTGGAAATCCCGGAGCAAAGTGGAGGAATTGCAACGGAAAGCGGGAATGACGCATCTAAAAAAGCCCGAACCTTTCGCTCCTAATCGAATCGGATGGCTTTAACCGGAGAAATTTTAGTTATTATATAAGACGGAATCAGCAAAACCAAAAGACAAACCAAAACCGTTCCTACATTTAAGGCTACTATATAAGGTACTGAAAAAGCTACCGGAGCTTCGGTAACATAATAATTTTCGGGATTAAGTTTAATGACGCCAAAATATTTCTGAACAAACAATACGCCAATGCCGACAAGATTACCCCAAAACAAACCGCGGAGAATTAAGTGAGCGGCATTATAGAGGAATATTTTTCGAATCACCCAATTATTGGCACCAATAGCTTTCATGATTCCGATCATTTGGGTACGCTCCAAAATAAGCACCAACAAAGCCACAACCATATTAATGGTCGCCACTACTATCATAATAATCAAAATCACGACGATATTAAAATCGAACAATTTCAACCATTCGAAAATATTAAAGTACTTTTCCTCGATGGTGATACTATTATAGGTAGGCGGAATTTCGGCATAGATTTCATCACCCTTTTCTTTTATTTTCGAAAAATCATCGATAAAAACTTCGAAAGCACCCACTTCATCTTTTTGCCATTTGTTGATTCGTTGCAGATGACGAATGTCTCCTATTATATAAGTAGCATCAAATTCCTGAAAACCGGAATTATAAATACCGACAATTTTAAAATTACGAAGGTTAGGCAACTTGCCCTCTTCCTTCATAAAAAAAGTATTGAACTTGTCTCCGACCTTCAAGTCAAGTCGGTTAGCCAGGTATTGAGAAATGACAACTTCCGGATTCAAATTGCTTTTCAGATTGGGAATTCTGCCGGACACGATGTATTCCTGCAGATTTTGCCATTGGTAATCTTTTCCGACACCTTTGAAAACAATTCCTTCGAATGCATTTTCGGTTCGGATGATACCCGCTTTAGTGGCTACAGCCTGGATATGACTAATCCCTTCTATATTTTGGAACTTCGGATAAAAATCCTGATGAATCGAAATCGGGGCAACACTGACTTCCGATTGGTTATCATCATAATTGGAAATAATAACATGTCCGTTAAAAGCGGAAACCTTCTGGCGTATTTTTTGCTGCAATCCCATACCTGTTGCAATGGAAACAATCATCATAACCATTCCAATGGCAATCGCAGCAATGGCAATTTTTATAATTGGTGCAGATATACTACTTTTATAGTTTTTAGTAGTAATGAGCCTTTTGGCTATAAAATATTCTAATTTCAAAGTATATGATTTCAAATTCGATTTTCAAAAGTACAGTTTTATTTTTTTGTTTAATAACAATATCGTGTTCCCAAAAAATTAAATCCCAAAATCAGAAAACAACAACTAATACAGATAAAAAAGAGGTTGTAGCAGAACAAGTTATCACAGACATAAGAACCGGTGCGCAAAATCTACAATTCACACCATTACTTAAGAATAAAAAAATTGGTGTTGTAGCAAATGCCTCAAGCATATCAATCAACAATACACATCTAATAGATTTTCTTATCAAATTTAATTTTGATGTAAAAAAAATTTATGCTCCGGAACACGGTTTTAGGGGAACTGCAGATGCCGGCGAATTGATCAAGGACGGAAAAGACACCAAAACCGGATTGCCGATTATCTCCCTTTACGGCAACAATAAAAAACCAAAACCAGAGCAACTGGCTGGCATTGATGTTATGGTTTTCGATTTACAGGATGTGGGCGCGCGTTTCTATACCTATATATCTTCATTGCATTATGTGATGGAAGCCTGTGCGGAAAACAATATTCCACTTATAGTTTTAGACCGACCGAATCCAAATGGCGGCATTGTTGACGGCCCGATCCTAGAAAAAGAGTACACGAGTTTCGTGGGCATGCATCCGATTCCGGTTTTACATGGCATGACCATAGGCGAATATGCCAAAATGATTAATGGTGAAAAATGGCTGAAAAACGAAGTGCAGTGTAAACTGACAGTGATTCCGTGTTTGAACTACAACCGAAACATGGCGTATAGCTTACCTGTGAAGCCTTCACCAAATTTACCAAACGATCAGGCGATTAATTTATATGCGAGTTTATGTCTTTTTGAAGGCACCAATGTGAGTGTGGGCCGCGGAACTGACAAGCAGTTTCAGATTTATGGTTCGCCTTTTTTACCTAAAAGTGATTTCAACTTCACACCGGGTCCCAATGTAGGCGCAAAAGACCCTATGCATAACGGAAAACTTTGCAATGGCGAAGATTTATCAAAAATTAATAAAGTGTCCCGTTTGGAATTGACATGGCTGATCAAAGCCTACCAGACCACTTCGGATAAATCAAAGTTCTTCAATGACTTTTTCACTAAACTGGCCGGAACAAAAAAACTCCAACAGCAGATTGAGACAGGAGTATCCGAAGCAGAAATAAGAAAAAGTTGGGCAAAAGGAATAGCAGATTTTAAATCAATGCGAAAATCTTACCTTATATATGGTGAATAAAAAATGAAAAATAGCTGATATACAAACAGTTCCGTTTTACATATTTATTTTTTTAGTAAATTTATCTTACTAAAAAAATAAATATGAACAATCCTACTCCTAAATCAACACGTGCTACAATTTTAGATGTTTTAAGAGGAATTGCGCTTTTTGGCGTGTTTATTTCAAATTTGGGCGTATTTACAGGTTATGTTTTTTTAAGCCCCGAGCACAAGACTAAACTTGCTACTGCTGCTTTGGATCCGTTTTTCGATTTTTTTCATTTTGCTTTTATCGATGGGAAATTTTACTCGATCTTCTCACTGCTTTTCGGAATAGGATTTGGGATTTTTTTATCAAAAACAAATGGACTATCCACCTTTTACAAACGATTGTTCATATTAATTGGTTTTGGGATTGCCCATGCTTTTTTACTTTGGGAAGGTGACATTTTACTCTTATATGCACTTTTAGGATTATTCCTCCCATTTTTCTCTTCATTATCGAACAAAGTACTCCTCTGGATTTCGATTGCCTTAATTTTAAGTCCGATTGCATTAGACAGTTATCGTGTAGCAAGCAATCATAAATTCGCACCGGAAATATTTTTCTTCAATAAAGCACAAACCATTGAATCAGAGCAACAAATAAAAATTGAATCAGGTGAAGACTTTATAAGACTCATTCAAACCGGAGAGTATTCACAAATAAAAAAACTTCTCGTACCAGGTTTCTTTTATAGATGGGGAGGATTGTTTGAATCGAACCGTCTTCCAAAAGTTTTCGGTTTATTTCTCATTGGAATGATGATTGGCAGAAACAAATGGCATGAAGATCTGGAAAACAAAAAAGATTTTTTAATTAAATGGAGAAAACGTTTATTTGTTTTTGGTTTTCCTGCAACTTTAGCTTTTGCATACTATAATGTAGTAGCGAAAGAGCAACCTGAAATATTGGAAGCTGTACTGTATGCTTTCAGTGTCATTCCTATTGCATTTGTTTATGTCTGCACCATTGTACTATTTTTCCTGAAAAACAAAAACCACTTCTACTTATTTGCTCATGTAGGCAAAATGACACTAACCAACTACATCTTACAAAGTTGCCTTGCGTACCTACTATTTTACGGTACAGGACTTGCACTTTTTGGAAAAATTGGTTCAATTGTATTTCCGCTGATAGCTATTATCGTTTATGTTATACAGGTTTACTTCAGCAAATTATGGCTGAACCGGTTTGAATTTGGTCCGCTGGAATGGATTTGGCGTCAATTAACTTATGGCAAACTTATTCCCTTACGAAAATGAAACCCGGTTATTTTCTTGGCTATTCTTCCACAACATGTCCAAATTGCAACAGGTAGCCATTGTTATCATAAATCGCAAACTCACGCATGCCCCATTCGAAGGTTTCTATTTCGTAACATACATTACATTTGTCTTTTAACTGCTCCCAAAGTTCATCGGCATCATCAACATTGATATAAAAAGAACCGGTAAAAGTCGGTTTATCAAAAGATGTATGTTCGTTTGGCTTGGCCAGCATGATTTCGGCATCGTCTTTATATAAAGATGCCCAGCCCCAATCTTCATTGTATTCCCCAGAGGTAAAACCGAGAATAGTAACGTAGAATGCAATGGTTTCTTTTAACTCGTTGGTCCAAAGCATGGGACGGATGGGTTTGAATTTTGCCATAGCGATGTTTTTTACAAAGGTAATTTCTTTTTCATCTCTTCCACTATATTGTAAGCGGCAGGACAAATGGCTACATTTTTTAGTGTGAGATTAGAAATTTGCTGGAATTTTTTTCTGTCGGTATGCGGAAATTCACGGCAGGCTTTTGGGCGGACATCGTAAATCATACAATAATTTTCATTATCCAAAAATGTACACGGAACGCTTTGCAATACATAATCATTATCTTCATCAATGCGAAGATACTGATCGATAAACTGTTGCGGCTTCTGCTTAAAATGTTTTGCGATGCGTTCGATATCGGCAGACGTAAAAAGTGGTCCCGTTGTTTTGCAGCAGTTGGCACATTCCAAGCAATCGGTTTTTCTGAATTCGCCATCGTGCAGATCTTGCATAACGTAATCCAGATTCTTGGGCGTTTTCTTTTTCAGCTTATCGAAATACTTTTTGTTTTCGTTATGCTTATCTTTGGCTAACTTTGGAAGCTCCGATAAAGTTGGTTTTAACATGTCAAAACATTTATTGTGCAAAAGTACCAACTTTCAGGTTTAGACTTTCAAAATATAAACTTAAAAAAATGAAAGACCTTTTTGGAAAAGCCATCCTGGATTACCAAACCAATAATTTGCCGGAAGATTTAATCACTGAAACTTCAATATCGGAAGCCGATGAGATGAGTGTTGCGTATTTGTTTCGCGATTACAAAGAAATGCCAAAAATAGAGCGAAAAGCAATGGATTTGGCCAAAGGCAAGATTTTGGATGTTGGTTGTGGCGCGGGAAGTCACGCCTTATATCTCCAGAACGAAAAAAATCTGGACGTAACTGCAATTGACATTTCCGCCAATGGAATTAAGGCTTGTGAACTACGCGGGATAAAAAAGGCATGGGTTCAAAATGTGATGGAGCTCGAAAATGAAACTTTTGACACTATTTTACTGATGATGAACGGAGCCGGGATGTGTGGAAAACTCAAAAACATAGCCGGATTTCTTCAGAAACTGAAATCCCTGTTAAATGAAAATGGACAGATTTTATTGGACAGTTCGGACATCATTTACATGTTCGACGAGGATGAAGACGGCGGAAAATGGATTCCGAGCAACACCGATTATTATGGTGAAGTGATTTTTAATGTTTCTTACAAAGGAGAAAAGGAAGAGCCTTTTGACTGGATGTACATTGATTACAATACATTACAGAATGCGGCCTATGCCAACGGATTACAATGCGAATTGATTTTGGAAGGCGAACATTATGATTACCTGGCGAGACTCACACATCTTCAGACTGTATAAAAAGAAAATCCCGAGGTTTTACTCGGGATTTTTTATTAGCAAGCAGTTGATTACTGCATGTATTTTGCCATCATACCTTGTAAGCCCATAGCCCACTCTTGACTTGCTACCATGTTTTTTTCTGCGATTGAACCAGCTTTTTCCGTCATTTTCTTTCCAACCGGCGTTTCATAGAATTTCAAAATAGCTTTGATATCTTCATGTGTATATTCCTGCATGTAAACATCCGCCAATTTATCATACACTGGTTTCAGGGAAGCGTCAAATTCCACCAAAAAAGCAGCCTGTTTTTCTTTTGGAATCATTTTTAAAATTTGATCTTTCGCCACTTTAATTTGACTTTGTGAACCTGTAACTTCAATCATTTTCATGACGTCTTTTTTGAAAGCTTCATTAGTTTGAGCCATGCCCAGGTTTGCTACTAATACAAGTGCAAACATTAAAATCAGTTTTTTCATAGTTTTTTTGGTTATTATTTAAATTAGAAATTATTCACTTGGCGGTGGTGGCATACTGGTTCCGGCATTCATGTATTTCATGACTAAACCTTTCAATCCATTAGCCCAATCCTGACTATAATTAAATACTTCCTGGGTAATTGCCGTCGATTTCTGACTCATTTTTTTTCCTAATGGCGAATCGTAAAATTTTAGAAGGTCTTTGATATCGTCATGAGTAAACTCTTTCATGTACAACTCTACAAACTTATTGTAAATTGGCTGTGTGGATTCATCAAACTCCTTTAAAAAAGCTTTATGATTCTCTTTAGGAATCATCTTAAGAATTTGTTCTTTTGCTTCATTAAACTGACTGTTTGAACGGTTTATCTCAAGCATTTTAAGAATGTCTTTCTTAAAAGCTTCCTGATTTTGAGCTACTATATTCTGAACTGATACCAGTAAAGCAAAAAGTAGTAATAGTTTCTTCATTCTAAAATTTTATTGCGTATTAAGGAATGTTCAGATATTTATGTGTTTGTAAAGATACACGCCATTTTGGATTATTCATAACATAATCAACGATTAATGGTGTCATTTCTTCTTTTTTGCTCCATTCTGGCTGTAAAAACAAAATAGCATTTCCATTTACTTTAGCCGCTTGTTCTTCTGCGAAAATAAAATCGTGCTTATTATGAATGATGACCTTAAGTTCGTGTGCGATTTCATAGGCCCCATCAACAGGAAGCTTTGTTTTTTTTGGTGAAAGGCAAAACCAATCCCAGATTCCCGTTACCGGATAAGCTCCGGAAGTTTCAATATGCACTCGTAAATTCTGTCCTTTAAGCTTGGTGGTCAAAGCAGTCATATCCCAGGTTAAAGGTTCTCCTCCGGTTACCACAACCGTTTCCGCATATTTTTTTGCATTGGCAACAATCACATCTGTTGTTGTTGGCGGATGCAATTCGGCATTCCAGCTTTCTTTTACGTCACACCAGTGACAACCCACGTCGCAACCACCTATTCGGATAAAATAAGCTGCGGTTCCGGTATGGTATCCTTCGCCCTGAATGGTATAAAACTCCTCCATTAAAGGCAACATTTCGCCTTTTTCAACTGCAATTTGTATTTCTTTTTTAAGCATTTGATATAAAAATAGTCTGCAAATGTAAGCAATTTGATAATTAGATTATTAGCTATTTAACAAACCCTTGTAAGTAATCCGAAGATTCCTTTTAGCCCTGATGGAAGTGGCATCCTTTTGTGTATCCCGATTTTATCGGGATACACAAAAGATAAAACGGACAGCAGGAATATGGATAACAAGGAAAGCCCGACCATTTGCTCCAAAAAAAAACCGACAACTTAAGTCATCGGTTTCTTTCTTGTTTATTGTTTTTAAGCTTTTAGTGCTTTTAACGTTTTAGTAGCGTAAGCATTTGCCGGATCGATTGCCAATAGTTTTTCAAGGTTTTCAATCGCTTTTGCTTTGTCAGCGCTGTTAGCATAATGAGCACCCACGAATGTATAAGCCTCGATTAGGTTTTTCTTAACTGCCGGTTTTGCTTTTTCAGCATCTCCTTTAGCATTTACTAATTTCAGGTATTCTTCGTAAGCGGTCAACGCTATTTTCTTTGATTCCGGTGTACCCATAGCCTCATTGGCTCTTGCTTTGAACAAGTGAGCATCTTGAGTTGCCGCGTTCAATTCGATTACTTTGGAGAAAGCTGCATCGGCTTTTGCCAATTGGTCTTTCGGAGATGTTTTCTCATCATAATCAAAATACAACGCGTATCCTAAATAGAAATTATCTGCAAAGTAATTTTTCGATTTTGGATTTTTGATCGCTACCTCGAATAATTTTGAAGCGTTTTTGTATAATTTTTCTTTGAACATTTTTTGCCCAAGAGGATTCAATTCACTTGCAATTACCGGATCTTTTTCTACGGCTTTATTCAATTCAGCAACACCTTCATTGAAGATTTTTTCGTCGTAAGTGCCGTCTGCTTTTTTAGCCTCGGCCATTTTAGTCAATCCTAAATAAAGGTAATCTCTTGCGATGATTCTTTTTGGCTCCACTTTAGCGAAAAATTCGGTCATTGCTTTTGAACTTTCAGCAAAGTTTCCGTTTTCGTAAGCAGCATATCCTAAATAACGTAAAATACGTGGATTTACCTTATCCAGTTTTTTCATCTCATTAGCTTCGATTTCCAATGCTTTGTAATCTTTTGCCAAGATTAAGAAATCGGCATGACGCATACGTGATTCGACAGAATAATCCGTTAAGCTCATGTATTTCTCATAATACTGCAATCCTTTTTTGATGTATTCGTCGTACTTCGTTGGCTCGTTACTTCCCCAGAAATAATAGGTTTCTGCTAATTCGCGGTAAGCCGGGCCGAAGTTTGCATCTTTAGCGATAACTTCGTTAAGTATTTTAACTGCGTCTGTGAAATTTTTAGCACTCTTATTGATAGCCGCATATTTAACTCGTGCAATCAGCAATGATTTATCATAGTCATATGCCGATTCATAAGCACGAAAAGCTTCACCTGCATTTTTATCACCATACTGGGCATCTCCCATTGTTAAATAAGAATTCGGGAATTTATCGTCAATCAACAAGGCTTTGTTAGTGATTTCGATAGCTTTTTTATAATCCGGGTTTTCCGAATTGATATAGGCTTTTGCGATAAACAACAATTCATCAACATCTTTTTTCTTGATATTGGCAGCCGCTTTGTCAAAATTAGCTTGAGGCGATTTTTTATTATCCAAATCAATTTGTCCTAAACCGATATAATTTAATGTCCCTTTATCTTTAGCAGCCAATCCTTTATTAAAAATCATGGTTGCAGAATCGGTTTTTGCTTCTCTTAAGTATACATCCCCCAAGTAGAAGAAATTCTTTCCGTTGTCCGGACTTGATTTCACCAATCCTTTTAATATTTTTTTTGCTTTGTCATATTGTTCAGCATCAATAGCCTTTTTTGCCTGTTCCAAATCCTGAGCAAAAACTGCCGTAGAAAGTACAGACAACATTAAACTTAAAACTTTAGCATTTTTCATTTCTAAATTAGTTTTTTTTATGGTTATTTCTTTACTACTCAACCTTATCCCTAACCGCTATCTGACGGGTTGGAAAATGTTTAGGAACCAGTCCGGATTTCAGAATAATCCGTTGTCCCTGTTGACCTGCAAGATACGATGCAAATCCCATGCCCAAACCGGCAGTCCCTTGAAAATTTAACATATACAACTTTCTGGTTACCGGATAGCTACCGTCTGCAATATTAGACTGATTCGGTTTAACAAATCTGCTATTTGCATTAACTTTAACATTTTCAACAGCCAAAACCTGTACTCTTTTAGTGTAAGCCTCTAAATCGGGAGTGGGCTGTAATAACCAGTTTATCCCCAAAATCCCAATAGCCCCTTCATTTTCTGTAACGTATTTTACCACTTCTTTATTAGACTTCAAGGCAAAAATATTTTTATTTGGTAAATCCTTAATTCCTGCCAGCATTTTCAATGTTCTTACCGTACTGGAATTAGGATTATCAAAAACCAACGATTTTATCTTCGCGTTTGGTTCGCCTTTCAGAAAACCTAAAACATCGCTTAATACCAAAGTAGAATCGACACGGTTCTTGTTACTGATGAAAGCTATGGCATCTAACCCGAATTCGGTGACTCTTGGATAGACTTTTTTCGTTTTGTTAAAATAACTGATTTCTGTTGAATCAAGTCCTTTGGCCAAAATGGCTATTTGTCCTTTTTCAGTATTGATCATATTCAGTATTTCTGCTTCCGATTTACTAACCAAATTGATTTTCGTTCGCGTATACTGGCTTTCAAAAAGAATAGCGACATCCTCAATAATCGGAAAGATCGTCTCGTCCACCAAAATAGTAGCGGAACCGGCAACTGCGGTTTCTTTCACCCCTACAACATCCTTATTTTTTTTGCAGGCAAAAAGAAGTGTTGCCACAACAACCATCATCAAAACTTGTTTCATAAGGTAAAATCAGAAAAAATGTTATTTATTAAGATAATCACGAAATTGTTTCTTTCTTGTATTTCCTTTTAAAGTTATAGGGAGGGTAAACTGCGATCTCACTTTCTGTCCATTCTGAAAAGCAGACTCCCAATTAGGTAAACTTTTCAAAACGCGAACCGCCTCAACTGCTGCACTCGCCACACCTCCGTCGCGAAGTACTTTAAGTTCGGTAAGACTACCGTCTTTTTCCACAACAAAAGAAATTAACAATCGTAACTCTTCAGTCCCGGCGGGCAGTTCAGGGGATTTATATTCTTTTACAAAGTCTGAATAAAATTGTTGGATCCCACCCTGCGGAACTGCATTATGTTCAACGGCAACATAAACCCGGTTATCCTCTTCAATTGGTACGGCATTACTGCTCTGCGAATAGCTATAATGTCCAAATAAATTAAATACAAATAAAATTAAAATTCTCTTCATTTACTCTTGAGATTGTTGCAGCCTCACAAAACGAATGGCTGCATAAACAATTAAAATAACCCCTAAAATCACTCTTCGCGTATAGGGAATTTCGACTGGCATACTTTTCCAGACAAACAAAGTTACGCCTAAAAAGACATACAATCCTAAAAAGACCAGTCCTAAAACAAACAGAAATCGCTGTTGTGGCGATTTCTGTTTAAAATTTTGAAATATTTTCATACTATTGAGCAGTCTGAATAGTAATCGGTAATGTAAACTGCGATCTAACTGGGCGACCATTTTGAATAGCCGGTTTCCATTTTGGCATATCCATTAGCACTTTTGTTGCTAATTTACCCACACCATAGCCTGGATCTCTCAATACTTTCACATCTGTAAAACTACCGTCTTTTTCAACTACGAAACTTAAAATAAATTTCAATTGTCCAACTCCTTCATCTACTTCAGGAACCTGGGACTGTAATGTATTACCATATTTTTTGTAGAACGCTGGCATACCTCCGTTAGGACCAGCCTGTACTTCTACGGCAATATATACCTTGTTATCGTCTACAATTTCGGCAGCTTTCTCACCTTCCCCTGTAGGTTGGTCGATTACGATTTCAGCATCTTTATCACCTTTAACATTTTTTTGTCCCGGATCAGCTTCTTTCAAATCTTCCACTGTTGGTGGATCTTCATCACGAACTAATTCCTTTTTCACCACTTCTGGCGGTGGGAACTTAACCTGATCGTTCACCGATTTTGGCGGTTCAGGTGGTGGTGGTGGTGGTAAATCTTCTTTTGGTGGTGGTGGTGGTAACAATGCTGTTTCAATCACCTTGTCCATATTCTCCTCTTTACCCTCTGCTAATCGCTGGCTGATAATATTCTCAATTACTGGTGCGGCAATAGCCGAAGCAAACAACAATGCGCCTATTACAAGGGCTCTTGATGTAGTTTTAGGACTCTCTGAACGCAACTTATAAGCACCATACGCCTTATTACGACCCTCAAAGATTATATCAATCCACTCTGTCTTAAATAAGTTTAATTTTGACATGACTTTTACTTTTTAAATGTTTGAAAAAAAATTACTCCGAAAGGATATCCTCTTTCTTCAACATTGCGTTTTCTTCTGGTGTTATATCCACAATCGCATAGATTTTAACATCCGCGATAGCCATCTCGTCCAGAACATCTACTAAATTTCTGTACGTAGACTTTTTACTTGCTTTAATCAAAACAATCAAATCCTGTTTTTTTGGGTCTTGCCCGGCATACTTAGATTTTACTGTTTGCTTTTTAGCCAACAACTCTTTACGAATACCATTTTTCCCGTATCCTACTTTTGTAGGCCCTTCGATAGGGGCATTCGGTAAACCGTAATACCATACTAATTGGTTTTTCTCACCCAAAAGCAAAGTTAAGGTACGGTCTTCTGAAACGTCCAACTTATCTTCTGGTTTTGGATCTTCAGTTTTATCCGGCATTGCCAAATTCATGGACTGTGGCTTTGACAATGACGTAGTAAGCATAAAGAAAGTAATCAAAAGGAATGCCAAATCCACCATTGCTGTCAAATCGACACCCGCATTCTGCTTCTTACTTCTAATATGACCTTTCTTACCACCACCGCCATCGCCGGTATTTAATTCTGCCATTTTACAGTATTTTTTTTAATTAAAAATCATCAGTTCGTAAACCAGTGACTAAGAAAAACTTGTTAATTTTTTGTTTCTGAAGAATATCGATTACTTTCTTAACGGTAGGATACTCTTCTTTTCCGTCTGCTTTGATAGCGATTTTCAACTCGGTATTATGCAATTCTTTCGTAGCATAACGCGCTGCCAAAACCCACTCATTCAACTGATTGTCAATTGAATCATAAGGGATACCCGGCTGCAATCCTTCTTTATTACGCTCTTCACCCGTCAAACTAATCAATTTGTTCAAATTTCCAACCGGAACTCCAAACCCATCAATCAAAGAAAAACGCTTTGTTTCCTCTTCTGTAAACTTGACGCTGTATTTTTCAGCTATTCTGCCCAAAGCATCTTTACGAATGTCTTGACCAATCATACCAAAGAACACTTTCTCTTTACCTACGGTAATTGTTGCTAAATCAGCATCTGGCAATTTTGTCTGCACAGTAGACGCTGGTGTATCAACCGGAAGTGGCTCGGGCACTTTAGCTGTAGATGTCATTACGAAGAAAGAAAGTAATAAGAACGCTACGTCACACATAGCCGTCATATCAATCTTCGTACTTTTCTTTGACATTTTTGCTTTTGCCATTTTCTTTTGATTTTAGTCACAGAGATACAAGCCAAGCTCGATCACACTGCAACAAATTAATAATTAACTCTCTAAACAGCGCGCAGGATTATGCTGCACGACCTTTCATACGTCTGTAAGCTTGCGTGATAGCAAAACCAGCTTCGTCGATAGAGTAAGTTAATTTATCAATTTTAGATGTAAACACGTTGTACATGATGATTGATAACGTTGAAGTACCAATACCTGTTGCCGTGTTGATAAGTGCTTCAGAGATACCTGTTGCTAACGCAGCCTGGTCAGGAGCACCAGCAGCAGCTAATCCAGAGAACGCTTTAATCATCCCCGATACTGTTCCTAATAATCCCATTAACGTACCAATTGATACCAATGTAGCAATAATTGTCATATTTTTCTCCAACATTGGCATTTCCAATGAAGTAGCCTCATCAATTTCTTTTTGGATAGTTTCCGTAGCTTTTTCGCTATCGAAACCTTCTTTTCTTACTTCCTGATATTTAGTCAAACCAGCTCTTACTACATTAGCTACTGAACCTTGTTGAGCATCACACTCGGCAATAGCCTCATCGATTTTACCTTGACCGATTAAAACCTGAACATTCTTAACGAATTTCTCAACATTATTCTTCCCTGCAGCTTTGCTGATAACGAAGAATCTCTCAAAAGAGAAAACAACCGCCATTAAGAATAACCCCATCAAAGCAGGTACAATAAATCCTCCTTTGTAAACCATCCCTAAATAATTTCCTGGTAGCGGGTGACCTGTATTGTCTCCATTTTCAAAATTTGATGGATGCCCCATTACGAATTTCCAGATTAGGAATCCGATCAATAAACAGATTACAATTGCTAAAGCAGCAAACATGCTTGTTCCTTTCGAGCTAGCACCATTTTCAACAGTTTCGTTAGATACGTTTGTCATTTTTTTAATTTTTAGTTTTTTTATTTTATTATAACTATTGTCCCATAATTCAGAAATCTTTTTATGAGAGTCGCAAATTTATGTTTTTAGAGTAAAAAAAAAAATAAAATCGTTTTTATTTTAGCCCTCAAAACAAATTATTTAACACTAAGAACTTGATTAGTTTGATTTTACTACTCATTTATTAAGTCCGTGTAAAAATAATAACGTTTTATTACCACAATTATTCTTACCCTTTGGTTTTTTTTCTACGTTTACTCAACAAATACTATTATTTTTTTTAGTTTTACTACTCTTTGGATTCAGCTCAAACTCACTCAATTCTTACAAATTTACAAAAAATATGTCTACAGAAAAATTTATAGAAGAAATCAACAACGGTTACAACTGCAAAGGGGATGCAATTGTATTGGGCGGTGCCATCTTAAATGAAGAAGCTATCCCAAACACATCGATAAAAATCCCCCTGAAAACAATTAACCGCCACGGATTAATTGCCGGAGCTACCGGTACCGGAAAAACAAAAACAATCCAAGTCTTATCAGAACAGCTGTCCTCAAACGGAATACCGGTTTTGATGATGGACATTAAAGGTGATTTTTCTGGAATTGCTGCTGCCGGTGAGGAGAAACCTTTCATAACAGAACGCCATGCAAAGATTGGCATACCTTACCAAACAAAGGCTTGCCCGGTAGAATTGATGACCATATCCCAACAAAACGGGGTGCGATTGCGCGCCACTGTTTCGGAATTCGGCCCGGTATTATTTTCCAGAATCCTCAATCTGAATGACACCCAAGGCGGCGTTGTTTCGGTAATTTTCAAATATTGCGACGACAACAAGATTCCGCTTTTGGACCTGAAAGACTTTAAAAAAGTACTTCAATTTGCCACCGACGAAGGGAAAGACGAATTTGAATCGAATTACGGGCGGATTTCCACATCCTCTACCGGTTCAATCTTAAGAAAAGTGATTGAACTTGAACAACAGGGCGCCGATCTATTCTTTGGTGAACTTTCATTTGACATAGATGATTTGATGCGCATCGACGAAAACGGAAACGGCTACGTGAACATCATCCGTTTAACGGACATCCAGGACAAACCCAAATTATTTTCCACATTCATGTTGAGCCTGTTGGCCGAAGTTTATCAGCAAATGCCGGAAATCGGAGATAGCGAAAGACCTGAATTGGTGATTTTTATTGATGAGGCGCATCTGATTTTCGATCAGGCCAGCGAAGCCTTACTGGATCAAATCGAAACCATCATAAAACTGATACGATCAAAAGGTATCGGAGTGTATTTCATCACACAAAACCCGACCGATGTCCCTGCAGGTGTATTAGCGCAATTGGGACTGAAAATCCAGCATGCCTTAAGAGCTTTTACCGCAAACGACAGAAAAGCGATAAAAATGACGGCCGAAAACTATCCGTTATCCGACTATTACAAAACAGAAGACGTTATTACACAACTTGGTATCGGAGAAGCTTTCGTTACAGCTTTGAACGAAAAAGGAATCCCTACCCCTCTTGTCGCCTGCATAATGCGTGCCCCGATGAGTCGAATGGATATTTTGTCCGATTCCGAAATCAATGCTCTCATCAGTAAATCAAATTTGGCAAAAAAATACAATCAGGCAATTGACAACGAAAGTGCTTATGAAATCTTATCTGCCAAAATAGAAAAAGCAACACAACAGGCACAGGAAGAAGAAACAGCCAAAGCCGAAGAAAAACAAAGAAAAAGCGAACCAAGCGCCACCGAAACCATTGGAAAATCGGTAGTTAAAGTGGTAACGAGTGCCACTTTCATACGCGGCGCTTTCGGTATCTTAATGAAAATGTTTAAAAAATAATGAGGGCTTTTTTTACTATCGGATTATTGATTCTGTCCAATGTTTTCATGACTCTTGCATGGTATGGCCATTTGAAATTCAAAGAACTGAAATGGTTTGAAAATGCCGGACTGATAACTATCATCCTAATCAGTTGGGGACTTGCGCTGTTTGAATACTGCTTTCAGGTGCCGGCCAACAAGATGGGCTTTCAGGGAAATGGCGGTCCGTTTTCGCTTTTGCAATTAAAAGTCATACAGGAAGTTATCACCTTAATTGTTTTTGTGATTTTCTCCTTATTGTTTTTCAAAGACGAAGGATTCCGCTGGAATCATGTCATTGGGTTTTGCTTTTTAGTATTGGCGGTATACTTTATATTTAAAAAATAAATGGATGCTATGAAAAAATATTTTATTCAAAAAGCACCTTTTGTGGTTCCTACTACCGATGGAAAAGTCATAGAAGAACACCACGGAATGGCAACCACCAACAACAAAGAAATATCAATTGCCCACATGATTGCGCCCCCGGGATGGAGCGAGCCGTTTCAAACACCCGAATTTGACGAATACACCTATATTATAAAAGGTAAAAAGCAATTTATCATTGATGGGGAAACGGTTATTCTGGAAGCCGGGCAGTCGATAAAAATTGAAAAAAACGTTCGGGTACAATATTCCAACCCGTTTGAAGAACCTTGTGAATATATTGCTGTTTGTACACCGGCCTTCAGCATAGATTTAGTGCACCGAGAAGAATAAAAAAAGAGGCAAAAACCTCTTTTTTTTATTTTAATAACTCCAATATTTTTTGCTCTACTTCTTTGGTTTCCCAATTGTGTTCGATATTTTCCATGGCAAGGATTTCCCCCATGATTTTATTTTGTTTGTCTCCTTCCGCCAGTGCTTCGGAATATGGCTGGTGACTAAACGTTACGCGACTGTACAATGGAACCCATTTATCGGGATGTTTACCGGAGAACCATTTTTCAATTTTTTTCTGTAAATGGAATTTTGCATCCGCTGTTTTCGAACTCATTTCCATAAAATTACGGAATGAAAGTTCAGCAATTGCATCTGTGTTCGGCTTACGTGATTGCTGATACTCCTTAAAAATGGTTTTCCAGTCATCGCCGTATTTTTCCATCAGCTGATTCAAAATTGTGATATCTTCAAAACCGGCATTCATACCGTGGCCGTAAAAAGGGACAATTGCGTGGGCCGCATCACCAATCAACGCTACTTTATCCTCATAAGTCCAAGGATAACATTTCATCGTAACCAGATAACTTGTCGGGTTTCTAAAGAAATCTTCCACTAAATCCGGTATTACTTCTTTTGTATCCGGAAAATATTTGGCAAAAAAGGCCTCCAGTGTTTCTTTATCATTCAGCTTTTCAAACGAATTTTCTCCTTCATGCGGCATGAAAAGCGTACAGGTAAACGAACCGTCCGGATTAGCCAACCCCATCAACATGAATTCCCCACGAGGCCAAATATGAAGTGAATTTTTATCAATTTTATGAGTACCGTCAGCATTGGCGGGAATGTGAAGTTCTTTATAACCTACCCTAATGAAATCTTGAGAATAGTTGAACATGCTCTGACGCTGCATACGGTGACGTACTCTCGAAAAGGCCCCGTCGGCTCCGAAAACAATATCGTAATCCAACTCTTCCCACTCCCCTCTTTCTGTATCTCCTTCATGAAGAGTAGCTGTCGCCAGTGTCACATCCCAAACTTTTTTATTAAAGAAAAATTCTACTCCCGCTTTTTCAGCCAAATCGACCATTTTACGATTCAGGACACCTCTGGACAATGAAAAAATAGCTTCTCCGTCTTTTCCGTAGTACTGATAATTCAATCCGTCATCTAACATGTGGATTGCACGTTTGTCGACAGCAATACCAATTTTTTTTATCTCTTCGTCCAAACCAATTTCCTGAAGCGTCCTCCATCCTCTGTCTGACATTACCAAATTGATGGAACGCCCGGAAAAGGCAATATTTCTGATATCCGGACTTCTGTCGTAAACATGAACGGTATGACCTGCTTTTTTAAGGTAAATTGCCAATAGTGTCCCAACTAACCCGGAACCCACTACAGCTATTTTCTGTGGAGTCTGCATCGAAATTTTCTTGAATAGAGCGTAAATTTACTCAATATTTATTTATTGAAACTTATATTTATCAGAAAAGCGGTTTCTTAAAAAAAGAAAATCCCCACGATGGGGGATTCTCTATTATTATCTGTTGAACTGTATTTTCGTTCCGACAGTCATTTTTTGTGATTTGGCCAAAACACCGCACATGTGGAACAACATTCTTGCCCCTACATTTCCGTCCCAGTCGTCATCGCCGGGCGCTACTTCCACTAAATCAAATCCGATGATTTCCTTATTGGTTTCAGCTAAACGGCTTAACAAATAGGCTGCTTGTTCGAATGAGAATCCACCCGGAACCGGAGTTCCCGTATTTGGGCAATACCATGGAAACATCCCATCGATATCAAACGAAATAAGCACTTTCTCCGGCAAAGAAGCAATAATGTGATCGCATTGTTGTTGCCATGTCTTTCCTTCGAAGGTTTCCTGCTTTAAATCCATATCGGTATGAACCAACACGCGGTCTTTCAGTGCCACCTCTACTTCCTGCTCACAAAAATCGCGAATACCAACCTGAACAATTTTTGAAATTTGAGGAATCTGCAACGCGTTATACATGATTGACGCGTGGGAATAAGTAAATCCTTCATAGGCGATTCTCAAATCCATATGAGCATCCAAATGAAGAATCCCGAACGAATCATATTTTGTTGCCATTGCCTGGTAATATCCAAGCGGCGTACTGTGATCCCCTCCTAAAAGGACAACTTTTTTTCCTTGATTCATCCAATGAAGCGTGCGGTTTTTCACTTCTTCATTCATATCCCTACATGCCTTGTTGATTTTATCAAGGTCGGATTGTAACGCAGGGAATGTCGAAACATCTTCCCCAGCCTCCAAAGCTTCTATGATTGGCTGTGCCAACCCTTTATATTTTTCAGAATTTTTCTCCCAATGACTTGGCGCTTCGTCCATGTAAATACCTAATTTCCAAAGCTCGGGGAACTCCTGGTGACTTAAATCTACCTGAAAAGAAGCATCCATTATGGCTGCAGGCCCTTCAGAAGCTCCGGCACCATAACTAACGGTTACCTCCCACGGCACCGGTATTACTACGATTTCGCTTTGATCTGCCGAAAAAGGAAGTCCAAAAACAGTAGCGTCTGCCAATCCCGGTTGAGACGGGTCAAAATTCTTTATTATTTGTTCTTTTGTCATTGTATTGAATGAATTAAACCAAAGCTTTATCCTTTACCAAAATTCCTTTTTTAAGCACCTGTCCGAATTCGTACATATCTTCAAACGAGCAATAGAAAGGAGCCGGAGCCAGACGAATCACATTAGGTTCTCTCCAGTCGGTAATTACTCCGTTTTTCATCAAGAATTCAAACAAAGCCCTACCTTGTCCGTGAAGAAAAACCGAAAGCTGACAAGCTCTCTCACTCTGATTTGAAGGCGTAATAACTTCAAACTCGGTTCCTTCAATTTCTTTATCCACTTCGTGAAGTATGAATTCCAGATAAGCCGTAAGCAGATTACGTTTCTCTATCAATTTATCCATTCCTACTTCGGCAAACATTTCCACAGAAGCCAAATAGGGTGCTAATGATAAAACCGGCAAATTACTGATCTGCCATCCGTCTGCACCGCTAACCGGATTAAATTCAGATTCCATCTTGAATCGGCGCTCTTTATTGTGTCCATACCATCCAGCGAATCTTGGCAAATCTTTGTTTTCGTGATGTTTTTCATGAACAAAAAACCCTGAAACATTTCCTGGTCCTGAATTCATGTATTTATAACTGCACCAGGCCGCAAAATCAACACCCCAGTTGTGAAGTTCTAATTTTATATTTCCGGCAGCATGAGCCAAATCCCAACCAACATAAGCACCGGCTTTATGACCTGCTGCGGTAATGGTTTTCATATCAAAAACCTGACCTGTGTAGTAATTCACACCGCCGATTAAAACCAATGCCAATTCATCGCCAACTTCTTCAATCTTGGCTAAAACATCTTCCAGTCGGATGTTATGTTCTCCTTCGCGACGTTTAATTTCCACAATGGCATCCTTTGGATCATATCCGTGGAATTTAACCTGACTTTGGAACATATACTGATCGCTCGGAAATGCTTTTTCTTCGCAAATGATTTTATATCTTTTTGATGTAGGCTGATAAAATGAAACCATCAGCAAATGAAGATTAACAGTTAACGTATTCATAACTGCTATTTCACCAGGCAACCCTCCAACGATTTTACTTAATGGAGCCGCAAAACGCTCGTGATAATCCCACCATGGTTTTTCGGCATAAAAATGACCTTCAACAGCTAGGTTCGCCCAGTCATTCATAACTTCATCCACATAAGTTTTTGTTCTCTTTGGCTGTAAACCAAGTGAATTCCCGGTAAAATAAATTACTTGCTTTCCGTTTACTTTCGGAAAAATAAATTCATCTCTATAGCTTCTTAACGCATCGTTAGCGTCTAATCCTCGTGCAAATTCACGTGTATTTTCGAAATTCATCGACATTTGATTTTAATAGGGGCGTAAAAATAAGAAAAAAAACATAGCTACAATCATAAATTTCTACTGATATTCAACACATATCAAACAAAAAGTTCGAAAAGTACTATGAATGCATAATATTTGGTCATTTTACCGTTAAACCCTCATTATGAATAGTTTATTTAACAAAAACCCAGATAGCTGTGAAGAAAAACTCAGGACACAAAAAATCCGATCTGTTATGACCGGATTTTTTTTATTTATCTATTGTGATTTTATAAAATCAGCATCGCATCACCGTACGAATAGAATTTATAACCTTCTTTTATCGCTTCATCATAAGCTTTACGCATTAAATCATGACCGCAAAATGCTGAAATCATCATTAACAGCGTTGATTTTGGTGTATGAAAATTAGTAATCATGCAATCTGCCACACTAAAATCATAAGGAGGAAAAATAAACTTATTAGTCCAACCTTCATACGGATTTAATGTTTTTGAAGACGAAACAGAACTTTCCATCGCACGCATAGTTGTAGTACCGACAGCGCAAATTCGATTTTTATTCATTTTTGCCTTATTAACAATATCACAGGCCTCTTGGGTAATTTTCAATTCTTCCGAGTCCATTTTGTGTTTTGACAAATCTTCCACTTCTACCGGGTTGAAAGTTCCCAATCCTACGTGAAGGGTTATTTCAGCAAAATCCACACCTTTGATTTCAAGTCTTTTCATCAGGTGTTTTGAGAAATGCAAACCGGCAGTTGGCGCTGCTACAGCACCTTCTTCTTTGGCATAAATAGTTTGGTAACGTTCCGCGTCTTCCGGAGTTACTTCACGGTTAATATATTTAGGTATAGGTGTTTCACCCAATTCTAATAATTTTGCACGGAACTCTTCATAAGAACCATCGTATAAAAAACGTAATGTTCTTCCTCGGGATGTCGTATTGTCGATAACCTCTGCTACCAATGAATCATCATCACCGAAATACAATTTATTTCCGATACGTATTTTTCTTGCAGGATCTACCAATACATCCCACAAACGCTGTTCTGCATTCAATTCACGCAACAGGAAAACTTCGATTCTGGCACCGGTTTTTTCTTTGTTACCGTACAATCTGGCCGGAAAAACTTTTGTATTGTTCAAAACCATTACATCACCTTCCCCAAAATATTCCAAAACATCTCTGAACAGTTTATGCTCTATGGTTTGCGTTTTTCTGTTAACCACCATCAGACGCGCTTCGTCTCTGTTTTCTGCAGGAAATTCGGCTAAAAGTTCTGCCGGAAGATTAAAATTAAAATTGGATAACTTCATGTTTTGTTTAATTTGAAATTAGAAGTCAGTATTCAGGTAATTCCCGAATAACACATAAAAGCTGCAAATATACTATCGCGAAAGAGGCCTTGTCAAGTGTTTTAGCTTTTATTTTAAAAAAAGAAGCAAGAAAACGCAATCATAGCGCTATTTTTCATTAATTCGTTTCTCAAAAATCATCTGAAAACCGATAAAAACACAATAAATTTAAGGAAGGATTTGGTAAATGCAGACAGAGATGCAAAAAAGAAAAGGAGAAATCATACACCCTATAAAAACCCGAAACACTGACTTCCAGCAACAGAAATCAATGTTTCTAAAGTTTTCATTTCCCCAAAAAAACTAACCCTACAATTCTAACCGAATTGCATTCTTAGAATCTTTACCAAAGATACTATCTCTATCAAACCAAAATAAATCAGTTAACAAAACACCGCTTTCAGTTTACGAAACGCCTCACAAATTTCATAGCCCCTTCTTTTCACCAATAAAATAAAGCAATTCATTAAAAAACCAGCTGTTTTTAGTGATGTAATTTTATATATTTGTTAGAAACCTTTCAACTGTTGAAATTCCTCATTACTACAATCTTTTTGCTCATCTCGGGTCTGGCTATTGGCCAAGACCCCTACTATCACAGTATAAACAAAACATCTGGCATTCCTTCTAACAGTGTTTATGATATTTTTCAGGACAGTAAAGGATTTATGTGGTTTGCTACCGGTAAAGGACTGTGCCGTTATGATGGGAATACTTTCAAAACGTTTACCGACGATTTTCAAACTTCCAAAGCAGGCGCATGTTTATGGGAAGACCCTTACGGAAGAATATGGTATGAAAATTTCGATGGTTATCTGTATTATGTTGAAAAAGGAAAGTTGAAAACATTGCCTCAGCCGGCTTCTGCGGGATATTACAATTTTGGCATTATCAAAAATAAATTATTTGCCATTAAATCCGGACATCTTTTTATCTACGATTTAAAAAACCTGAAAGTGGAAAAAGAAATCCCTTTAGATTTAAATGAATTCCGCTCAAGTTTTTGCGACGGCACTACATTTTACATATTGGGACAAAAAATCTATGAATTTGACAGAAACGGAAACAAAAAAGCCACTCCTCTTCCCCAGAACACAAAAGATTTCGAAGCGCCGATTTTACAAAGTACCGCTGATGGCTTACTGATCGCTTCCAAATATTCCTCCTCCTATCATTTGTATAAAAACGGTATTTTCACAAAAAAGACACTCCCTTTCAAAACCGATTTTATACAAAACGCGGCTTCTATAGAAAATAAACACTGGCTTTGCACTACCGGAGGGGTTTATCGCCTAAATACAAAGACAAATGAATACAAAGCTTATTTCAAAGGAGACAACATTTCTTATGTTTTTATGGACAACCAAAAGAATTATTGGGTTTCCACTTTAAACAAAGGACTTTACTTTATTGAAAATTTTGATACAAAACTATACGAATTGTCCCCAAGACCAATTGTTTTAGACGCCTCCGATTCCGAGTTGTTTATCGGTACCGACAAAGACGAACTTTGGAAAATGGACCTCTATAAAAACAAGTTATCACTCTTTTATAAAGGAAACACCAGTCATTCCATTAATCAGCTGACATATGACAAAAACAACAATCAGCTGTTTTTTACGTCTTCAAAATTTAGAAACTTTAGGAAAAAAATACGTTACGAGTTTAAAGTCTCTATAAAGGACGTAGCACGAATTGATGCCAACTATTTTTCCTTTGCCGCAACAGGTGGGTCAGGAATTTTCAAAATCAATGATTCCGGAAAAAGCGAATGGGACGAGATCTTCAACAGAGATAAAGTTGAGACAGCTCCTAACTTTAATCAGTCTTACCTTCTAAAAAAACATAACGGTAAGTCAACAGCCTATAATCCGGCAAACAAGACTATTTATTATGCCACAAACAATGGATTAATAACCTATTCTCCAAAAGGCAGCAAGGAAATCAAATACAATAATAAAACCATTTATTTCACTAAATTAAGATGTTTTAATACGATTATATATGCGGTATCCAATAATGAAAAAGTATATACTATTGACAAACATAACAATATAAAACCATACCGCTTCCCAAAATCATCCCTTCTGCCCAAGACCCTTCAGAATGAAAAAATTGAGAAAATCGACCTGGAAAACAATGCACTTTTTTTATTCAGCGCAAATGCTATTTATGAAGCAAACCTAATCACAAACCGATTCAAAAAAATAATCAATTTAACACAAGACATTGAAATAACCGATGTTTCTTTATCAAACAACAAACTCTATTTTGCAGCATCCAAAGGGATTATCGTAAAAGAAGTCAATCGTTACAAAGCTCCGGTTCAGCCGCAATTAAGCATCAATGAACTCGTCGCAAGTGAAAATAGTTTCAGTCCAGACAGCATTCCGGCATTGAAATACAACCAAAACGATATCAAGATCAATTTCTCGTTGCTGTCATTTATTCCAAATGAGAAATATGACGTTTATTACAAGGTCAATGACTCCAAATGGGATCCATTAGACCCTAACAGCAGAAGCTTGATTTTATCGTCGCTGTCGCCTGGTAAATATACGGTAGCCTTAAAAATAGGTTCAGAAAACAAAAAGATGAACATGCAGGAAATTGAATTCACCATTAAAAATCCATTATGGCTGAATCCGATTGTTGTCATTTTAACTTCGGCTTTACTTCTTTTTCTTCTCTTTTCGTATTACAAAAAGCAAATCCGTAAAATCGAGAAAAGAAACCAACTTCAACTTGATAAAATCAATCTGGAAAAGAATCTGAACCAATCAAAACTCAAGGCCGTAAAATCACAAATGAACCCTCATTTCTTTTACAATGCCCTGAACACTATCCAGTCCTATATTTTGTCCAATGATAAAAAACAGGCTGTAAATTACCTTTCGAAATTCTCCAGTCTGACCCGAACTATTTTAGAAATGACGGAGAAAGAAACCGTTACTATTTCAGAAGAAGTAAAAACATTACGTTTGTACCTAGATATTGAAAAAGCGCGTTTTGAAGATGACTTCCACTATGAAATCATTGTAAAAGACAATGTAGATTCCGAAAACATAAAAATCCCTTCCATGCTTTTACAGCCTTACATCGAAAATGCTGTAAAACACGGTCTGCTCCATAAATCCGGTAAAAAAATACTCGAAATCACATTTGAAAAAACAAATGACGATTTAAAAATCAGCGTTGACGACAATGGTATCGGTCGGACAAAAAGCGCCGAACGGAATGCCGTTAAAAATAAAAACCACCGCTCATTTGCCACAAAAGCCATTCAGAACAGAGTTGATTTATTAAATCAATTTACTCAAAAAAACATAACTATTTCTTATATTGACAAAATAACGCCAAACAACGAACCTGAGGGAACCACCGTAATTTTTACCATCCCTATAACGCATTAAACGTATGAAAGCAATAATTATAGATGACGAAAAAAGAGCAAGAGTAACCCTATCATTACTTTTGGCGGAATATTGTCCGACGGTAGAATTGATTGGCGAATGCGAAAACCTTTCTGAAGGAGTAAAAGCCATTAAAAAACTACAACCGAATTTGGTCTTTCTTGACATTGAAATGCCGGGACACAGCGGCTTGGAATTATTGGATTTCTTCAATGAAGAGGAAGTGAATTTTGCGATTGTTTTCACCACAGCCTATAATGAATATGCGCTTCAGGCATTCAAATTTTCTGCAATTGATTATCTGCTCAAACCCATTGTACCTGAAGAATTAGCCGAAGCTGTCAAACGGGCACAAAAACAGAAAAACAAACTGGAAAACTTCAAAACCCTTAAAGAAAACCTTCAAACAGAAACACCGCCCAAAATTGCCGTCCCTTCGGGAAACAGCCTCATTTTTCTGGACAGCAGTAAGATTCAGTATATAAAAGGAGAAGGCGCTTATTCTGAAGTATTTTGCAGCAACACGCCAAAACGTTTGGTAAGCCGGAACCTTAAGAATTTTGAAGATATTCTACGTTCGGACAACCGTTTCATTAGGGTTCACAAATCGTATATTGTGAATTTTGAGCATGTGATAGCCTTCAATAAATCAGACGGAGGTTTTCTGGAATTGGAAAACAACATCCAGATTCCAATTTCACCGGACAAAACACAGATTATTTTGGACAGGATTCAGATTGTAAAACGGTAATTTCAGACAGGATTTACAAGAATACCGATGCTTTTAAAATCCTCCCAAAAAGAAGGGTATGATTTTGAGACAACATCTGCTTCTTCAATCACGATAGGCACTTTCAGTGCTAAAGGCGCAAAAGCCATGGCCATGCGGTGATCCTGATAAGTTTTAATGTGTATGTTTTTATTAATTTCCGACGTAGGCGTTAGTGTCAGGCTGTCGTTGGTCACTGAAACGCTTGCTCCCATTTTACCCAATTCGTTTTTCAAGGCTTCCAAACGATCCGTTTCTTTGATTTTCAGCGTATGTAATCCGGTTAAATGACATCCGATTCCCAAACCTAAACAGGTTACGGCTATAGTTTGCGCAATATCGGGAGAGGCATTCAGATTGCGGTTCAACTCCTTTTCCTGAAAGTTTACCTTTTTAACAATGATAGAATCGTTCTCAAAAGTTGTCGAAATGCCTAACTCATTATAAATTTCGGCCAGCACACTGTCGCCCTGCAGACTGTTTTGCTTATAGCTCGTCAATTTGATTTCAGTTCCGATAGCCGACAACGCCACAACCGAATAAAAATAGGAAACCGAAGACCAATCGGACTCCACTGTAACTTTCCTTTTATCAATCGCTTCTGCATGAGAAACCTTAATCACATTGCCTTCAAAAGAAGTTTTTACTCCGATTTCGTTCAGCAATGCCAAAGTCATTTTAATGTAGGGAACAGAAGTTATAGCGCCTTCCAATGTCAGTTCCAAGCCGTTTTCCAGTTTGGGTGCAATCAAAAGCATAGCCGAGATATACTGACTGCTCACATCGGCCTTCAGGGTTACTTTATTTCTGACGATTTTTTTTCCGGTAATCCGCAAGGGCGGAAAACCTTCCTTTTCCGCATATTCGATTTGAGCACCTAACTGACGTAAGGCATCCACTAAAATTTGTATCGGACGTTCTTTCATCCGGGAAGAGCCGGTCAGAATAACTTCTTTTCCTTCCTGAATCGTGTAAAAAGCCGTCAGGAAACGCATTGCAGTTCCCGCGTGATGAATGTCTTTCACCATCTCATCGCTTTGCAATGCTTTTGTCATTACTTTAGAATCATCAGAATCGGAAGCATTCTCCAAAACTATGTTCGGATACAATGCCTGTAACAGCAATAAACGGTTCGTCTCTGATTTTGAACCGGATAATTTCAATTGTGAATTGTGAATTATAAATTGTGAACGAAGATGTAAATTCATTTTTTCCCTATTCCGTTTTTAGTCGAAATGATGATTGAAGCAACAATTTTATTTATTTCCACTATATCAGATTTTAATGATTTATACTGATTTTCATTTAAATATTCCTACTGATATAATAATTCCAACCAATAATCCGATTCATTCGCTTCCTTTTGTGCAATAGCAAATTTATGAATAAAGTCAAGCTTACTTCCAGCCTGTTCCGCTTCCCGAACTAATGCCCCAATTGCTGTTCCACTTCTGAGTAGTTGTTTACTTAAAACATATTCTCTTTTTTCCTGACTCAGATAGTGATATAGTTTTACAATTCTCAAAGCAAAATCAAACGATTTCGATTTAATCACATTATCGGCCATAATTCACCATTCAAAATTTACAACTTACCATTATTTAAGTTTCTCGTTGTTATGATGACGGTCGTGATCGCGTTTGGTTTTCAGGTCCATTTTCTTATCGAAAGCCGCCTGTAAATCGACTCCCGTTTGGTTGGCCAAACATAAAACTACAAAAACCACATCAGCCAATTCCTCGCCAAGATCTTTGTTTTTGTCGCTCTCTTTTTCCGATTGTTCGCCGTAGCGACGCGCAATGATTCGGGCTACTTCACCTACTTCTTCCGTAAGTTGTGCCATGTTGGTCAATTCGTTAAAATAGCGGACACCGTGGTTTTTAATCCAGTTATCTACTTCTAATTGGGCGTTTTTTATGTCCATTATTCTTTGTTTTTTGTATCAATAATTATGGTTACCGGGCCATCATTTAGCAAAGCCACTTTCATGTCGGCACCGAATTCCCCAGTTTGTACTTTCTTACCCAAATCATTCTCCATTTGCGCTACAAATTTTTCATAAACGGGAATCGCATAATCTGGTTTTGAAGCCTTGATATATGAAGGTCGATTTCCTTTTTTAGTGGACGCATGCAAAGTAAACTGACTGACTACAACAACATCACCATCTACATCTTTAACGGAAAGGTTCATCACACCGTTATCGTCACCAAAAACACGCAGATTGGCAATCTTGGAGGACAGCCAAACAATATCGTCCTGATTGGAAGCATCTTCGACCCCAATCAAAATCAACAATCCTTTTCCGATTTCCGCTACTTTATTTCCTTCAATGGTAACCGAAGCTTCGGAAACTCTTTGTATAACTGCTTTCAAATTAATTACAAATTAGAAATTACGATTGTCTTGTTCTGTCGCTGGCTTCACGGTCATCCCCGTAAATATCCGAACGATAATTTTCATCATCGCCTTCTAAAATCTGAAGATAACTTTTGTAGCGCGACCAAGCAATTTCGTCTTTTTCAAGCGCGTCCTTAACGGCACAATGCGGTTCATCTTTGTGCAGGCAATTGTTGAACTTACATTTGTCTTTCAACGCAAAAAACTCCGGGAAGTAGTCGCCTATCTCCTGTTTTTCCATATCAACAATTCCAAATCCGCGAATCCCTGGTGTATCAATAATCTGGGCGCCGAAAGACAAATCGAACATTTCGGCAAAAGTCGTTGTATGTTGCCCTTGCTGATGCTGCTCCGAAATCTGTTTGGTTTTCAGGTTCAACGAAGGCTCCAAGGCATTAACCAAAGTCGATTTCCCAACGCCCGAATGTCCCGAAAACATGGAAACCTTCCCTTTCATCATCGCTTTCAGTTCTTCAGTCCCTTTACCCTCGGTGGAAGAAACGCGCAGGCATTTGTACCCGATATTGGAATATATGTATTGCAGATACAACTGCTCGTCGAGAGTCGCGTCGTCAAACGTGTCGATTTTGTTGAACACCAGAACGGCTTCAATCCCATAAGCTTCTGCCGTAACCAAAAAACGGTCTATAAAACTGGTCGTTGTAGGCGGGTTGTTTATCGTAACCAATAAAAAAACCAAATCAATATTAGATGCGATGATATGTGTCTGTTTCGATAAGTTTACCGATTTACGAACGATGTAATTCTTCCGGTCATGAATTTTCGTAATCAGTCCGGTAGTCACATCTGCGGTTTCTTCCAAATCATAATCAACTATGTCTCCCACAGCGATTGGGTTGGTACTTTTGATTCCTTTCATTCGGAATTTACCCTTAATACGGCATTCTAAAAACGAATTGTCTTCGGTTTTTATCGTATACCAACTTCCTGTAGATTTATAAACGGTTCCTGTCATATTTAATTACGAATTATGAATTCCAAATTACGCATGGCAAAATTACAACTATTATAGTTGATAATCCGTAATTTGAAATCCGCAATTATCTCATCAACTTCTCCTGATGCGAAATACTTTCCTGGTGGATGGCTTTAAACAATTTCAGCACAAATTCTTCACTCAAGCCTTTTTCCTCTCCTTCCAAAACCATTTTTCCTAAAATTTCATGCCAACGGCTGCTTTGTAAAATCGCCACATTCTTCTCTTTTTTCAAGGCTCCGATTTTCTCCGCAACCTTCATGCGTTTACCTAAAACCTCTAACAGCTTCGCATCCAAATCATCAATTTGTGTACGCAATTTATTCATTCGGACAGTAAAATCATCTGCCTCATCGGTTTCCTTACGCACGCGAAGGTCAATGAAAATTTGTTTTAAAACTGACGGTGTTACCTGTTGTGCCGCATCGCTCCAGGCATTATCCGGATCGATATGCGTTTCGATAATCAATCCATCGAAATTCAGATCCAGCGCCTGTTGGGAAACTTCCTGAATCATATCACGTTTTCCGGCAATATGGGACGGATCACATATGATTGGCAAATCCGGGAAACGGTTCTGCAAGTCGATGGCAATCTGCCACTCCGGATTGTTTCGGTATTTCGTTTTTTCGTAGGAGGAAAACCCTCTGTGGATTACGCCCAGTTTTTTGATTCCGGCATTGTACAGACGTTCCAGTCCGCCCAACCATAATGACAGATCGGGATTCACCGGATTTTTCAACAAGACGATTTTGTCCGTACCTTTCAAAGCATCGGCTATTTCCTGAATCGCAAACGGGTTCACGGCGGTGCGTGCTCCAATCCACAACACATCGATATCATGCTCCAACGCCAGCTTAACGTGATTTACATTGGCTACTTCTACCGCCATCAGCAAACCTGTTTCAGCCTTGGCACGCTGCAACCATTTCAGACCAGCCTCACCAACACCTTCAAATCCACCCGGGCGTGTTCTGGGTTTCCAAATTCCGGCACGAAAAACACTAACGTCTGAATCTTTTAATTCGTGGGCAATGGCCAAAACCTGCTCTTCGGTTTCAGCACTACACGGTCCGGCGATTACAAGCGGATGCGACAATTTGAAATCATCCAGCCAAGAGTGCATATTTTTATTGTTTTCCATATGGATACAAAATTAGCTTTCTTATGAAATTAAATCAAAAAATATCAAGAAATAAAGGGTTATTTTCTTTTCGTTTCATTTCAATTTCAGCTAAGTACGGCTTACATTTTCAAACAAGTATTTATTTTGCTACTTTTGCTCCAAATCACGAGATATGTCAATTGAAGTTCAGAATATTTCCAAAAATTACGGCGAACAAAAAGCGCTGGATAACGTAACCTTTTCAGTGAAGAAAGGTGAAATCGTTGGTTTTTTAGGTCCGAATGGCGCCGGTAAATCAACCTTAATGAAAATTCTGACTACCTATCTTACTTCCGATTCAGGTGTTGCTTCCGTGAATGGCCACAATGTAAATATGGCTCCGAAAGAAGTGCAAAAATCGGTTGGCTATTTACCGGAACACAACCCATTGTATCTGGATTTGTACGTTCGTGAATATCTGGCTTTTAATGCCGATGTTTATAAAGTTGCCAAATCGCGCATTGATGAAGTGATTGCTTTGACGGGACTTACACCGGAAAGTCACAAAAAAATTGGTGAATTATCTAAAGGATACCGTCAGCGTGTGGGACTGGCTACGGCTTTACTTCACAATCCGGATGTACTGATTTTAGATGAACCAACAACAGGTTTAGATCCGAACCAACTAGTGGAAATCCGTGATTTAATCCGAAACATCGGAAAAGACAAAACCGTTTTCCTTTCCACACACATCATGCAAGAAGTGGAAGCCATCTGTGACCGTGTGATCATTATCAATAACGGAAAAATCGTAACCGACAAAAAGCTGGACAACTTGGTTTCCGACGTTACGGAACAGGTTATTGAAGTGGAATTCGACAAAGAAATTTCGGCTGATTTACTGGCTACAATACCAAACCTGAAATCTTCGAAAAACATTCAAGGCACAACTTGGGAGCTTACTTTTGAAACCAATGAAGATATGCGTCCGAAAGTATTCGATTTTGCGCACAACAACGGTTACAGAACGCTTCAACTCACATTGAAAAGCAAAAATCTGGAGCAAATATTCCGCGAGAAAACTAAAAAATAGTTTTTCAGGGACATACTTTTTTTGGAACACGGATAAAACGGATACACGCAACGCGGATTTTTACGTTTTCAGGAATCCCCAAAACTTTGCGAACATAGCGATAAACCTTATGCGGACTTTGCGGTTAAATCGAAATGCAGAAGGTCGGATTTACTGGTAAACAATATGTCCGGTATAATGCTGCACAACCGTCATTATAGGTGGTCGGCTCAATAAAATAATATTTCCGTTACTATAAATATTCCCTTCAATTTTGTTGGCTGGTTTTAAGATTATATCATTGGAACTGCGCTGAAAAACAAACACATCCTGAACCGTCAGATCAGCCCCTTCAAAGCGGGAGTCCCCAGCATAAAAAGAAACATTCAGGGAATTAACAGTTCCTTTAATCCTAAAAATAGTCGTATTGTTATTTTCAACCACCAGATTCTGACAATTCACATTCAAATCGAAAATATTTGAAGCTGTTTTTCCAAACAATCCTTGCTGCAGATTGAGGTATGGAAAATTCAGAACACCTTCAGACACCACATCATATTGGGATGACGAATAAATTTTTACGATGTCCGGTGCTGTAACGGTAACTCGGGCCGGCACCGTAGTTCCCAAAGAACACTGTAATTCGTTTTTCACATACAAAACACCGTCTTGGACCTCGGTCGTAACATCATCAATTAAATTCTCCCCTGTTTCTACTTTTACCTCGGCAACTTCCCCTTGTTTCACAACTAAATTGATTCCTTCCGCAATATTAATCTGGTTGAATGCCTCTACATCATCAATCCTTGAGATAGTAGCCCCGGGCTCCCGATAACAATCCGGAAAGATTTCGGAGCTACAGGAAAACAACAGCGAAACTATTGCTATAATTGATGCAATTTTTATTCTCATAATCGTACTCCTAAACTAAATTCAAGTGCTTCCGCGCGGGAAACGTGGGTTTTCAAACTCACGCCGGCCGATATATTTTTAGCAATATAATATTTCAATCCCAAACGTTGGTACAATGGGCCGAATTTATCGGATGGGTCATAGATATAGTATCCAAATTGGGTATCCACTGCTAATTTATTGATAAATAATTCATGCCCAACAAAAAGCCCAATTCTCCTGTAATCCATATCCCCGTCATAATTATTTTCAAAATAAGCAATCGACTGGTATTTGATAAATTCCTTCAGATACAACATCCAAAAAAAGTCGGTTCCAGCCTGAATAGCACTTTTATGATTGATTCGTTTATCCGCATATAGTGACGCTACATAAAAAGGATATTGTCCGCTGTCTACAACATCACTCTCGTTGACACCACTTCTGAAAACCACGTTATACCGAACCGGCTCCGTGAATTTCTCCTTTGGATGTACGATATATCGAATTGAGTCTTTAGTTTCAATATCATAATTCAACCCTATGTTGAAAGCGATGGTATTCGTACTCGTGTTAGGCGCCTGAAGATTGGCATTGGAATGATGCACAAAATTGACCCCTGCCTGAACCCCTAACCCTTTCCAAATATTGGGTTTATGGTAATTCAGTGTAAAATAGGTCGACGGCATATAACGCGCTCCGTAAGCTAAATTCCGGTAATTAGTTTCCCTGTCGTAAGGATTTGTGCAGTAGGCTAAACCTTGGCCAACACGCAATTGCATTCTCCTGGTAAAAAAGTAAAAATTCATATGGCCATACAATCCATATAAATTACCCAATTCAGGATTCTTATTATCCTGATACTGGAATGAGACTCCATAATCCGGATAATTGTACCAGGATTCCCATTTTTGGGAACCGAAGGTTTTGCGGTTAAAACTCAATATTGTTCCTTCCGGATGTCCTTTTATCAAATGCAGAATATTGGTATGGTGTGGCAAGATACTTCCATAAAAGTAATTTGCTTCCACTGAATATTGCTTCATTTCATTTTCCTGAGCAAAGAGAGGAATCGAAAGAAAAAGTAAAATGTAGGTTAGTAATCGCATTTCGGATTTTGAAAATCAGGCAAATATAGCAGAATATTTTTTCGAAGCGAATCGTTCGGGCATTTTTGGTTTCCATTTTCCTGCTTTCACCTCAAGTTCCCGCCGAAGCCGGGAAGCTACCGGCTCAATCAGGGCTATAAAATCAACCATTTTTGTTTCAGGAAAATAAAAAACCTGCAAGATTTCAGAAACCCTGCAGGTTATACCTACGTTGTATTGTATTTAGGTAGTATTAGTTTAAAAAACCTCGCTGGCAATCTGTCGGATATTATCCGATTTACCCATCGAATAATAATGTAGTACTGGAATTCCGGCTTTTGCCAATTCCTTGCTCTGTGCTGTACACCACTCTATCCCGATTTGGGAAACGGCCTCGTTATCTTTTGCCTTCACCACCTCCATAATCAAATCGTCGGGCAAATCCACTTTGAAACGGTGCGGAATCAGATTCAGTTGCTTTTTGGTCGAAATTGGTTTCAGCCCCGGAATAATCGGAACAGTGATTCCCGCAGCACGGCATTTATCCACAAAATCGAAAAACTTCTGATTGTCGAAGAACATCTGTGTAATGATGTAATCCGCTCCGTTTTTAATTTTCTGCTTCAGGAAATAAATATCGCTATCCAAACTTGGCGCTTCCATATGCTTTTCCGGATAACCAGCCACACCGATGCAAAAGTTCGTTTTATTGGTATTCTGTAGGTCTGCATCCAGATACAAACCATTATTAAGGTTGTTGATTTGCGTTACCAATTCTGAAGCATACGAATGACCTTCTTTTTCAGGTTTGAAATAGATTTCGCTTTTCACGGCATCACCGCGCAAAGCCACAACATTATCGATTCCAAGGAAATCCATATCAATCAAGAAATTTTCGGTATCTTCTTTGGTAAAACCACCACACAAAATATGTGGTATAGCATCCACCTGATATTTATTCTGAATCGCCGAACAGATTCCCACCGTGCCCGGACGTTTCTTCACGACTTTCTTTTCCAGCAATCCATTCGGAAGCTCTTTGTACTCGTATTCCTCCCGATGATAGGTTACGTCGATAAAAGGAGGTTTGAATTCCATCAAAGGTTCAATATTGTCAAAAATACACTGAATGTTCTGCCCTTTCAACGGAGGCAGGATTTCGAAAGAAAACAAAGGCTTTCCGTTTGCTTTTTCTATATGTTGCGTTACTTTCATTCTGGTTATGAGTTATAAATTTTGAGTTATGTGTTGTCTCCGAAATCCTTAATCGGCGATGTTTGGATTCAACCATTTCTCTGCATATTCATATGTACAATTTCTTCGCTTTGCGTAATCGCGTACCTGATCTTCTTTTATCTTTCCGAGTCCGAAATATTTACTTTCCGGATTTCCGAAATAATATCCTGAAACCGAAGACGCCGGCCACATGGCCATACTTTCCGTTAATGTTACCCCGATGTTTTCTTCCACATTTAAGAGTTTCCAGATTGTTGGTTTCTCCAAATGATCAGGACAGGCCGGATAGCCCGGAGCCGGACGAATTCCTTTGTATTCTTCTTTAATCAAATCGTCATTGGTAAGTTTCTCTTCCGAAGCATATCCCCAAATTTCCTTACGGATTTTTTCGTGCAGGTATTCTGCGAAAGCTTCTGCAAAACGATCGCCCAAAGCCTTTACCATAATGGAACTGTAATCGTCGTTGTTTTCTTCAAATGCTTTTGCTTTTTCATCAACACCGAAACCGGTTGTAACACAAAAGGCGCCCATGTAATCTTCTTTTCCAAGTTCTTTTGGGGAAATGAAATCAGACAAAGCGATGTTGGGCGCTCCTTTGGTCTTTTGAGATTGTTGACGTAAGGTTAGGAAGGTCTCCAAATGCTTTCCGCTTTCGTCATACAATTCTATATCATCATCATTCACCTGATTCGCAGGAAAGATTCCGTAGATTCCTTTTGCCGTTAACCAGTTTTCCTCCAATAATTGATTTAACATTCTTTGCGCATCGTTAAACAAAATCGTTGCCTGTTCGCCCACAACATTATCCGTTAAGATAGCTGGGTATTTTCCAAACAATTGCCACGAACCGAAAAAGGGTGTCCAATCGATGTACGGAACCAATTCTTCCAATTTCACTTCAATGGTTTTTGTTCCGATGAAATTTGGCTTTACAGGCTGGTAGTTTTCCCAATCCAGCTGTAATTTATTAGCCCTAGCCTGTTCTATTTTCAGATAACTTTTATCGCGCTGACGGTTTAAAAACGTTTCACGAAACGCTTCGTATTCCGCTCTGATCGTACTCGCGTATATTTTTTTGTCCTTGTTCAGCAAATTTCCGGCAACGGTTACCGCACGGGATGCATCGTTTACATGAACCACGGTTTCCCTGTATTCGGGAGCAATCTTAACGGCAGTATGTGCACGCGAAGTGGTTGCCCCTCCAATCATGATCGGAATTTTGATGTTGCGCTTATCCATTTCTTTGGCCAGATACACCATTTCGTCCAGCGAAGGCGTAATCAATCCGCTCAAACCGATAATATCCACATTCTCCTTAATTGCGGTTTCAATAATTTTTTCAGGTGGCACCATCACTCCCAAATCGATGATTTCGAAATTGTTACAGGCTAAAACCACCGAAACAATATTTTTACCGATATCGTGAACATCCCCTTTTACGGTTGCCATCAATACTTTTCCGGCACTTGATGATTTTCCGTCTTTTTCCGCTTCTATATAAGGTAACAGGTAAGCCACGGCTTTTTTCATCACTCGAGCCGACTTTACCACTTGAGGCAAGAACATTTTTCCACTTCCGAACAAATCACCCACGACGTTCATTCCTGCCATCAAATTGATTTCGATAACTTCAATAGGTCTTGCAACCGATTGGCGGGCTTCTTCCACATCGATTTCAATAAATTCATCGATTCCTTTTACCAATGCATGAGTGATTCTGTCCTGCAAGGAACCGCTGCGCCATTCCTGTACTGCTTTTTCATGAGATTTCACATCTCCCTTATAACTTTCGGCTAATTCCAAAAGCCTTTCAGTAGCGTCATCTCTTCTGTCTAACAGTACATCCTCAACATATTCCAATAATGTAGCATCGATCTCATCGTACACTTCCAACATTTCAGGATTCACAATCCCCATGGTCATTCCGTGTTTGATGGCATGATACAAAAACGCAGAATGCATTGCTTCACGTACTTTATCATTTCCACGGAAGGAAAACGACACGTTACTCACTCCTCCACTTATATTAGCATAAGGCAGGTTTTCGCGTATCCATTTGGTCGCCAGGAAGAAGTCCAACGCGTTGCGACGGTGTTCTTCCATTCCGGTTGCCACCGGGAAAATATTCGGGTCGAAAATGATGTCCTCGGCAGGGAAGCTGATTTCGTTGACCAATATATCGTAGGAGCGTTTACAGATTTCGATACGACGTTCGTAAGTATCGGCCTGACCAACCTCATCAAACGCCATCACTATTACTGCGGCCCCATATCGTTTTACCAGTTTTGCATGATGAAGGAACGCTTCCTTTCCTTCTTTCAAACTGATGGAATTCACCACACATTTTCCTTGTGCCACTTTCAATCCGGCCTCGATGATTTCCCATTTGGAACTGTCAACCATCACGGGAACTCTTGAAATATCGGGTTCGGAAGCAATCAGGTTCAGGAATTTGGTCATCGCATAAACGCCGTCCAACATCCCTTCGTCCATGTTGATATCGATGATCTGTGCACCGCCTTCCACCTGGGCACGGGCAATGTCAAGTGCTTCCTCGTATTTTTCTTCTTTGATTAAACGCAGAAATTTTCGCGAACCGGTTACGTTGGTACGTTCCCCTACGTTCACAAAATTGGTTTCGGGCGTAACGATTAAAGGTTCTAATCCCGACAGTTTTAAATATTTATGGTTTGCTCCTTCGCTCATTATGCTTCCTCCTGTATTCTCGGTTTGTACTCTTTTGCTACTTCGGCAATTAATTGTATGTGTTCCGGCGTTGTACCGCAGCATCCGCCTATGATATTGATCAGATTATCGTCTAAATACTCTCTGATTAACGCCTGCATTTCTTCCGGAGTCTGATCGTACTGACCGAAAGCATTCGGCAATCCGGCATTGGGATGCGCCGAAATGTTAAACGAAGTATTGTGTGCCAAACGTTTTAAATACGGTTTTAACTGATCCGCTCCTAAAGCACAATTAAAACCAACGCTCAACAACGGTATATGTGAAATCGAAATTAAAAATGCCTCTACAGTCTGCCCCGATAAGGTTCTGCCCGAAGCATCCGTAATCGTTCCTGAAACCATGATTGGAATGTCGATGTTGCGTTCTTCTTTTACTTCTTCTATGGCGAAAAGTGCTGCTTTGGCGTTTAATGTGTCAAAGATGGTTTCTACTAGCAATACGTCGCAACCTCCGTCAATTAAGGCTTCTACCTGTTCTTTGTAGGCGATGCGCAATTCGTCGAAAGTCACGGCACGGAATCCCGGATCGTTTACATCGGGGCTCATACTGGCCGTTCGGTTGGTTGGTCCGATGGAACCCGCTACAAAACGAGGTCGGTCGGTGAATTCGTCCGCTACTTCACGGGCTATTTTTGCCGATTGGTAGTTTAACTCATACACCAAATCTGCCATGTGATAATCCGCCATTCCGATAGTGGTTCCGGAAAAGGTGTTTGTTTCTACGATGTCAGCTCCGGCAGCAAAATAAGCGCGGTGCACTTCTTTCACCGCTTCGGGTTGTGTAAGCGACAGTAAATCGTTATTCCCTTTTAGCGGATGAGCAAAATCCTTGAAACGCTCGCCTCGAAAATCTTCTTCTTCGAATTTATAGCGTTGCAGCATGGTGCCCATCGCTCCGTCGAGGATGAGGATTCGGTTTTGTATGGCTTCCTGTATTTTTGACATATGTTTATTATTTCACGGAGATTCACGAAGAAACCCCGAGATTCACAAAATTTATTAACTAGCCCCGATAGTAGCGGAAATCCTGTTAGTGTGAGATTGCTTCGCAAGCTCGCAATGACATATTGCAGCGGATAGCGGGAACAGGGATTGCAAAAAAGCCCAAGCCATTGCTTCGCCAATTCGCTATCGCTCGGGTTGCTCCCAATTCTAAACTATTTTGTTATCGTGAAATCAGAGAGATACCGAAAAAGTATCCTGTTATCTGTCCACAATTAGTGGTAGAATGTAGCACCTTCTACGAGAGTAGGGTTGCCAAGGCTTCATTGGGTCT
>NZ_DATIDM010000030.1:0-3444 GCF_035456225.1 Flavobacterium sp. | reverse complement strand
ATTAAATTATTCGCATCTGGAACCATTAAGCCGGTTTTATCCGTGACTTTTACTGTGACAAAAGCAAGATCTTCCCCATTGGTTTTAATAATAGAACGATCAGCTGTTATTTGCAGTTTTGACTTTTTTTCGGTAGTTTTTACCACATCTTCAGTCCAATTTTTCCCTTCTTTATAGACAACAACTTTTAATTCTCCCGGTTGGTAAACTACATCATCCCATCTTAAACGGTATTCAAAAGTTGCTTTTTTCTTTCTGCCCAAAGATTTGCCGTTTAGGAATAATTCTGCTTCATCTCCCGAAGTGAATACATGAACCGGAGTGATTTGGCCAATTCTGTCCTGCCAATTCCAATGTGGTAAAATATGAGCCATCGGTAAATCAGGACGCCAACGGGATTGGTACAAATAGAAACGGTCTTTTTTGAATCCGGCCAAATCTATAATTCCGCAATACGAACTGCGAGCCGAATAATACGGAGTTGGCTCACCGATATAATCCCATCCGCTCCAGACAAACTCTCCAGCCACAAAAGGGTAGCGGTCTTGGGTTGCAAAAACTTTATCGGGCGAAGAACCAAATTGAGCCGTATATAATTCATACGCACTTACTTCCTGTGTTTTTGGATTACCACCTGTAGTGTCGCTCACCGGGGCCGAATTTTCTTTGGCAACCGGAAAAATATAGGAACCACGAGTACTCAATGCCGATGCTGTTTCACTGCTGACTATCATTTTCTCAGGAAACTTTTGCTGAAAAGCAGGGTATAGGGGGGAGGTTCTGATTCCTCCTTTCAAATGTGCATAAGCCGGAGCATCCCTAATTCCTTCCCCTTGGTAATTCAGACTCATAAAGTCCATTTCTTTAGAAAAAGGCATATCGGGTTTGGCAAAATTTTGTGATGCCGATGCCGGTCTTGTTGGGTCTTCTTCGTGTACAATGTCGTGAAGTGTTTTGGCAATTTTGGCTCCTTCGGCATTCGTATATTGTTCTCCCACTTCATTGCCAAAACTCCAGGCAATAACCGAAGGATGGTTGCGGTCACGACGAATAAAGGAGCGTGTATCGGCTTCATGCCAATCCGGGAAAATCAAATGAAAATCGTGCGGTGTTTTTTTGCGTTCCCAGCTGTCAAAGACTTCGTCGATAACCAAAAAACCCATTCTGTCCGTCAAATCCAATAATTCAGGTGCCGGAGGATTGTGCGATAACCGAATGGCATTACAGCCCAATTCGCGTAACATTTCCAACTGCCGTTCTGCTGCGCGTACATTGAAGGCCGCGCCCAAAGCGCCTAAATCATGGTGCTGATTAACTCCCTGGATTTTGATTTTTGTTCCGTTTACAAGTATTCCCTGGGTTGGATTGAATTCAATTTTCCGAATTCCAAAAGGAGTATCGTATTCATCAACTTGTTTGTTATCAATAAAAAGTTGTGTTCTGGCGATGTATAAATGTTGCTTTTGCAAAGGATAAACTCCCCAAAGCTTTGGGTTTTTGAGTTTGATTTCTATTTCTTTGGTTTGTTGCTCATTTGTTTTTACGTTAAAACTTTCGGTTGGGAATACAGCAACTATTTTATTTTTGGCTTTGCCAAAATTATCTGCTTCGTAAAGTTGTGTTTTGGCGACAATGCTTTGTTCCGCTTCCGAATTATTTTGCAGTTGCAATGAAAGATTTATAGTAGCTTCATTAGTTGTAACTTGAGGAGTTTTTATAAAAGTCCCCCAATGTGCCACATGGACAGGAGCGGTTTTGACAAGCCAAACGTTGCGGTAAATTCCGCCACCGGGATACCATCTCGCCGAATGATTGGGGTTGTCAATTCGGATTGCTAATTGGTTTGTTCCTCCAAAATTAATGTAAGGAGTCAAATTCAATCGGAAGGAGTTGTAACCATAAGGCCAGCCTCCAACTAGTTTTCCATTGAGCCAAACCATTGCATACGACATAGCACCATCTATATCGAGATAGATTTCTTTTCCTTTGTCATTTGGTTCAATAGTTAGTTTTTTGCGATACCAAGCCACACCTTGACTTGGTAATCTGCCCATTCCGCCACCTACTTCGGGTTGGTCTCCTGTATAAAAGGCTTCTTTGATTGCCCAGTCATGCGGTAAGTTTATTTTTTGCCAATCGTTATCCTGAAAATTTTCTTTGACAAAAGCAAAATTCACACCGGGGTTTCCTTCGGGGCGGATGTGTTTTTTAGTTGGGTCCTTAATAAAACCATTAGCTGTTGGCAGAATCCAATCTTTTAAAACAGGTACTTTTGCTTCTGTTTTTACTGCTTCAGTAGGTTTAGAATCGGCTACTTTATTATCATTAGTATCTTCAATTTTTGGGCGAACATCATATATTAAATGGTCCGGATTTTTGCTATAGCGCATAAATAGCCAAGAATCATTGATGCTGATACGCTCTCTTTTGTACGATTGTTTTTGAGCATGTAAACTGAAAATGTTTAACAGGAATAGAAAAACTAAAAAGGCAGCATATTTTGGATTAACTGATATTCTGTTTAGTGTTTTCAAATTCATGATAATGGTACATTTTTATTTTGCCAAAAAAAAAATTTTAAGATAAGTAAGGGTCAATCGGAATTATAGTTCCGTCTTCATTGTATTTTAATTCGGTCACTTTGATAGATCGTAGATGAGTCACTCCTTTCGAAAGGCTGGAATCGTGATAGAACAAATACCATTTTCCGTTAACTTCACAGATAGAATGGTGTGATGTCCAACCCACAACCGGATTCAAAATACGACCTTGATACGTAAAAGGTCCGTAAGGATTGTCTCCAGTGGCATAACAAATAAAATGGGTATCTCCGGTAGAGTAGGAGAAATAATATTTTCCGTTGTATTTGTGTATCCAAGAAGCTTCAAAAAAGCGTCGCTCATTATCTCCAGCAAGAAGACGGTTGCCGTTTTCGTCTAGAATAAGAATCTCTTTTGGTTCTTCGGTAAATTGTTTTAAATCGTCCGTTAGTTTTGCTACAATTGGCCCCAAAGCATACTCGTTTGGCAAAGGTTCTTCGTTGTTAGTGTCGAATTTATTATCGCGGAATTTTTGAAGCTGTCCGCCCCAAATTCCTCCGTAATACATATAATAGCTACCGTCTTCATCCTCAAATACTGCCGGATCTATGGAATAACTTCCTTCTATCGGGTTAGGTTCAGCTACAAAAGGGCCTGTAGGTGAGTCGCTAATTGCAACTCCGATTCTAAAAATTCCGTCATGCGCTTTTGCAGGGAAGAACAAATAATATTTTCCGTCTTTATGAGCTGCATCCGGAGCCCACATTTGTTTTTCTGCCCAAGGGACATCGTTTACGTGTAAGGCTACTCCATTATCTACGGCTTTTGCATTTGGGTTATCCATCGAAATGACATGATAATCTTCCATTCCAAAGTGGTCTCCATTGTCATTGAAAGGGATTCC
>NZ_DATIDM010000029.1:0-7850 GCF_035456225.1 Flavobacterium sp. | reverse complement strand
TTAAACTCAATACAAACCACTTCCAATAACCCAAAAGCTTTGTTACAAAGCTTTTAAAATCAAAATTATTATTGCGTTCAAAAAAGGTAAAATCTTTCGGATCGAGCATTTGCCAGTTATAAATTAAGTAATAAAAGTGTTGTTGTCACCAAAGACAAAGCAGTAATTATGGTGGAAACAGACTGCATACCGGTAGTCCCTGTTCCCCATGATTTTTGCTTTAATGGTTTTATGTAAATATAATCGTTCGACTGAAGATAATAATAAGGTGATTTCATCGCGCTCGCATCCGTCAAATCAATAGTGTGGGTTTCTGTCCCGTGCGGATACTGACGAATAATCGACACTTCCTTTCTGTTTCCGGTCATAGTAATATCTCCTGCATTGGCAATAGCTTCCATGATAGTAGCCTTATCCTGAAAAAGCGTTTTTGTTCCGGGACTTCCAATCTCACCATTTACGGTATATCGCAATCCCGCCAATTTAACTGTAACAAAAATATTAGCCTCCTTTTTAAAATAGTCATCTAAAAGCTGTTTTTCAATTTTCAGTCTTATTTCATCAAGGGTATAGCCCAAAACATTCATCTCCCCCAATACCGGGATTCTTATATTCCCGTGATCATCAACCGTGAATCCGTCAAAGTACAGGGACTGTTCGTCCTGACCTCCCGCTTGATTCCCTGACGGCGAAAACATATCCACCAACTTTTGATCCAATGCCTTGATCTTTATACTTAATATGTCATTTACCTGAACTCTGTACGGTTTGTTTACCATCTGATTGACATTAACCGTCAAACTGTCCTGGCCTTTATTCTGAAGGTATGTCAACTCTTTTGTTGGTATGCACGAAACCGAAGAAAACCCTATAATTAATAGTAAAAGAAATAATTCTTTTTTCATCATTCTTATTTTAAAAAAACAAATATAGTTTTTCAATTCAAATTTTTAAACTTATTCGGCGATATTACGTTAAAAAGTAACATTTACATATTCCGCAATGAATTCTCAAAGGGAATACGCTGCATTAAACTCCTTCCCAAAGTCACTTCATCTGCATATTCCAGCTCGTCTCCCACGGCAATTCCCCTCGCTATCGTAGAAGTAATCACCTCATAGTCCTTAATTTGTTTGTAGATATAAAAATTGGTGGTATCCCCTTCCATGGTTGAACTCAAGGCAAAAATAATTTCCTTCACATCTCCGGCCTTCACTTTTTCCACCAGCGAATTTATATTCAACTGACTTGGCCCCACGCCGTCAATCGGAGAAATTTTACCTCCCAAAACATGATACAACCCCTTAAACATAGCAGTATTTTCCAAAGCCATAACATCCCGGATATCTTCCACCACACAAATCACCGAAGCATCACGGGAAGGATTTAAGCAAATTTCGCAAATTTCCACATCCGAAATATTATGACACTTTTTGCAAAATTTTATTTCCTCCCGCATCTTGAGCAGGGCTGATGTCAGCTGCTCCGTCTGCTCTTTCGGCTGTTTCAATAAATGCAGTACAAGGCGCAAGGCTGTCCGCTTTCCGATACCGGGTAGCTGAGCCATTTCGTTTACTGCTCTTTCTAATAGTTTTGAAGAGAATTCCATGTCGCAAAAGTAAATAATTTGAAGATTATTCGATTTGACAATTTGAATATTATTTATGTAAATTGGCACAATAAAATTTAAACAATGACATCGGCAACCATACTTACCATTATCATCATTTATTTCGGACTTCTTATTCTGATTTCCAACATCGTAAGCAAAAAAGACCACAGTAACGATACTTTTTTCAAAGCGAATAAAAATTCAAAATGGTACCTGGTGGCTTTCGGAATGATTGGCACTGCGCTTTCCGGTGTTACGTTTATCTCTGTTCCGGGTGAAGTCGGTAATCCAGATTTGCAATTCAAATACTTCCAGTTCATCCTGGGAAACGCCATCGGATTCATAATTATTGCCAAAGTACTCTTACCACTATACTATCGAATGAACCTGACATCAATTTATGGCTATATTGAACATCGTCTGGGAACCATCAGTTACAAAACCTCGGCTATCATATTCTTAATCAGCAGAACCATCGGATCGGCTTTTCGATTATATTTGGTGGTAATTGTACTTCAGCGTTATGTTTTTGACGACTTCAACATACCTTTTGCTGCAACCGTACTTATTTCATTGGGATTAATTTTCGCTTATACCTATAGAGGCGGATTAAAAACCATCATCATAACGGATACACTACAAACATTTTTCCTGGTTTCTTCCGTATTCCTTACGATCATTTTTGTTTGCAGAAGTTTGGATTTCAGCGCATTGGAAGCGTTTGAAGCAGTTAAAAACAGTAATTATTCCAAAATATTTTTCTACGAAGACTACCTTCAGGGCAATTATGTAGTAAAACAGATTCTGGGCGGAATCTTTGTAACGATTGCAATGGTGGGACTGGATCAGGATTTGATGCAGAAAAACTTGAGTTGTAAAAACATCGGCGAAGCACAGAAAAACATGTTCACTTTTACCGGGATTTTTGTCCTGATAAATATTTTCTTCTTAAGTGTTGGAGCTTTACTTTATATGTACGCCGAGAAAAACGGAGTTGCAATTCCAACGGTTGACGGGATTACCCGAACAGATTATCTTTTCCCCGAAATCGCCTTCAAGCATTTAAGTATCATTCCGGCCGTAATCTTTCTTTTGGGACTGACCGCCGCAACCTTCGCTACAACCGACAGCGCACTGACAGCATTGACCACATCGTTTTGCGTAGATTTTCTTGGCATGGACAAAGCCGAAAACGCCAATAATATGCAAACAGTTAAAACAAGGCATTTGGTTCACCTCGCCTTTTCATTTCTGATGTTTTTGGTGATATTGATTTTCAATTCACTTAACGACAAATCTGTAGTAACTATGATTTTCACCGTTGCCGGTTATACCTACGGTCCGCTTTTGGGATTATATGGATTTGGACTTTTCATCAAATCGAAAACGGTTAACGACAAGCTTGTACCTCTTATTTGTATTGCATCACCACTGATTACTTATTTCATCAATTCCAATTCGAAAGTATGGTTTGGCGGCTATGTGTTTTCGTTTGAATTAATCATTGTTAACGGATTGATAACCCTGCTTGGTTTATTGCTGATAAGCAAACCTGCCACCGGCGAGACCCGATTCTAAAACTGATTGGTAGCAAGCAGTACCAAAGTACAGGCGGATTCAAACGGAATATGCTCTTTTTCAAGCAAATCGAAAAACGCTTCGTTCTCTGCACCCGGGTTAAAAATAACCCTTTGCGGTTTAAGACTAATTACATAATCGTAATATTCCTTCTGATGCGTCGGATTCAGGTACATGGTGACAGTATGAACGTTTTCGAAGGGTAATTTTTCGGTTTCAATTTTCACATCTCCGATAGTGTCCTTATGTCCGCCTATTGCCACTACCTCATGACCATGCTCAAGCAAGCTGTTAACCGCCAGAAAAGAATAACGTTCCGGATGCACTGAAGCACCTATCACCAATGTTTTCATCTACATTATTTTTTTAATAAAGTTACTATTTTTATCCTTTTTTTCCTATTTTAGTCAATCAGGGAGTTTTCAATTACATAATTGTTGTTTAACCCAATATTTACATGCGTCTTTACTAATCGATTTAATTTTGCAACAAAACCAATGGAGTTATTTATTTACATTTTTGCAGCCGTATTTTCAGTTTTAAACCCACTTGGAGCTGTTCCAGTTTTTGTTGGACTAACACAACACGACAGTAAAACAGAGCGTTCCCGAACGTCTTTATGGACAGCCATTAACGTCTTTATCATATTAATCATCTCTTTCTTTGTGGGAGAATATGTTTTGAAATTCTTCGGAATCAGTATTGATGCGTTACGTATTGCCGGAGGGCTGGTAATTGTAAGTTCCGGTTTTGCCTTATTAAGCGGAAATTTCGGAAAAAAGAGAGGGGTTAACAAAAAAGTAGCCAACGACGCTCAAAAAAGAAGTGATATTGCCCTTACCCCATTGGCTATTCCAATGCTGGCCGGACCGGGTTCCATTTCACTATTGATTGCTTTTTATCAGGATTACCCGGACTTCATGGACAAAGCCATCGTTTGTGGTGCTATTTTAGCTGTAGCCGTTGCTATTTTTATCATTTTAAGAAGCGCTCATTATTTGTCAAGAATTTTGGGAGCCTCGGGTATTGTGGCCATTTCAAGAATCATCGGATTTATTGTAATTGCAATTGGCGTTCAGTATATCAGCGTTTCGGTTGTTAATATCTTCAAAACTATTTAATAAAAAAGAGACTGTCTCAAAAGTCAGAATTTTAAAACCCAAATGACTTACTTGATTTCCCCAAAAAAAAATATTGCTTAAGTAGATAACATTTGATAAACATATAAGTCATAGAAGATGAACTAATAGTCAAAAACTTAATTGACTTATATGGTTTCACAAGAGGAATACAATAAGGGTAAAGGATAATAAAAGAGGCTGTCTTTTCGGGACAGCCTCTTTTATGCAATAATATATTTATATCAATCCAAATCTTCTAATTCTTCTGCTTGAGGCAAGAACACCTCCGCCATCATACAACGCGCACTTCCACCCCCGTATGACTCGATCGTATCCAAATTGGAAGTTATTATTTCGCAGTGTTTTTCAAGTCCCTGAACTTGTTTCGGAGTCAGACTTTGGTGTGCCTTTGTACTCATTACCAAATAACGTTTGTCATTGGTGCCGCGAACTTGCAACATATTACCGGCAAAGCTGTTCATTTGATCTTCTGTTATCAGAATGATGTCTTTTCCATCCGATTTCAAACAATCCAGAACCATTTTTCGTTCTTTATTATCATCTATGCAATCTGCACAAATTACTGCAAAAGTTTCCCCTATACTCATCATTACATTAGTGTGATAGACAGGCTTTCGTTCTCCGTTAACCGTTTGAAAAGCTTCAAAAATTACCGGGTTCATTTCGAAATCTTCGCAAAACTCAATCATGATTTCTTCGCTAGATCTTTCGGAAAGTGCACAGTAGGCTTTAATATTCTCACGATCCAACACCAAACTACCGGTTCCTTCAAGAAAGAGTCCTTCCTGTTCGGCTGAACTATAGTCAACAAGCTGATCGATATAAAAGCCATTTTCCTCCATAATATCCAAAACATCTTCTCTTCGTTCAAGACGACGGTTTTCGGCAAACATTGGGTATAGCGCCACATCACCGTTCTGATGGAAAGAAATCCAGTTGTTCGGAAAAATGCTGTCCGGCGTATCCGAATCTAAAGTATCATTAATTTCAATAACATTTACCCCAACACCGCGCAACTTCGCCACCAAAGCATCAAACTCATCCTGGGCCTTGGCATTAGCAGTTGCCGGCAATAACGTTTCACCTGTTTTTTGGTAGTAATTATTAACCAAGGTCTGCTCGTTCCTGCGAAATGCCACTGGGCGAATCATCAGGACAGTGTTTGTAGTTTGCTGCATAGTTTTACTTTTTTAATGTTTGCACTATAGTTTCAACCAAATCCAAGGTTACTTCCGCCATAGTATTTATCTTTTCATCCAAACACGGGTTTACTTCAACAAATTCAATACAAACCGTTTTATCGTTATTAGCGAAATGGTCAAGAATAGCTTTTGCCTCTTCAGGAGTCAAACCATCATTAACCGGAGTTCCTGTTCCGTGAGAGGTTAGCACGGGATCCATCGAATCGACGTCAAAAGACACGTAAATACAATCGCAGTCTTTCAGTTTTTCATCAATAGCTTTGACTATTTCAGCTACGCCTTTGGAGCGCACATCGGCTACTTTATAATTTTCGATATTAAATCGGCTCAAAACATCATCCTCCTGGCTTTCCGTATCCCTAACAGCGATATAAACCAGATCATTTGCATCAATTTTCGGAGAAATCCCTCCAATTTGCTTCAACTGATTCCAAAAAGCAAGCGTTTCAGCAGGAACTTCATTTGTTTTACATTCCAAATTATCAATAGCCAAAGCCGTAGCCAAAGGCATTCCGTGCATATTCCCGGAAGGCGTTGTAAAAGGCGTATGAATGTCGGCATGTGCGTCGATCCAAACCACACCTAAACGTTTGTTGGGAAATGCCGATTTGATTCCGGCAATTGTTCCTCCGGCAGAACCGTGATCTGCTGCTAAAATTATCGGAAACTGATTGTCCTCTAATAACGAAGCAACTTTATCATTTAATAGTGAATATACTTCCGCCAGACCATCAATACGCTTTGCATATTGGTGTGTCGTGGTTTTATCCAGTAATTCATTTACGCTTTTGAGTTTTACAACTTGATTTTCCCCAAAAATGAAACTCCCTTTCTTTCTGGCTGCGGTAATAACCGCATTAGGCCCTAATGAAGCTCCCCGGGTACCGGCCGTAATTTCAGAGGTATTAATTAAAAAAACTATATTTTTATCCATAGCAAACTTCGCTACATTTATCTTTTTATCCCATCTAGCGCAACCAACTTCTTTTGAATAAATGGTAATGATACTAAACTATTGGGCTTTCGACAAAGATAGAAAAAGGGCAACGATAAAAGAAAGACTTATCCAAAAATAACCAACACGAAAACGCAACCAGCAGAGACTCTGATTATTAAAACGTTAATTTAATACCAATATCAACTTTTATAAGTTAATTCTTTATTTTTTTTCGTAAATTTGATAAAAACAAAAAATTATGGGAATAGCTAGTTTTTTTAGTTCGCTTTTCGGTAAAGCTCAAAAAAGCACCGAAGGCTTAGGAGAAAATGTCTCCAATATGGCAGATACGGCCGTAGACAAAGTAGAATCGCTTGCCAAAGAAGCCGGCGAAAAAGCTTCTGAAATAGCAGATAAAGCCGAACAAAAATATGATGAGTTAGGCGTAAAAGATTCTTTAAATAATTTAGTGGATTCTGCGAAAGAAACCGCTACGAAAGCCGCCGACTGGATGGAAGACAAAGCACACGACGCCAAAGACACACTATCTGGCGTTGTGGATAAAGTGGAAGATACGATCAGCAATTTAACGGACTCTAAAACCCCGGAAAACAAAGAATCTTTATCCGATATTGAGAAAAATGAAGAAAAACCGGTTGAAAAACCGGTTGAAAAACCGGTTGAAAAAACTGATGAAAAACCAGATGACGAAGAAGAGAAAAAGACTGTCTGATTTTATCAATAAATAAAAAAGTCCCGAGAAATCGGGACTTTTTTATTGTATGTGTATTCTTTTAAATCTTCGGTCAAAAAGAAAAATATCAACCGGATAATATAGCAGTCTTTCTTTATTCAGGAATGAAGATTCAATTGCATTCAATTTCTTTTCGCGAAGGTCAAAATGATACTTATCCGAATCAGTCGCTTCCAAAATTTTGCAGACAAACCTTGAACAGTAAATTGATTTTGTTGCTGTATTGGAAAAAGAATAATCAAATTTTAGATTGCACTTTTTGATTGAATCTATTTTTGAAACCAGTTTAGTCTTCGAGTTGAAATCTAGAATTTCAAGAAACTCCAGATGCAACTTCCTTTTTCCGGAATCACAAAAATCATCAAACTCAATTTGCTCTATACAATTTCCGTTCTTATTAATCGCATGAAAAACCTTCCATGACATTTCGTTGTAGATCAAAAATCCCACATGGGTCACTTTTGAATTACCAAGATTAAATTTCTTCACAAAGAATCCTTCTTTACTATCGGACTCTCTAAAAACTAAGTAGCATTTTTCTTTATTCAGTTTTAAATCATCCTTTGCACACGAAGTAAAAATCAGAACAATTAACAACCAAATGAATTTAATGCTTTTCATATCA
>NZ_DATIDM010000028.1:0-10079 GCF_035456225.1 Flavobacterium sp. | reverse complement strand
CAAAATAATTTAAACCAATCTGTAAGTTCAAATCATTTTGGATCATTTCAGTAATTGTTGTTATGCGGAAACAATATCCGTAATCATATTTAAAACCAGCTGAAGCTGTTCTTTTCTTGTTAATGTCGAATTATCAATTTCAATAGCGTCATCGGCTTTTACTAAAGGTGAATCTGCACGATGGGTGTCAATATAATCGCGTTCGTTTACATTCTGCAAAACATCCTGAAAAGTAACTTTCTGTCCTAATTCAATAAGTTCGTCATAGCGGCGTTGTGCTCTTGTTTCCGGACTGGCTGTCATGAAGATTTTCAATTCGGCATGCGGAAACACCACCGTTCCTATGTCCCTGCCATCCATTACAACCGCTTTGTTTTTCCCCATTCGCTGCTGTTGCTCAACCAATTTTGATCTGACTTCAGAAACTTCTGCAACTTTACTTACCAAACGGGAAACATCCAGTGTTCTGATATCCGTTTCAACATTTTTTCCGTTAAGGAACATTTCAGCAAAACCTAATTCAGGGTTGAATTCAAAATGCAAATGCAGGTCGGGTAAACTCTCAACCAATTTAATTTTATCTAAATGATTTTCTGAAACATAATGATGCTGCATTGCAAAAACTGTAACTGCACGGTACATCGCGCCAGTATCAACGTAAACATAACCAAGTTTCTTTGCCAGTTGTTTGGCAAGCGTACTTTTTCCTGTTGACGAAAATCCGTCTATTGCTATGGTAATTTTTTTCAAAATCTGACTGTTATTGTAAATTTATAGTTAATCCGAATAAGCTCATATTGGCCGCAACCGTATATCTTGAATACGAATAGTCAAATTTAACTTTATTAAATCGCAATCCGAAACCGGCTGAAATTCCGGAAAAATTTCGTTGATCAATAATTTTCAACTCCTCACCTCTTCTGAAATTATAACTTAATCTGATGTTAAATGCTTTTTGAGGAAACAATTCTGCGCCAAAAATCACGTGTCTGAAAGCATTGTTGAAAAAAGTCACTTTTTCCTCTTTAGCCTCACCGTCAATGGTCTCTTCAGCCCTGTTAGGATTACTGAAAGCGATGTTCCATTGCTGAAGATTTTCTAAAGTCAAATGCCATCGAAGCGGAACATTCTCCAATTCCTGAGATATTCCGGCTATTATTTCCAGTGGCAATTTTTCTTTGTCTCCCGCATAAGTTGTGATTTGCGTTCCGACATTTCGGATTACAAGCCCTATGTTGATATCATTTTTGTCGTCAACATATAAACCTCCAATATCAGCAGCAATACCGAACGAATTATAACTTTCCAAAGTAGAGGAAATCAGTTTCACATTAGCTCCCACATAAATTGGAGTCCATGGTATGTTGTATGCGTATCCTCCTGAAAGTGCTATTTCACTACCCGTAAAATCACTGGTTTTCTGACCATTTTCGTCATAACCTTCAAACTGACCGTAATTTACGTAATTTACACCAAGATGCAATGTTTGCACATGACGGTCCCATGTATAGGCATAAGCACCCGTACCATAAGCCACTTCGCCAAAATAACTTCCGTAATTCAATGAAAGATGATTATCCATTTCGGCATTAATGGTTGCCGGATTATAGATTCCCTGATTTACATCCTGATCATATATGGTAACCGTTTTTCCTCCCAGGGCAGCCTGTCTCGGTGAAGTCACTAAACTCAGAAACTGATAAGTATATTTTCCTCCAATCTGACCGTAGTTCACAGTGCAAATCAGCATAAAAAGGAAAGTCAGAAGTTTCTTGTACATTTATTGGATTTCGTTTCTGGATGAATAACGCAATTGCGAAGATAAAATTATAAACGGGATTACACAAAAAAGAAATTCCAACTTATTTCTAAATTGGAATCCTTTTCTATAGCTTATAATTTTTTAGCGTTTTTTACTTTCTGATTCGTTATGGCGATATCCAGGACTTCTTCCATTGTATCGACGTAATGGAATGTCAAACCTTCAATGTATTCAGGTTTGATTTCATCAATGTCAAATTTGTTTTCCTGACAAAGGATGATTTCTTTAATATTGGCTCTTTTTGCCGCCAGAATTTTTTCTTTGATCCCTCCTACCGGTAATACTTTACCTCGAAGCGTAATTTCTCCTGTCATAGCGAGGCTTTTCTTAACACGTTTTTGACTGAAGCTTGACACCAGGGATGTTAACATCGCCACGCCGGCACTTGGCCCGTCTTTAGGAGTTGCGCCTTCCGGTACGTGAATGTGAATATTGTATTTTTCTAAAACTTCAGGACTGATACCTAATTTTTCGGCATTGGATTTAATATACTCCAAAGCAATCGTTACGGATTCCTTCATTACGGTACCTAAATTCCCGGTCATTGTCATGGTTCCTTTCCCCTTCGAAATGATCGATTCTATAAATAAGATATCTCCTCCAACACTTGTCCAGGCCAAACCGGTAACTACTCCGGCCGTTTCATTGTTTTCGTATTTATCACGCTCCAAACGTGGCGCTCCCAATACTTTAATTATATCTTCATCAGTTATCTTTATATTGTATTCTTCCTCTAAAGCAATACATTTAGCAGCGTTTCTGACTACAGATGCTATTTTCTTCTCAAGGGAACGAACACCTGACTCTCTGGTATATCCAACAACAATTTTTTCAAGTTGTTTTTTGCCAATTTGAAGATTTTTCGAAGTCATGCCATGCTCCTTCAATTGTTTAGGAAGTAAATGTTGTTTTGCAATCTCAATTTTTTCTTCGATTGTATATCCGGTCATATTGATGACTTCCATTCGGTCGCGTAAAGCAGGCTGAATACTTGTCATGCTGTTTGAAGTTGCAATGAACATTACTTTAGACAGGTCGAAGCCCATTTCAAGGAAATTATCATAGAAATCCGAGTTTTGTTCAGGATCCAATACTTCCAGCAATGCAGATGACGGATCTCCATTAAAACTGCTCGATAGTTTGTCAATCTCATCCAAAACAAATACCGGATTGGAAGTGCCGGCCTTCTTTAAACTCTGAATGATTCTTCCCGGCATCGCTCCGATATAGGTTTTTCTATGACCACGGATTTCTGCTTCATCACGCAAACCTCCCAATGAAATACGCACATATTGTCTGCCCAACGCTTCTGCAATTGACTTTCCGATAGATGTTTTTCCAACACCCGGAGGTCCGTACAAACAAAGAATCGGCGATTTCATATCATTACGCAATTTCAGAACCGCTAGATGTTCAATGATTCGTTTTTTGACATCATCCAAACCAAAATGATCCCGGTCTAATATTTTCTGAGCGTTTTTTAAATCGAATTTATCTGATGAATACTCGTTCCATGGTAATTCCAGAAACAGTTCCAGGTAATTGCGCTGAATGCCAAAATCCGGTGACTGTGGATTCATTCGCTGTAATTTGGAAATTTCCTTATCAAAATGCTTGGCAACTTTTTCTTCCCATTTTTTAGATTTTGCTTTGTTTCGCATTTCTTCAATTTCCTGATCATGAGAAACGCCACCCAATTCTTCCTGAATGGTTTTCATTTGCTGATGAAGGAAATATTCGCGTTGCTGCTGATCTAAATCGAAACGAACTTTGGATTGGATATCGTTTTTTAATTCCAATTTCTGGAACTCAATATTCATATATCGCAACGTTTCTAATGCTCTGTCTTTTAAATTATTAACAGATAGCAATGCTTGCTTTTCTTCAACTGAAAGATTCATGTTGGAAGAAACAAAATTGATTAAAAACGGATCGCTTTCTATATTTTTTATGGCAAAAGTTGCCTCTGTTGGAATGTTCGGACTTTCTTTAATAATCTCAATAGCCAATTCCTTGATGGAATCAATAATTGCAGTGAATTCTTTATCCTTGCTTTTCGGACGAATTTCGGCAACTTCCTTAACTTTAGCTTTAAGATAGGGCACATCAGTGGTTACTGAATCGATCTCAAATCGTTTTTTACCCTGCAAGATAACCGTTGTATTCCCGTCAGGTAATTTCAAGACGCGAAGAATTCTTGCCACAGTTCCTACTGAATGGATGTCAGCTACAGTTGGCTCTTCTACATTCTCATCCTTTTGAGCAACAACACCAATGATTTTGTCACCCATATTGGCATCATTGATAAGCTTAATCGATTTGTCTCTTCCGGCTGTAATCGGAATTACAACACCCGGAAAAAGTACTGTGTTTCGTAAAGGCAATATTGGTAACTCACCCGGAAGTGTTTCATTATTCATCTCTTCTTCATCTTCGGGAGTTAACAACGGAATTAATTCTGCATCCGAATCAATTTCCTGAAGTGACAGATTGTCAAGTGTGAGTATTTTTTGATGTGGCATAATATTTTTAGGACTTTTTGTCATTAAATAATAAGGCGTAGTTTTACATTTATACGAACGTAAAAAACTAACTCGTTATATATCTGTACAAATTTACGTTTTATTAAAATTCTTTCTTTGTATTATTCAATCTTTATGCCAATAAAAAAGCCTGAAAAAAAATCAGGCTTTTTTATTTTTATAGTAAAGTAAAATTACTGCTTTGTATAAATCATTGTTATACCGGAAGAAAGAAACTCTGGTGTATCGATTGGAATTCCAACAATAGTTCCCATATTCTCTCTTAAGATAAGCTCATCACCTGAAATTGTTAAAACATCTGTAATTACAACACTATCTTCTGTATGTGTTAACGTCAAAGTACTGCCTGAATACGTCCAAGTACCAGAAATTACCGGATCTGTAAAACATTGAAGTGAATTAATTTGAGAAATATCAACACCTTTAGAATCAGCAGTAAAAGTAAGATCTTCATTTAATGTCAAAAACATATTGTTAAAACACGTTGTTTCAGACATCTGATTAGAAGAAGCTTCCCCATCTCGATTTAAATCTGTTTGAACATCGGTATTAAAAGCTGTTAATTTGTATCTTCCGGCAACTTCTTCATTAGTATTTCCTGTAAGCACAGCCGGATCAACTGGTTCAGTATCTCCACAAGATGTAAATAATGCGGCTGAAAACATAGTAATCACTGCCAAAAATTTAATTCGTTTCATAATTATTTATTAGAGGTCTTTTGTAAATTTTTCCAAATATAATATAATTTTATTTTAATCATCATTTTTTGGGACTCTTGTAAGCAAGAAAATTCCAGAAGCAAAAAACAGGGCTAAAAAAACAATGGAATTTCGCATACTTCCTGTTAACTGATCAATCAATCCATACAAAAACATTCCGATTACAATTCCGATTTTCTCGGACACATCATAAAAACTAAAAAAAGACGCAGTATCTTTTGTTTCCGGTAAAAATTTAGAATATGTTGAACGTGACAGTGATTGAATTCCTCCCATGACCAAACCAACAAAACCGGCAGTGATATAAAAATGAACCGGTAAAATCACAAAGTAAGCACATACGCAAATTACCATCCAGACGGCGTTTATCACAATTAACGTTTTAATATTACCAAATTTTTCAGAAGCTCTTGAAGTAATTACCGCTCCCAAAACCGCAACCAATTGGATAACCAATATACTTATTATCAACCCCATAGTTCGTTGACCATCTGATTCCCAGGCAATTTCCTGCTCTCCAAAATAAGTTGCTGCAAGCATAACAGTCTGTACGGCCATACTGTAAATGAAGAAACTTATAAGATAGCGTTTTAAACGGAGATCTTTTTCCAATAAAAGCCATACTTTCTTCAATTCTTTAAATCCATTGAAAATAATAGCAGTATGAACTTTATTTTTATCTCCGTTGGCACCTTTAGGTAAATAATAAAAAGCGTATTGGCTAAAAACAATCCACCATACACCTACTGATATAAATGAATATTGCATCGCTTTTTTTATCGCTTCGCTTTCGCTTCCTTCTATCCCAAACAAATTAGGCTTCATGACCATTGCAAGATTAATGATCAACAGAATAACACTTCCAAGATAACCCATGGAATAACCTCGGGCACTGACTCTGTCTTGTTGTTCCGGAAAGGCAATATCAGGTAAATAGGAGTTATAAAACACCAAACTTCCCCAAAAACCAATCAAACCAAAGAAATAAGAAGCCAAACTGAAGTAAATGTTATCCAAATCAAACCAACAAAGCCCGATAGACGATAGTGCGCCCAAATAACAAAAAAAACGCATGAATGATTTTTTATTTCCTGCATAATCCGCAATCCCTGAAAGCAACGGTGAAAAAAAGGCAACCATCAAAAAGGCAACTGCTGTGGTAAAACTTATCAAAGCTGTACTTTTCAATGTAGTTCCGAAAACTTCTATATTGAGACTTCCCTTTTCTTTAAACAGCTGCCCATAATAAATTGGAAAAATCGCTGAAGCAATTACCAGACTGTACACTGAATTTGCCCAATCATAAGACACCCAAGCATTTAATAATTTAGAACTCCCTTTTTCTAGTTGTTTCATAATTGTTTTAGGTATATAAAAAAATCCCGACTTACATCGGGATTCGAATATACATATTATTTCTTACTTAAATGTAACGCCAAATTTTGCAGCTTCTTCTTTAGCTTTTGGAATAAGCTTTTTAATATTTGCTATACGGGTTTCATCTGAAGGGTGTGTACTCATAAATTCCGGAGGTTTTTGCCCTCCTGCATTAGCAGCCATTCTTTGCCAAAACTCGATTGCCTGATCAGGATTATAACCTGCAACAGCCATAAGTGTCAAACCAATCATGTCCGCTTCACTTTCATGAGAACGGCTGAAAGGCATCATACCTCCATACTCCGTTCCAATTCCGTATGCTGTCATAATAGCTGCTTGTGTTTCTTTACTTTGTCCACCCGCCGCAACACCCAATCCTACTGCTCCCAATTGCTGTATCATTCCAGCACTCATACGCTGTTGCCCATGATTTGCCAATGCATGCGCAACTTCATGTCCCATTACGGTAGCCATACCTGCATCATTTTGACAAATTGGCAAAATTCCGGTATAAAAAACTATTTTCCCTCCGGGCATACACCATGCGTTCACTTCTTTATTGTCAACTAAATTATATTCCCATTTATAATCTTTAAGATAATCTTCTTTCCCATTGGCATTCAACCATCTTTCCGCGGCTGCTTTTATCTTCATACCTACGTTTTCAACGCGTTCAGCGTCTTTGGTTCCTTTTATAACCTTATTTTCTCCCAAAAACTGGCTGTACTGCTGAAAGGAAGATGGGAAAATTTGACTGTTGGGTACCAGCGCCATAGTGTTCTTTCCTGTAAACGGATTCTTTGCACAGGAGATTGCAATTACTAAAGCACCCATTACTAGTATGCGGACTTTCATATTCATAACGTCAGATTTTTATGTATCAAATTTACAAAAAATACACCGAAAAAACGTGTTAATATCGTTTCAAAATCACTTTTTGAACCAAAATTAAATTCAAAACACTAGTTACAAAAGCAGTGACGTTTATATTTATTTAAGAATAATTTATAACTGAACAAATCATTAAAAAAGTAACTTGCAGTATATTTTTACAGAAATGAAAAAACCAAAGCATCAGCAAACAATTAAAATCCCTAAAGTAATTCTTTATACCGCAAAGATATTAGAGCGTATTTCTCCTAAACTGGCTACAAAATTTGCAATAAAATTATTTACGACACCCATCCGACATAAAATTCCGAAAAGGGAAATAGCAATGGATGCTGACAGTAAACAGCAATTAATTACTGTAAAATCAATAAATAAAAGTGTAATGGTATACCAATATGGAACTTCCGAAAAAAAAATTCTATTGGTACACGGTTGGTCTGGCCGAGGAACCCAGCTGGTTAAGATTGCCGATGAACTTATAAAATCAGGATATTCGATTGTCAGTTTTGACGCCCCTGCACACGGGAAAGCTCCAGGAAAAACAAGCAATATGACTGAATTTATTGCTTCCGTAGTACAAATTGAAAAAGAATTTGGTCCTTTTGAATTTGCAATCGGACATTCCTTGGGAGGTATGACCATTATGAATTCAATTAAAAGAGGCTTGAATGTAAAAAAAGCAATAATAATCGGTAGTGGAGATGTTGTCGAAGATATTATGGATGATTTTGTTCTGAAATTGGGGCTGAAACCAGAGATAAGCAAAAAGATGAAATTTACATTTGAAAATAAAATTGGGGAAACCATGAACAGTTATTCTACGTATATAGCTTCAAAAGAAGTTACTATCCCTGTTTTGGTAATTCACGATGAAAACGATGATGATGTTCCGGTAACGGCTGCTCATCACATTAACAAGCATTTAAAAAACGGAGAATTACTGATTACCAAAGAATTGGGACATAGAAAAATTTTAGGGGACGCTAAAGTAATCAAGAAAATCGTGTCATTTATTGAGTAAAACCATGAAAAATTTATTTGTCATAGTAATAATGAGTGTGTTTATTTCCTGCAATGGTCAGGAAAAGAAAAAAGAAGCTCAAACTGCCTCCACTCCAACAGTTGAAGATCCTTGGAAAGCAAAATTAACTCCTGAACAGTATGAGGTTTTAAGGGAAAAAGGAACCGAAAGACCTTTTACGGGAAAATACTGGAAACATTTTGAAAAAGGAATCTATGTTTGTGCGGCCTGTCAGAATCCATTGTTTACTTCCGATGCTAAATTTGATTCCGATTGCGGATGGCCATCTTTTGATCAATCCATAAAAGGATCCGTAAAATATACAAACGACAACAGTTTCGGTATGGAGCGAATAGAAGTTACCTGTGCCAAATGCGGCGGACATCTCGGACATGTATTTGATGATGGTCCAGCACAAACAACAGGCAAACGTTTTTGTACAAATTCAATTTCAATACAATTTATACCTGCAAAACAATGAAATATGATGTTGAAAAATCCGAAGACGAGTGGAAAGCTCAATTAGGAGAAGAAAAATACAGAATCCTTCGCCAAAAAGGAACGGAATATCCTCATACAGGCGAATATAACCTTCTTTTTGAAAATGGCACCTACTGCTGCGGTGCTTGTGGTGAGCCACTTTTTGAGAGCGACACGAAATTTGACGGACATTGCGGCTGGCCATCGTTCGACAAATCCATTCCAGGTAAAATCGAATATTTAAAGGACACATCACATGGAATGCTACGGACGGAAATTTTATGTGCTAAATGTGGCGGGCATCTCGGACATGTTTTTAACGATGGTCCGACAGAAACCCGTATACGCTATTGTGTAAATTCCTTATCTTTAGATTTCCATAAAAAATAACGCATGAATTTATTTGATGAAAAAATAGATTGGTCAGCCAGCCTAGAGCCACTTATTGAAAAATATAAAGGTAAAAAACATCCTTTAGACTATCAGAATATCTACCAACTGATGATTATGGTTATTCTTTCAGCACAAGATTCTGATGCCAACATCAATAAAATTTCACCTGCTTTATTTGAAGCACACCCCAACTTGGAAAGTCTGTCTGTTTCAAATGTCGATGCATTAATTCCGCATATTTCCAAAGTTAGAAATTTCGGAACCAAGGCGAGTTGGATTATTGAAATAGCTCAATCCCTGAAAAAAGACGAGAATATTCCTTTAAATATGGAAAATTTAGTCGCATTAAAAGGAATCGGACGAAAATCTGCCAATGTAATTATGAGGGAAGCCAATGTTCCTGCAGAAGGAATTATTGCTGATTTACACGTAATTAGAGTAGCTCCCCGAATTGGAATAATTGCAGAATCAAAAGACGGCAACAAAGTTGAAAAACAATTAATGCAAGTTTTACCTAAAGAAATTTGGGGTGAAATCGGTATGGCTTTTTCCTTTTTAGGAAGAGAAATCTGCAGGCCTACCAATCCTAAATGTGACATTTGTCCGGTAAATAATTGTTGTAATTATTACAGAAATTTATAAATATCCTCTTTAAATTTAATTTATAACAGCAGAAAATCATTTTTCCGTTCTTGTTTATTTTTTTTCAGGAGCGAAAGGTCGTTTTTGATTGCTATACGTAATTAACTCCGTTGAATCTTCGATTTCCCGTGTTCCGTTGTACTTCGTGTCACTCTACCCGGGGCTAGGGAGGCATTCCGTATTTGTTTATC
>NZ_DATIDM010000027.1:0-7263 GCF_035456225.1 Flavobacterium sp. | reverse complement strand
TTATAGGGTCCGATGGCCGAATTCATCTGGATACGGTATCCTTTGTTCACATGGATTTTCCCGGCATCATCGATCCAAGCGATGCGGAACATTAAAACCCTTTCCGGTTCAACCATTCGCTCTAAAAGCATTTTATCCTGGTACTTTTTATTTTCTTCAATAAAAGGGATTACCGTTTCGGCAACTTCCTTAACGGCCTGCAAAAACTCCGGTTCGTTCGGGTTTCGCAACTCAACCGTTTCTAAAAATTCTTTTACTTTTTGCAACATACTCGAAGATTGGTTTAGTGAGAGGTGTAATAAATTTACAAAAAAAGCGAACCAAAATCGGTTCGCTTTAAAATTATTTCCCAGGAAATTCCGCTTTTCTTTTTTCCAGAAAGGCCGTTGTCCCTTCCCTGAAATCTTCGGTTCCGAAACATTCTCCGAAAGCCCGGATTTCCGATTGGAACCCGTTTACCCCATCTGTATAATTATCGTTAATGGCCTGAATTGCCTTTCCTATGGCAACACTCGAATTTTTGGCAATTTTACCAGCGATTCCTTTTGCGAAATCCAGCAGCTCTGTTTGGGGAACCACATGATTTACCAATCCGTAGTTCAATGCCGTTGTTGCATCAACCATACCGGCGGTCATGATCATTTCCATGGCTCTTCCTTTACCAATCAGTTGTGGTAGACGCTGTGTACCGCCGTAACCTGGAATCACTCCTAAAGTCACTTCGGGCAATCCCATTTTTGCGTTATCAGAAGCCACTCGGAAGTGCGCTGCCATCGCCAGTTCCAATCCGCCTCCCAAAGCAAATCCGTTTACCGCCGCAATCACGGGAGTAGTTAAATTCTGCACGAAATCAAACAACAACTCCTGACCTTTAGCCGCCAATTGTGCTCCTTGTTCCACTGAAAAACTTGCAAATTCAGAAATATCGGCTCCCGCCACGAAAGCTTTTTCACCACTTCCCGTAACGATAATCACTTTGGTAGCTGCATCTTCATTTTCTGCTTTAAACGCACCGTGCAATTCTTCAATTGTTGCCTTGTTTAACGCATTTAACTTTGTCGGACGGTTAATAGTGATAACCGCAATACCGTTTTCTTTTTCGATTAAAATGTTTTCGTAGTTCATTTTCTTAAGTGTTTATTATAGGAAGTGTCACCGTAAATTCAGTTCCCTCGCCTAATTCGCTTTCTAATGTAATCGTTCCGTGGTAACTTTCCACGATATTTTTTATGATTCCCAAGCCTAATCCCATTCCGCTGGTTTTGGTGGTAAATTTAGGTTCGAAAATACGATTTTTATCTTCAATACTAATTCCTTTTCCGTTGTCTTTAACCACAATTTTTGCCGTATTGCCTTCGCGGAAAACCTTAACGGAAACATGCGGATTGGCTTCTTCATTCGGAATGGCCTCGATTGCGTTCTTAACCAGATTGGTAATGATCCGAATTACCTGGGTACGGTCAATTTTGGTGATGATTTCCTTTTCCGGAGCAGCGAATTCAATAAAATGTTCATTAAAGATGTCCAATGCCAGCTGAACAACATAAACGATATTCAAGGTTTCATTCTGCTGGGCCGGTAACGAGGCAAAGTTAGAAAATGCCGAAGCTACCGAACTCATCGTGTCGATTTGCTGAATCAGTGTTTTGGAATAATCATCCATTTTCTGGTACACATTCGGGTCAGTCGGGTCGAATTTGCGCTGAAAACTCTGTACCGTCAAACGCATGGGGGTCAGGGGATTTTTGATTTCATGCGCTACCTGTTTTGCCATTTCGCGCCAGGCCTCTTCCCTTTCGCTCTGTGCCAAAAGCACAGCACTTTCTTCCAGTTTATCGACCATGCCGTTATAGGCATCGACCAGCGATTTGATCTCATGACTGGTAGATTCCAGCTGAATTTTTTCGTTTTTCTTGTTTAATTGCGTTTCCCGGATTTTATCACTGATGGTTTGCAATGATTTGGTAATGTAACTCGACAGAAAATAAGCAATTACAAACGAAATCAGCAACATGAACAGGTATACCTGCCCGAATCGCATCAAGAAATTGCGAAGCTCGTTCTGATAAAAACTGGTTTCCTCCACATACGGAAGGTTTAAAATTCCAAGCGGTTTAAATTTGGTATCTTTTAAATAACTGTAAGAGGAACGATATTTTTGTCCGTTTATCATTTGCAGGTCCACAAAACGCTTGCTGGTGGAAGACTGTATGATTTTAAGAATAATCGGCGGTATCGGTTTTGCTACTTTATCAACCGAAAAAGCGCCTTTAGAAGAAATAAGCAAGTTGCCGTTTAAATCGTGGATGTTGATTTCAAGGCTGTGAATATTTGCCAATTCAAAGATTCTCTCTTTAAAAATCAGCGGTAGGTTATGGGTTGTAAGCGGATACGTTGTAGTGGAAAGAATATAATTGATATGCTCTGTAATGGCATCTTCTTTTCTTTCCAAACGGTCCTGATGGTAATCCCGGGCTTCTTTCTTAAACTGATAAATGGAAACCGCAGCAATTAAAACCGACGCAATCAGGGTTAGAAATACCATCGACAGGAAAATTCGTAATCGAAGGGATAACTGCGTTATTTTAATTGTTTTTGACATGCCTACGATTGGTTTTTTTCTCGTATTCGCTTATAGAACCTATAACCCAGCATCAGGATTAACGAAAAAAGAAAAATCCCGATTACGCCATATATCCAATTGAACGCGTCTTTTAATATCACCAGAAAAACCACAGCAAAAAGGATAAGCGTCGCACCTTCATTCCACAATCTGAAAAAACCCGAAGAATGTTTCACTTCATTTTTTTGCAATTGGAGGAAAATCTGGTGACATTTCAAGTGATACAAATACAGTAAAAAGACAAATCCTAATTTTACATGCATCCACGGCATTTGCAGCCAGACTTTTCCCAGAGCGGTTCCGAACAACATCATAAACGCAAAAGTACTCGCTAAAATAGCAGACGGCCAGGTAATGATATACCACAACCTATATGACATCAGTTGATATTGTTTAACAAGAATGTCCTGTTCCGGTTGGGGTTTTGATTTCGCCTCGGCATGGTAAACAAATAACCGAACGATATAAAAAAGCCCGGCAAACCATGTGATTACAAAGATCAGATGCAGGGCTTTTATATAATAATAATATTCAGCCATAATTAATTTTTAGCCCAATCGTTAATCCAGTTGGTCACTACCTGACACCACTGCTCATCATCGTTTAAACAAGGGATTGTCAAAAATGACTCTCCGCCGTGTTCGATGAATTCTTCATTGGCTCTCATGGCGATTTCCTCCAGTGTTTCCAAACAATCCGTAACAAAAGCCGGTGTAACAACGGCCACTTTTTTAACATTTTGTTTCGGATAGTCATTCAGTACAACGTCTGTGTAAGGCTCAAGCCATTTGTCTCCGGCCAGCCTTGACTGGAAAGTTACATAATATTTGTCTTTCGGAATCTGCAACTGTTCCACTACCAAACGGGTGGTTTCATAACAATGGGTTCGGTAACAGAACTCGGCTTCCGGAGTCCCTACTTCACAACACATTTGATCCGTTACGAACTTCTTGTGCTTCAGTGTCGGATCGGTCTTACGGACATGCCTTTCAGGAATCCCATGGTAGGAAAAGACCAATTTATCATACTCGAAATTCCCCAAATGATGTTTGATGGAATCGGAAAGCGCCTTGATATAATCCGGTTTATTATAAAAAGCCGGTACATCGGAAATTTTCATGTCAGGGAACTTCTTCTTGCGGATTTCTTCGGTAACTTCCAAAATCGTTAAGGTAGAAGCCATGGCATACTGTGGGTACAAAGGGAAAAGCAATACTTCACGTACTCCTTTATCATATAATTCCTTTAAACCCGCTTCTATAGACGGTTTACCATAGCGCATTGCCAAAGAAACAGGCACATCTGTTTTTCCAACTACTTTTTCATGCATCCTTTTTGAAAGTACAACCAATGGAGAACCTTCCTTCCACCATATTTTTCGGTAAGCTTCGGCAGAGCTTTCGGGACGTTTTCTCAATATAATTCCGCGAACCAGGAAAGCACGCAATAAATAAGGTACATCTATTACATATTTATCCATTAAAAACTCATCCAAATAGGGCTTGACATCTTTTGGTTCCGGACTCTCAGGAGAACCAAGATTTACCAATAACACTCCTCTCATTTCTATTTTTTTTCAAAAGTACTACTTATTAACGACATTGAGAATTACAAATTTTATCATGTTTTAAGATTTTTATAACATTTTTACTTACAAACTGATGCTTTTTCTTGTTAATTAATTTTTTTTATACTAAAATAGTATTTTTTGTTAGATTTTATCTATTTTTGGCCAAAAGACGAAAAAATTACACAAAACACTTATTCACAACGAATTAAAATACATAAAAATTATTATTTACAACATTTCACGCAACCTTTGTTATATTATTTCATCTATTAAGTGATTTGTTTTTAAAAAGTAAACTAAAAAAACTTGACCCATGACGAAACTTTACTTTATCCCCATCTTCGTTCTACTAAACTTTTCTCTTCGTGCTCAGGTTTCAGGTGTTGGAGTCGGGACAACCAATCCGCAACAAAAATTGCATTTAGCGTCCCCGACAGGAACAATCCGAATTGACGGTTTGAACTCCCCAAACAATCCCTATAACGGAGGAGGCATTGACAAAACCTATCCGCTTTATGTAAATGAAAACGGAGATCTTACTTTAACTATGTCGACATTCCAAAACAGTGACGGAACAGATGCCATAACATCTTCCACACCCTTATCAGGAACAACACTTACCATGTTGGCAGGAAGCTCCCCAATCGGAACGCGCAACACGGTTATCTTACCCTATACCATAACTGTAAACAGGGATGCTGTTTTAGAGGTAAAATACAACATCAGTTTTCAGGTATTAAAAGATGCAGCAACAAAAATAAAGGACGACAGACCAAGGCTGATTACCACTTTTTATACTCTTGACACTCCTACCTTATTAGCAACGACTCCAAGATACGGGCAAGCATCCAAATGCTATTACAACAATAACGATTTAGCAGCGTCAACAGCAAACGCTTCCGACATGGCCATGTACAACTGCAGCACAACTTACATAACGTTAACACCCGGCACACATACGCTTCGGTTTTATGGCGAATTAAAAACCGGAACCACCTCAATGGCGACAGTTGTCAATTTTGCCATTGGAAACGATTCGGTATTTATGAGATTATACTAAACTTTTAAGTCTATGAAAAACATCAAATACTTATTACTGCTACTTTCGACTTGCACTTTTGCTCAAGTCGGCATAGGTACTGCAAATCCGTTAAAAGACCTGCATATTGCCGGTACAACTTCAACGATACGAATCGAAAAGCTCAACTCGGTAAACAGTTCTGCGCTTAATGACGGCGTGAAACTGGCACCAGTATATGTTGACAAAGACGGTGAACTGACACTATATCCTTCAAATTATGCATCGGGAGGCGGTGTTCCGGGAAGCGTTGCTCCTCTAAACTTCCTAATCAATATTGGAAATTTCATCCCAGACGGTCCGAATTACAACGGAATCGTATTAAATAATGATTTGACCACAACAACAGCTGGTATGCAATTGATTTCGGTTCCATTCAACGCTCCGCAAAACGCATTAATAGAGGTGAAGTATGGCATCACAGTAGTTGTTTCGGATGTAGATATGATAGCGTCACCGTTAGGCTCACCGCTCGATGACAGATCTGCAAGAACTTTCGAGGTATATTTTTGCATTGATTTAAACAATGACGGATTAGACGCTACAGAACTTTCCAAACAGTACGGCAACAAAGGGCAAGCAGTAGCTTCCTCTATACAGGGAATTATGGGATATCCTTATATGAATGCTCACGGCTATGCCAATATCCCGGCAGGGAATCATTCTCTGAAATTTTTTGCAAAGACCACCGACGGAACCAGTAAATACACAAGCGTAGGTTTTGGAGGTGATTTGGATTATTTAAAAATCAGACTTTACAATTAGATAGACTATGAAGAAAATATACTATTTACTTTTGATAATGCCTTCAGCACTATTTTCGCAGATCGGAATCAAAACAACAACACCTTTAGAGGAGGTACACGTTGCAGGAAGCACTTCAACAATAAGAGTGGAAGGGTTAAACGCCACAAACAACTCTGCCAATTTAGGCGCAGGAAACACAACAAGAGTTTTTGTTGACGGAGATGGCGATTTGGTACTTGGAGCAGCAACCAACAATATTGAAGTTTTATTCAACCCTTTTAATTATTTGGCAGATCCTCAAACCACAGGAGGGGCCAATGCCAATGTGGTAAATCAGACCGGTACAGGATCCGGATATACTACCGCTGGATGGCCGAGACAATCGGGGGCGGGTTTGGACACATTTACATTAACCCGCAATGCCATTGTTGAAATCAACTATTCTATTAGCTGGGAAATTGAAAAATCGGGTAATCCCGTAGATGACCAGCATGCCAGGGTGGTACAAACCCTCATGTACCTTAGACGGGGAGGACCTTCAGGCCCCATTGTAACCAACGATTTAGATGGTGTTCCATTAACAATTGGATTTGCGTTAGGCTTAAACGGTCAATTTTACACCAGTGGATCAACGGCAGGTGCCAACAAACAAGGCTTCAACACAGGTACCGATTACATTAAATTAGGCCCCGGAACTTATTGCCCTATGTTCGCAGCACAGTTAGCAGTTGGCAATACCGGAGGGACAGGTGCCGTGAAAATGTTTTTAGGTGGCGGACAAGACGAAGTTCAGCTTATCGCCCATTATTATAATTAAAATTCACTTCTATCATAAAACTAAAGAGCAACCCTGTGGGTTGCTTTTTTTATAACACATTGTTAAGTATTTAATACTATTGATGGATAAATTTTATAATTTTTGTAATAACCAATAATTGTAAATAATTTTTTAAAATAATAGTTTTAAATTGTTATAATAAAAAGCCTACAATAAAAACAAGGTTTCTTTTATTTCTTCATATTTGTATTACAGGCTTTATCTGATTGTGTAATTCGTTTACTTCAGATATCTCTTAATATTTATAACAAAAAACAACAAAAAAGTTAGTTTTTCATTATTTTCAATGAAAGCTGACATTTCTTGCTATATTTACACTTATAGTGATTATTTGTTGTATTATTAAAGGAAATTTAATATTTATTTAAAACATAACGCAACCATATGAATTAAATTGCATCTAATAA